>RFFS01000197.1 GCA_003696775.1 Calditrichota bacterium
GGATGCCTGTTGTGGAACCACTGCCACTTGGGTCCCACCAGCCGCCCGTGGATGAAAAATTATCAATCATCATTTTATCGGCGTAATGCAAAGGCGATGTTTTGATGTATTTCACAACCGTTTCGCCCAGGGCATTGCCCGAGGTATCCACAATATCGCCGGAGAGGAAGAGTGTATAATCGGTGGAAGGCTGCAACGGTTCCGTCGATTGGATGGTCAGGGAAGATTGCTCACCCTGTTTTCGGTAAAAGTATTTGGTATCGATCAGCGTATTGCCCTGATAGAGAGCCATTTGGTCACTGTTTAGACTGTCTTCCAACAGGGGTTCGTTAAACCAGAAATTGAACACATCTTCCACTTCCGCGGAAGCGGTGTTTTGGGGGAAGAAAGCGCTGATAACCGGCGGGACATCATCATCCCCCCGGGTGTAAAAATGGAATACATAACTATCTCCGCCTGTACTGTCGGCATTACCATCCAGCATTTTTCCGTTGACGTCCTGTAAAACGGAATCGATGGTCACCGTATAGTACGTGCTTTTGGCCAACAAATTCGGGAAGGTCACCGAAAGGGATTTATAATCCTCATTCCATTGGGCGTCGAATGCGACGTCGGGATCAAAGTGCAACATACTGTCCGGTTCCCGGCTGTCCATGGTTTTGGAAAAGTCGATACGGATTCCCGAGCCAATGGTGATTTCACCGTTTTCCGCCGGAGTGGTACCCACAACCGTGGGGGGTAAGGATAATACCGAGTCGCCGGCCACCAACGCAGAAGGCGCGGATTGATTCCAATAACGGTTCAGAGTGGTAACATAATAATGATAAACACCATTGTAATCCTGTGTGCCGCTTAACTCATCCACATAGCTGAAGGCGCTGTCGGCATACACAATATCCAAAATTTCATCGGTATCCACATCACTGCCGCCGGAAGTGGTGCGGTAGATCGCATAACGGGCTTTATCCGAATTGGGCACGGCAATATCCAGTTTATAGGAAAGCACACCGGTTTTAGTCAGTGCGACCGACGGTGCGTCAGGGATATCCGTGCTCATGTACGTTAAGGGTCGGATACGGGTGGGCGTGGCAAAAAAGGATTGTCCCGCCGTTTCCCAGTAATCATAGTTTTCCCAACTGCCATAGCTGAAAAACTGAAAGCCATCCACAAAACTCACATCACGGCAGGCGTTGACGATAGCCGGGTGATTGTCCCAGACGTTGTAATCGTCCAACACATAGGAACCCGGCCCGGGCGTAAACAGGCGCCCGGCGTTGCGTCCTTCTGTTGTATAATCTTTCCAGCAATCCGGACAATCGGTTTCCAGCATGCCTTTAAACCCTTCGGAGGTTGTCCAGTGATAGCTCATCAGCATCAACTGATCGATATAACCCTGATTATACCACAAGGCCGCGTCCTGAAATACGATTTCGTAACCGTTCCAGCCACTCCCGTTGTATTTGCCCAATGCCGCGGGCGATAAGCGCACCCAGGGCTTAACGGCCTGAATGGAATCATGAAGTTGCTGTACGAATGTGGTTACGCTGGCCCGGCGCCAGTCATCCCAGGTGGCGTAACCCTCCGGAGGCGTCGGCCCGGCCGGATGTTCAACATCGTAGATATAACGCTTGGTTCCGGCGCCTTTGGCGAGTTTTTGCAGACGTTCATCGCTAAAGGTACCATCCAGTCGGCGCAGTTGGTCTTCCAGCACCGGCGCGTTTTTCATGTCGTCTTCGTCGTATTCATTCCAGCGGATATAATCCAGGTGAAAGCCGTCGATGTCGTAATTCCGCACGATTTCCATGGCCACTTTAACGGTATAATCACGCACCGCCTGCAAACCCGGCGAGGCGGAGCGATATGAGGTCATGGTCTGACCGTCTTCATTGGTGCATATCCATTCCGGGTGTTCCGCAGCGGGCGTGCCGGGCGAGGTATCGGAAATATTAAAGGTATTGAACCAGGCATGTAGTTCCAAACCCCGTTTATGCGCTTCCTGAATGGCGTATGCCAGGGGATCATAACCCGGGTCCTGATACCCCGCGTAACGGCCCCAGGGTTCGTAAGAAGAATTATAGTAGGCGGTACCGCCCTGTCGCACCTGCCACAACACGGCATTCATATGCGCTTTTTTGACATTATCCAGAATTTCCCTGATGTTGGCTTTATTTTGTTCCGCGCTCAGATCGCGATTGATATGTTCCCAGGTAATCACCCACACCGCCCGGAATTCCTCGTTTCCACCGGCTTTAAGCCCGTTAATGCCGAAAAGAAAAACAGCACTAAGCATAAAAGTAAAAATCCTATTCAGCATATATTCCTTTCTATCTGATAATGACAAATTTGCGCAAGGTGTGATCACCTTTTT
The DNA here is from genome assembly GCA_003696775.1 of Calditrichota bacterium. Taxonomy (GTDB): domain Bacteria; phylum Calditrichota; class Calditrichia; order Calditrichales; family J004; genus J004. The sequence continues at coordinate 2,369 of RFFS01000197.1, forward strand.
TATACAGCGTAACGCCCTTGCTGTTCATATAATCCCGCGTTACTTCAATATAGGCGATGTAAACGCCGCTGACCGCCACCTGACGGGAACTGGTTACCGCATCCCAACTGGCGTCACCGCTACCATCCCGATGTTGGATGGTTTTAATTAAATCTCCCCGTTCGGTGTAAATTTTTATATCACAGTAAGCGGGGATGTTGTAAAACGTAATTTTATTCGGTTCATTGGCAAAGTTAAATTCCCGCGCGGAGATGTTATAGGGATTGGGTACCACCCGGATGGCGCTTAACGCCTCGCCCGGTTGGCGTTTGAGAAAGGCCGGCTCCGTACCGCGTGAAAAAAAGCGACTGCTCATCAGCGGTCCGGAGGGGTTGGTCACCCCGCTTGTATTGTTGCTGCCGTCGTTAAAAGCCACAATATAATAATAATAGGGAAAACCCCGTTGCGGCGATTTATCCTGATATTCATAAACCAGTTGGGGATGATCCGTGCCCGCGCCGCAAGCAAAAATTTCCTGATAAGTGGTATCCGGCTTACCCACCGCGCGGAAAATACGATAGCCGCCAAAATCGTTTTCGGATTCGGAAGGACTGGCCTGCCAGCTTAAAAAGATTTTATCCCCGCCGGATGCCACGTCAAATAAGGCGGGCGGTTCCGGCGGTTGCGGGATGGACATGCCGCTGTCAAAATTTCGCTTGGCCCGGCTGAAAGTCATCATGATGGAATCCTTACCCGTAAAGGTCCACATATTTTTGAACACATCTTTGTTATCGGTGGTGCTGCCGTCGGGCAATTCAAACGGGCCTTTATCATTGCTGTTCAGATAAGCCTGCTTCCAGCGTTTACCGATTTTATTGGCCATCACCTGGCTCAAACCGCTTACGCCCTCCGCCTCAACGATACGGATGCTGTCGCCAAAGGGGATATCGAAGGGACCGTACACAAACCAGATATTGGTACCGCCTTCGTCGCCGTGAATGGTAAAGGGATCGGCCTGATTGGTCACCTGCGGCAAATAGGTTTCATCAAAGCGGTCGGTACCGCCCTTGCCCTGATACGGATTACCCTGCAACATGGTATAAAGTTCGTTCATGGAACCGGCCACCAATCCCCCCTTGCCGGGATAGGTGTCGCCGGCATGCCAGCCCAAAACGGAAGGCTGATGCGGATCATCGTCACGGTCGTCAACACTTTTGTCCACATGCAGGGTTACAATACCCGCGTGCTGCACGGCGGTAAGACGCCCGTTATAGGTGACCGCCGGAGAACCGATGGTATCATAGGAACGGGTTTTGTCCTGCCCCAGCCAGGCAAAAGCGGCGCGCAGCCAGTCCAGGGAAGCCAACGGCGTCGATTCCGTAAGCACTTCCGTATAATGGTCGGGATAGGTTTCACCACGCCGGGTGACCACCGTATGTTTCCCCCAGCTTTGTCCGTTTAAGAACCGGGCGCCATCGCGACTGACACTGTAACGCACACCCCAACTGACATAAACGCCCTTCAAATCCGCATTCAGTTCGATTTCGTCATCGTAATCGGCGTTGCCTGTATTCTTAAAAATAAATTCCTTGATGAAATAATTGTCGTGATACTGCTGACTAAACGCGTAAATACGACGCGTCATGGTCAGCCCCATGGAGGTGTTCACCACATTTGTCACGATACGGTCGGCGATCTGATCGGGATCGTAGCGATCGATGTCGCGGTTATAAATGCTGTTGATGTCGTTTCCATCCACATAAACAGTGGGTAATTCGGACTTAGCGGACTGATCCAGGCGCATGGGAAAGAGTGTGCGTCCCACATCATCCAGGGCAAAATAGATGCCGTATTTGTCGAAATGGATACCCCGTGCATCGGTGAAATTATCGCAGGCCAGCCAGGATCGCTTAATCACGGCGTTATCCTGCAAGTCATAATCGGCTGGCCAGATCATGCCCGCGTAATAGCTGCCGGTCCAGGCCCGTTCCGAACCGTAAGCGGTAAAATGGCTTTGCAGGGCGCCGGCGCGGATTTTACGGGTGGCGCTGCCATCCACCTGAGCCCACAACACTACCGAAGTTATTAAAAGTATTCCGAAAAACAGAGAACGTTTCATTGTGTAATTCCGTTAAAATCTGATGGTTACACCGAAGCGGATATCGCGTGGATTTAAAAAAGTCATACTGCGGATATTTGGCATATCGATATACGATTTCGTTTCCTTGCGTTTTTTATTACGCGCGGCGATTTCGGGATCATTATCGGGGTTGGGTTCCAACGGATCGTACGCCACATTCCAGTCACGATAATCACCAATGCGGTCATTCCCTTTTTCCACGCCTTCTTCCCAGGAGAAATTCAGGGATTCAAGATAATTCAGCCAGTCAAAGTTATCGGAAAAGCCGGCGCGACTCATGTATTGTGTGTTTAACACATTGCGTACATCCACATAGACATCCAGCGTAATATCGTTCAGACGCCAGGTTTTATTCAGTTTCAAATCCAGATTATAGTAATCGCGCCACTGGGTATTATCTTTTACAACCGGCTTATCGGGCAACACATAGGTGTAATAGCTTCCGGTTCGCCAGGTGCCCAGCAACGTCAGCCGCCAGTTATCCAGCGGATGCCAGCCCATCACACGCGGCCCGAATTCTTCCGGTGTAAAAAAGACCAGATTCATCGAGGCGTAAGGTTGCGGCAACCGTCGCGATACCACCGGATGCAATTTATTGTATTCCCGTTGCAGCTTGGGGTCTTCGTAATATTGCAACAGTCCGAAGTAACCGCTGCTGCGCACATCGTAGGTATAATTGATGAATCCCATAAACCAGTCTCCGTAACGCTTTCTCAGGGTCAGTTCCAAACCGCGGATATCGGCGTAGTTATTGCTGGCGGCGGTACGGTAGCGGGTATCATTCAATCCTTCGTAATAAATCCAGCCGGGCTGATGGGACACATCCTTGTAATAACCGGCCACTTTAATCAGCCAGCTTTCAAACAAACTTTGCTCAAATCCCACTTCGTAGGCTATGGTACGTTCCGGAATCAAATTGGGATTACCGATATAGGTGGTTTGTCCGTTATATTCCTGTTGCAGGCGAAAACGATTGGATGATGCCGGTTCGGAACGAAAATGACCGTAATTAAAATAGAGCTTGGCCGTTTCGGAGATGGGATGGGATATTCCGACACGGGGACTGAAGATCAAACGGCCTTGCGCATCCTTTGATGGCGCGTTGCTGATCTGATCCCCCTGCCCCACTTTATACACATCGTCAAACGGCGCCACATCCAAAACCGTGGTATTGGCGTCGTAATAATCCAGTCGAAAACCCACATTGGCGATAAACCCTTCAAATTCGAGTTTATCCTGTGCATAAAGACCCAGGCGGTATGGAAACACATGATATTTCAGACTACGCCGCCAGGTGGTAAAAAGCGGGTTATCGGTAAAGGCGTTGATATTGAATTCATTGTAAACAAAAGAAAGTCCCGTTTTGAATTCATTCCATTTATTAAACTGAAGCGCGTAATCCGTATTCAGTTGAAAAGTATTGTCGGCGCTCCGGTCGCGGCCCAGGTTCATCCAGCCGCCGAGATGTATTTCCGCCGGTCCGTTGGCCGGATATCCCCAATAACCGTAGGGGGCTTCATCCACATAAAAGCCGTCAAAAAGTTCATACGTCCGGCCGGTATCACGCGGGGCCACCTGAAAAGTTTTATAGCGGTTGTAGCGAAAGGAAAGCCGGGTTTCCAAAAAAGCGTTGCGATCCGGTGAATAGGTCAGTTTAAATCCGGCAGCGCCCCTGTAAATATCGGCGGGACTGAAATAACCGGGCATAAACGGGATGCTGAGCCCCGTGGGCGAACTGTTGGGCAAGGCGGCCACTTCTTCCACGCTTTGCAGGATATCGCCCGTGGGTGGCGTCCAGTTATAAGCGCTGGAGCCGCGTGTTTCCCCATATTCGGCAAAAGCCATCACCTGCCACGCCGCGCCCGGCCGGGCGGTTAATTTCAGGCGGGTGTGGCTCCGGCTGTAGGCATCCCGGGAAAGGGGAAACACATACATGCTGCGATCCTGAAAATGGGAAAGATAAAACGCCGGTTTTTCCATCCAGCGGTTTAAAAAGGGCAGCGGACCGCCCAGACCGGCTTCAAACCGGTAATCACCTTTTTTTATACGCCCGTCCCGACGACGGTAATATTCAAACAGACGTAAAAGCTGTTCGGGCGACATATCATTGTTCGGATCGTCATCGAGTAAGGTTTTTTGAGATTCGGTTTCCCACCCCTGAAAGGTAACATTTTGCTGTTGGGTGTAAGCGTCCCAGGCGCCGTTATCGGTACCCGTCCACATCACATCCGGATCAAAATAGGGACGATTGAAATAGGAGTTTTTATCGTATGGCGAAATGCCGAAATTCTTGGGAGCAGGCGGCCTGTATTCCATCGTCATATATCCGCTGAAGCGCACGTCGCCGTCCCGGGTGACCACATTCACCACACCGGATCGGGCCTGTTCGTATTCGGCGTTGAAACCGCCGGTTAAAACCTGTACTTCCCGTACATTGCCCAGCCCCACATTCGTAACGGGTAAATTGGAGCGCTCATCATTGGTGGTAAAGCCATCCATCATCACCACCGTTTCATTGGCGCCGCCGCCACGGATAATCAGCCCCCGGCTGCTGTTTTCGATGCCGGCCTGCAGGGTAAGCGCGGCGTTAAGGGTACTCACCGGCACCGCCTCGATGGTGCGGGCGTCCATGCTCAACTGACTGTTGGACATATCCTTACGGATAACGGGACGTTTGGCGACTACCACCACTTCCTCCGTTGTCAGGGCAGCGGATTCCATTTTAATTTCAAGAGTCGTGGTCAGGTCTATTTGGACATGTACCCGGGCGATGCGCGCATCCCGATAGCCGATATAAGCGGCATGCACCGTATATTCGCCGGCCGGAACATGTAAAATAATATAAGCGCCGTCCGCATCCGTGGAAGCGCCCAGCGTAGTGCCTTCGAGATAGACGTTGGCGCCCACCAGCGGTTCACCTGTCTCGGCATCATACACCGTTCCGCTGATTTTACCGGTTACACCGGCAAATAATAACGTTGCGTTCAGGAAGACAAAAAGGTAAGGAAAAAGTTTTTTCATGATCATTCATGAGTAAAATTAATAATAAAAGCCGGGGCTTTTTTAACCCCGGCCTGTTAAAAAAGGGTTACTTAATGAGTAACATGGCTTTATTAACCAACTGACCATCTACATTCAATTGATAGTAGTAAGTGCCGGAAGCCAGATTGGAACCGTCGAAACGATATTCATAGTGGCTCGGGGCCAGTTGTTGGTCAACCAGCGTTTGCACCAGACGACCGTTAACATCGTACACTTTAAGCGTAACATGCTTGGTGGCGCCGATGGTAAACGGAATGGTGGTACCCGGGTTAAAGGGGTTCGGATAGTTTTGTTTCAATTCAAAACTTACAGCCACCTGGGGCGCGCCACGGTCTTCCAGGGCGGTTACAACCAGATCGGAAAGCGGAATAATGCTGGAACCGGGGCCTTTGGGGTTGGGGTTGGTCCATTTTTTAATCCAACCACCGTCAAAGTCCGCGGTATAGGCGGTTTTGCCATCCGCGCTGAAAGTAATGCCACGCGGGGCTAGATAGGCGCCTTTACCGGCCATATCAGCCTGATCTCCGGCCCATTGTTCGATGAAATTGTGACCGATGGTATCCACAACAGCGTAACCCTGGGTCGGATCAAGCGCGTACCAGCCGGTAAAGGAAATGCTGTCCACATCCCAATAGGTACCTACCCAGATCAAACCGTTGTTATCCCAATCGAGACACTGGCCCCACATTTTATGGGTTAAACCGTTTTCATATACCGTACCGGCCGTATCCACATACGAAAAGCTTTCGGACTCGGCGCCACCGCCGTCATCGGATTGCATATGAACAACACCGTTGTCGCCACTGTAAATTTTACCGAAATAAATATCATTACCATCGGGAGTTACCAGGATGGAACGTTGCAACCCGGGTAAGGTATCGGTTACAAAAGAAAACAGTGTGAAGGTATCATCAAAGATATAAACCGGTTTGTTACCACCCACATGACCGGCATAAAAATAACCGTCACTTGTAGCACCGGCTTCGGTCATGGAAGCGGTAACCGTCGGTGTGAATTTATGCATCAGTTCATGGGTTTGATAATTGATGTGCCAGATTTCACCGTAATGGGTGTAAAGAATATTACCGTCATTATCCAGACTGATACCGCGGCAGGTGGCCGTGAGGGTATCCGTTCCGGTAGCGGAATTCAACACTCGTAACGTGGTTTCAACATTTCCGTCCGTATCCATGATATAGATTGGATTGGTAAACAGGGTGTCGCCGGGGGCATTCACCAGCGTATCGGTTTTGCTGTAATTGGCTGCCCAAAGCTTGCCGTCTGGCGTCATAACCACGCTGTGCGGATTTTTCATATCCGCCACATCACCGGCATATGTCCAAACCTGGGCCATGGCCAGCGAACTCAGCAATAACACCGAGGCGATAACCGTAAACATTTTGTTCATAATGAACCTCCTTTAAATGAATGAATGAAAAATCAAAAAAAAATCTTTCTGTCTGCAACCTCCTTCCTTACCTGTTTATTTTTTTCTTCCATAATAGGGTGCGCCTTTAAAGGCCAGTTCCACTCGTTCAATAGAGCGTTGATCCGCTTTGGTCGCCCGACGGTTGATATACATATAGCGGTCTTCACCGAATGTAATCACACTTGCCGGCACCGTCAGCACTTCGGGATAGAAATACTCGCCGGCATTTAATTTGTATATGGCCTTATTATCGCCTTCCTTAACCTCAGTGAGGCCGATATACATTTCGCCATGTTCATCAAATGTAATGGATTCGATGGTTGGGCCGCCTTCTCCGATAAATGCCCGCCAGTCAATCACCAGTTCGCCGGCTCCGAGCGAATCGGTTAAAATTTCATGTCGGTAAATTGCTTCCGTGGGCGTAACCGTGGAGTCCGTTCCCTGATAACTGACGGCCACATAGACATCCCCGTCAAAAACACGCAGGCTGTTGATGTAATAATCGGTATAGTCCGCCACGGATTTAACCGTAAGGTCCGGTTTCACCAAATCGATGGTGCCCCCCTTGCCTCCGAAATACATATTCAGATCGGCATCCCAGTCGAAATAGGACACTTTCGTTTTGGCTGAAACCAATTTGCTGGTTTTACCGCCTTCTTCCACCCGGTAAATACTTTTGGTGCCGCGGGTCAGATATAAGGCTCCATCCGGGCCAACCCGCATGCACGGTGTTGTGATAAATATGGAAGTGGCATAAACTTTATAAACACTATCCGGATGCACCAACTGCAAAATTTGTTTTTGCGTGGTCAGAATATAAACATTTTCCTGTGCATCTACAGCCAGACCGGTGGCGTCCACAAACTGATCGACGGCTTTGTATTTGGCCGTGGGACTTTTGACCAATAAAGGATAATAGGCGTCTTTATCCTTATAAGCGGCAAAAAAGAGTTGATTACGTACCGAGAGGCGCACTTCCACGCTATCCGACGAAACATCCGGAATTTTCACTTTAAGTTTAGTGCCGGAAGCTTCCAAAACATCACCACGTTCACCGTTAAAGAAGACACGGTTTTCTTCCGGAACCGCCGAAAAGCCGGTTCCTTCAATATAAAGTATGCCCACGCCCTTAAACGCCACGGAATCGGGGTCTATGGAATTGCCGTCGGGATATATCCGGGTGATTTCGGCGCGCACGCCGTCTATGCTGGTATCCGGCGGCCAGATGGCGGAATCATCGGTATTCACACAGGCTGTCATGGCAACGATACCGGCCAGACTCATAAGCCATAAAGTAATTTTATGTTTCATCATAGGTATAACTCCTGTAATGCTTAGAAGCTGAAACCGGCCGAGAATCGGTTAATGGCACCGAATACGCCGAACGGTTGATAAGCATAATCCACGGTAAAACCGAACTGGCTGACGCCGAATCCGAAACTGACACTGTTTTCACTTTGATTGGTGATATAACCGGTGCGTACAAAAAAGAGCTGACGGAAATTATATTCCAGTCCGAAATTCAGGTATTCATCATAGGAACGCGGGTGCGAAGCGTCGATGCTCACCCACAATTCCTGATTGGCGTCATCTTCCAAAAAGAAATCCCCGGCATTCATGGCCAGCCCGATGCGAAAAGTTAACGGCAGTTGAAAACTTTCCACTTCATATTTTATTTCCTGACTGAAATTGCGCACGGACATGCCAAACACCAGACTTTTAAAGCCGGTTTTATAAATGGTGCCGAAATCCATTGCCAAAACATTGGCCGTGTTTTCCTTGGTGACACCGCTGGGCAGACTGCTATTGCCCAGATACTGACCCACCAGTTTGATTTGCCCGCCCACGCTAAATCGATCGGTCAGAGTACGGGCGTAGCTGAAACCAATAGCCGTGGCCCGGGGATTAAAAGTGCCGGTTTCGATGTAACCCTGGGCATTGGTCCAGACCATGGTGCCTTCCAGATCGCCGTAATCCACACTTTGGAAGCTGACACCGAATACACCGTATTCACCGTTTGAGGGCGTAAACGTGGCGGCCATGGAGGCGTGACGGATATCGGCTATCCAGGTAAACAGGTTCACATTAACATCCACCGTATGTTTAATTTCCGCTATACCGGCCGGATTATAGAACAGATCGTTGGCGGTACCGCTCATAGTGGTAAAGGCCTCGCCCAACGCGACGGCACGGGCGCTTTGCCCCACACTTAAAAACTGGAAACCGGTTTGGGCCAGTTTGGTTTGCGCCTGAAGCTTTCCCGCGGCCAAGAAGCCAATGAATACGATGCCTGCGAGTATGATTTTATATTTCATCTAAATCTCTCCCGATTGTTACGAGATTAAGTATTAATGTATAGCAACCCGGAAGGTCGTCCCGGCTGTCTGATCATTGGTTATCAATTCCAGCAAATAAACGCCTTCGGGTATGGTGTATTCTTCCCTGATCCGTATGACCGGTTGCACCTTTTCATCCGAATCCAACTCCGTGCATCCGGCCACGGTGGCGCCGGGCATCACGTCGTTTTCCACGGTAAAGGTGTTAAGTTTATCATCATATATGTGCCAGGTGTATTGATTTGTGCTGAAATAGATCATTTTTCCGCCGGTGATCTTAATGGCCAGATAACTGGTATCGGCCGCCATTTTAACTTTGTAGGCCCGATCATTTTTACCCTGCTCCAGGAACAGGGAGTCGGCAGTAAGCGAGTCGATCAGGGCGCCGGCGATATCCGCTAAAGAGGTATCGGCCCAGGCGCTGTTAACGGTAGCAGGCTCCACGCTGGATATCACATCGAATAAACTGTCACTAAGCAGGGTACACACGCTTTTATCCGGTTCGGCAATGCTTTTTTCACCGCCGCTGTATATATCGCAGGCGTACAATGTCATCATCACGGCAAGTATCGTAACGAGAGCCTTTAAAGATGGGGTAGTGTGTTTCATTTGTTCTTCCTCGCTCCTTTTGCTTAACGGACGACAGCCAGTTTTTTAGCGATGGAATCGCCTTTTTTAAATATCACTTTTCCGGTGGATTCATCCACGTAATCCTGGGTAACTTCAAAATATACGATGTAAATCCCACTCACAATAACCTGATTGGAACTGGTGTTGGAATTCCAGGATTCGTCTCCGCTGTTATCCGTATGATGAATGGTTTTAATCAAATCGCCCCGTTCGGTAAAAATTTTGATATCACATTGGGGTGGTAAATTGTAAAAATTTATCCTGTCCCCGCCGCTTAAACCAAACTGCCATTCACGCGCTTTGATGTTGTAAGGATTGGGCACAATACGAATAGCGCTTAAACTGTTGCCGGGCGGGCGCAGTAAATGGGCCGGGTTTTGAGTCATCGTGTAAAACTTACTGCTTTCCTGAACGCCGTCCGGCGTGGAACCGTCATCAAACGAGGTGACATAATAATAGTAGTCAAATCCACGACGAGCGGTTTTATCCTCAAAACTGTGTACCACTTCGGGATGATCTGTGCCCGGGCCGCATTCAAAAATTTTCTGATATGTGGTATCGTTTTGGAAGATCGCCCGGTAAACGCGGTAACCGTTGAATTTATTGGAGAAATTGGTACCGCTCCAACCATCGGCATTATCCGACCAGTTTAAAAAGATTCGGTCGCCACCCGAGCTAACGGTGAATTGTTCCGGCGGGGGAGGCGGCTCAGGTATGGTAAAATCAGATTCAAAATTGGCTTTGGCCAAATCAAAAGTTTGAACAAGTGAATCATAGCCGGTCATTACCCAGGCGTTTTTGAATTCATTACGATCGTTGGTGGAGCCGCCGCCGGGCAGGGTAAACGGCGCGGCGTTGTCCAACCATTGTTTTCCCAAAACATAACACGATTCCCTGTCCAGACCGGCTACGGCTTCCGCCACCACAATGCGGATACTGTCACCCACTTCCAGGGTATAAGGCCCAAAGCCCTGGGCCTGGGAACTACCGCCCGCTGTTTCGGCATAGTTATCGGCGTTACCATCGCCCACGCGCGCCGCATGCGAAAGCGCGGGACGTCCGGCGATCATTGCCGCGTATTCCTGTGCCATTTGTGATTCGTTATATTGACTGTTGCCATAATTGATATCGGCATCGGATTCCACTTCCTGCGTGGTAAAGGGCTGATTGATATCATCCGTGGGATCGGAAGGCGATTTATCCGCGTGCAGGTCCACCACGCCCACAAACTGTGGCGCGCCAAAATGACCGTCCGAGTCATAGGCCGGGCCACCAATATTGTCTCCCGGGCCCTGCCAGCCGGAATGTTTCCCCAACCAGGAGATCAGAGCTCGAAAAGGTTCGCCCGTTTGCGGATGGCTGTAAATCACATCGTTCATCGTGCTTTGCCCCCAGGATGTGGCTTGTGGCAACCAATAATAACCATACGGGCCGCCTTCGCGGGTGGGCGCATAACGATATTGAAAAAAGACCATAAAATCTTCCAGAGTCTGCGGATGACTGGTGCCGTTCAAATCGATGATGCCGTCGTTAATAAAAACATATTCCGTAATGAAATAGTTTTTATGTTTTTTGGAAGTAAAACCGTATATGGTGCGTTTCATTTTAACACCGATCGATGTACGCACCACATTGTAGATCATGCGGTCGGCGATCAGCTCAGGATCGACATTTTCATCTTTAAGGCGTTCCAGAAAACTAAGCTTGGATGCGGGGGCATTATCCACAAAAACCTGTGGCGTGCCGTATTTGCCCCACAGCTCAAATGTCTCGGTCATAAACTCATTGCTTTCATCCAACACCCTCGGCCCGGCATGCACCACCTTATAATTGTAGGTTTTTCCGGCTACCGCGTCGTTATAATTTTTCACGCCCAGCCACAGGGCTTTTGCCGCTTTGGTATCCTGATAACGGAACTGGGCATTCCAGCGCAAACCATCCTGCTGGTCACTGACCTGAAACGTACGCCCCACCTCCTGTTCGGCGCCGGCGCTGTGAAACCAGTCATGCAAATCGCCCACGGCAATCCACTGGGTTTCCCCGGCCCACAGGGGCAGACCTAACATCAACAACCAAAAACCGCCTGTTAATAATAATTTGTTTTTTAGCATGAGACCACCTTCATACAAATCGATTCAATCGTTTTTTATAAATGAAATTTCAAAGTGAATCCGAAAAAGATGTTTCTCGGATTCAAAAATGTGAAATACGTTTGATTGGGCATATCGATATAAGCCTTATCTTCCAGCACTTTATCCAGGCGCGATTGAGCCACCTTTTGCATTTCTCCCCCGCTGCCCAATTCATAATAACCGCGGCTGGCGGCATCGTAATAAATCACGTTTTCATCGGGACTACTCAGATTGGCGATGTCCGCCACCCATTCCATGGGTTGATACGCCACGCCGTCGGGCCGGTAATCGCCGGGTTGATCATCTCCGGGGATGGCACCGTAGCCCAGTTTATTTGTGACGCTTTCCGGTAAATGAAGGGATCGCATGTAATAATCATAATCAAAAATATCGGAAAACGATACGCCTGAAAAATGTTTAAAATTAAACAGGTTGAAAATATCCGCATAGAAATTGACATCCACGTTACCAAAGGTAAAAGTTTTGGCCAGACGCAAATCCACATTATAATAGTCTTTATACTGAACATTATAACTGATGCCCGGCACAGCATTGGGGTTCCAGGTAAACCAGCGCCCCCCCGTCCAGCTTGAGATAAAATTGAGATGCCAGTCTTCCAGCAGATGTTGATCCATGATCTTAGGGCCAAAAGCCATCGGTGTATGCAGATCGATATAGGATTTAAGACGCGGCTGAGGCCGGGGTTTGATCTGGGTGGGGTTTTTTTGTTCGTATTGTAACTGATCGGCCGGATTTTCATACTGACGGGCGAAGTCAAAATATCCGGAGGTGCGCACCCGGTATTCAAAGTTTATATTACCGGTCACCCAGTCGCCGCTGCGCTTGGTCAGATCAAATTCCAAACCACGGGTATCGGAATAGCCGTTGCTGGTAATCTTGATGTAATTGACTTTGCTGTCGGAGCTGATGTAACGCACCCAGAATTCTTCGTCCTTTACATCCTTATAATAGGCCGAAATCCTTAACAGATAGGTATCAAATAAGGATTGGTCAAAGCCCAGTTCATAAGAGATGTTCGCGGCCAGGGGGATGGTCGGATCGCCGATGGCATCCAGTTGGTTGCGCAAATCGCGTTGAACGCGGTAAAAGCGTTCCGATGTGGGCATTTGCCGGTAATGACCGTAATTGAAGAATAGTTTGGAGTTTGCCGAAATGGGATGTGAAATGGATATACGCGGGCTGAAGGTGACGCGCGGCGCCACTTCCCTGTTACGGAACTCTTTTTCAGTTGCCGGATCATAATTGGACGAATAAAATTCCCGGCTGAAGGGATCGGCCTGAAACCAGTTGCCGTTCAGGCTGTAATAGTCCATGATCAGACCCAGATTGGCGATCAGACCGTCGAATTCCATTTTATCCTGCAGGTAAACCACACCGCGCAGAGGTTTTTCCTTTATACTGGTCCAGGTATTGCCTTCCGGCAGAAAGTGGTTAACCTGTCCAAATCCCAGGTCATAATTTTCAAAAATCAGTTTGGCGCCCGCTTTCACTTCATTGTTGCGGTTCACCTGCGATGTGATATCAAAACTGGCCTGCCAGTTGGTGATGGTGCTTGTATCGCGACCGACGCTGACAGCCCCGCCCATACCCAGACTGCCATCCACTGAAAACTGGGCATCGGGATAGTAGCCCACCGGGGCTTCGTCCACAAAATAGCCGTCCCACAATTCATATTTTTTGGTTGAATTGCGAAAGCGGATCGGGCCGGTTTCATAATGGCGCGTGGTGGCGATCAGCTTGGCTTCCCAAAACGTGCTGGGACTGACCACATTAGTCAGCTTGGCGGAAAGAATTTGCGCCGTGCGTTCCGAAGCGGAGAAATAGACATCGGTAAATAAACGCCAGGGGGTGGTAAACCCCGCGCTGTTAACCGCCGAGGCCACATTGGTGGTGGAGGTAAACAGGCTTGTGCCGCCGCTGCGTGAACGCGCCGTCCCCGTGGTGGTGCTCCACAGTCCCATCAACGAAAGCTTCATGTTAGGTGAAAGGTCGGAAGTTAAACGCAACAGATAACTGTCTGTAACCAGATCGGGCGTTGTGAGCGCCACCATATACATGGAGCGGCTACGTTTATAAGAAGCGGAAAACCGCATATTCCCCAAATCTTTTGAGAAGAAAGGCAGCGGCCCGCTGATGGTGCCATCGATATCATAATCCGGCGCGTTGATTTCGCCTTTTTTGCGGTATTGCCACAAAAACAAACGCTGCGCCTGTTCGGGACTTAAATCATTGGTGGGATCATCATCCTGCAGGGTACGCTGGGAAATGCTTTCCCAACCGCTGAAATTAGGATATTGGCGTTTGGTATATTTATCCCAACTGCCGTTTTCGGTACCTACCCAGGCCACGGCATCATCCGTGTAGGGACGCAACCAGTAGGCATCGGGGTTATAAGGCGATATACCAAAATGCTTGGGCATGGGCGGACGGTATTTGGCAATAATGTTCACATCATAGCGATCCTTGTTGCCGAGACGACTGACCACATTTACCACGCCGGAGCGTACATTATCATATTCCGCGCCAAAACCGCCGGATTGCACATTCACTTCCTGAATGGCACTCAGTGGTATTTCGGATATGGGTTCATTGTTACGTGTATCGCGCAACGGAATACCATCGAGAACAAACAAAGCTTCCGATGATGAACTGCCGCGGATTTGATAATCGCTTGTGACACCGGCCTGCAAGCCGATTAACTGACCCACATTGCTGACCGGCAGGGCCTTGACCTCGGCGGCGGAGATGGTTTTTTGCGAAGCCGCCACATCTTTTTCGATCACCGGTTTTTTAGCCACCACCACCACGGCTTCCGTTGTCAGGGTTTCCGACTTCATTCGAATATTTTGAGTGGTGGTCAGGTCGGTTTGAACCAAAACATTTTTAATATGCACATCGTTGTAGCCCACGTAGGATACGGTCAGACTATAAACACCGGGCGGCACATTAATGATAAAATAGTACCCGTCCACATCCGTGGCGGCGCCGAGAGGCTGTCCGTCCACCATCACATTGGCGCCAATCAAGGGTTCACCCGTTTCTTCGTCCACAATACGCCCGGCAATTTTACCCGTTGTGCCGGCCCATAGGGACATGCTCCATAAGACAATCAAAAAGAAAACAATTGGGGAGGTAGCCCGTTTCATAAAGAGATCTCCTGTTAAAGACTTTCAGAAGGTATGTTAGTTTAATAAACTAACTAAATCGTATCAAATTTTATTTGATTAATTTATCGTAAATCGAGACTTCGGAGGATGCCTCTCACTGCTGGATGAATGGGCGTGTACGATTTGTGCTTAGACATATTTTATTTTCCGCCTGCCAGCCGGTCGTTTTTTTGGTAATATAAAACGAAAAACTTAAAATATCTAACAATAATCCGTCTGTCGGACTTTTTTAAATCAAATAATTCAAATACTTTAAGACTGATGCATCAACGCGATGAGGTTTTGAAGCTGTTCACGTTCATTTCCGGAGTTAAGCGGAAATAATATGCGATAGACAATCCCGTCCCGTGTATTGCTGTGCCAACGGAAATCGCCGCCCACCGTTTCCACGATCAGTTGCACCAGTTTCAGGTCCAGGGTCAGAGTCAGGTCGTCTTCGTCCAACCAGGCGGCATCGGGCGCGCTGATCGCCAGCTGCACCCAGGCATTGTTCTCACGGGTCAGGCCGATACATATGAGACGTTGTTCCGAGTCACTTTCCTGCAGGGCCTGGATCAGCTTACGCAACAGTGTAACCACCACCTGCTGCACGGACAGGGGATTCGCCAGAATATGCACCCCCCCGGCTTCCAGGCGCGCGTCGAGGCGGATATTCTTTTCCGTGAATTCGTAATCCAGTTGCTCGATGGCGCGTTGGATGACCCGCTCCACATTGATGGCTTTAAGAGAATCGTCTTCCGATTGGTGTGCGAATTGTCGGGCATTTTCCACGGTTTTATGTACCCCCTGCAACAATTCTTCCATCTTGCCCACATGCTTGCGTAACTTTTCCGCTTGCGGGGTGGCTTTGTTCAGTTCTTTGTTCAACAAATCCAGCTTTAATTGCAGGGATGTAAGCGGTTGCCCCAGATTATGCACCAGGTTTACCGCCAGTTCGCCCATTTCCTTATATCGGCTGCGCGACAATGCCATGATCTGTTTCTGGTTCAGCATGCGTTCCATTTCCTTGCGCCAGGCGATATCCCGTGCGCTCACCAAAATATGCGGCGTCTCACCGGACAATGCCTGGATGGCGCCAAATGAAATCAACGCCGGTACCGGATATTCCCGGCCGCGCAAAGGCGCCTCGATTTCCATGCCACTGCCGGTTAGCGTTTCCTTAAACCAGTCATCACGGATGTCAAAAACCACATAGGTACGAAATGACTTGCCGATCATTTCATACACCGGTACGCCCAAAAGGTCCGATGCGCTTTTATTGGCGTATTCGATCATGCCTGTCTCATTTAATATGAATATGGCGTCATGCAGATGTTCCAGAATGGCCAGTGTGGCATGCGCATTGTTTGTTTTGGAATCTAATCGCATACTATGCTCCTCATGCCAGGATATCCAGCGCATTGGGCGAATGCTGTTGTGGCGGCCTGATACGCAACTTAAGACGGGGTGTCACCGCTTCCACTTCCAATTCCACTTCATCAAAACGGTTGAACTTAATTTTTGACTCCATGATGAAGTTATAACCAAGAAAACGCAGCACATACTTCCCGTTTTCCAGGTCCAGCACGATACGTGCTTTCAGGATATCTCCCCTGGCAACTTTATCTTGCAAAGCCGACAAATCATTATCTATGTAATACACCGGTTTCTTATGCCTGCCTCCGGATTTATTTTTCGGATTATAACGGCCATAGGCCGACACCGCCGAGGTATGTGATAGTTTTTCCATCACATCTCCGATCGAATATTCAACAAAGTTTTGTTCAATATTTGTGAGATACGGGCCTCGCTTAACTCCAAAATTTGCCCGATATCCGCCAACGTCAGTTCTTCATAATAATAAAGGGCCAGAATAAGGCGCTCCCTTTCCGGCAGGGCCTGGACCACTTCGCGCATCCTTTTTTTAAGATTTTCCTGTTCCGTCTGCTGTTCGGGGTTCAATTGAGCGTTGTCCTGCAACATATCTATGCGATAGACCATACCGCCCTCCTCATCCTTTACCGGAGTGTTCAGTGAGGTTGTATAGGTCATTTGCGCGATGCCCATAATGGAGTGATATTCCTCCTCATTTATTTTCAACGCGTCGCAAATTTCCGCCGCGGAGGGTTCCCGCGCCAGTTGCGCCGACAAGGTACGCACCATGTTTTCCACCCGTTTAACCTTTTCGTACATATCGCGCCCCAACACGCCTTCCCGCCGTAGCGCATCCACCACTTCGCCGTGAATCCGACGATAAACATACGATTTGAAAGGCACATTTAATGCCGGGTCAAAACGATCCAAAGCCTTGAGCAGACCCAACACGCCGTATTGGTACAGATCGTCCGTGCTGAGTGTGGTGGAATAACGGACATTGAACCTGCCCACAATATGTTTAATCATCGGCGCGTACGATTTTATAATGCGTTCCTTGATGGAAACGCTGCCGGTGCGCAGATATTCGGTTACCAGCAGTTCGCCTTGCTCGGCCTGTGTGGTCGTAACGGTACTCATGTTTTACCAGCGGTTAACTGTGGATTTTGTGTTGCCGTTTCGTCCTTTTTTTCATTCAGCGGTTCGATCTTTACGGTGATGTCCTTGTCTTCTTCGCCGTCCAGTTCATCCAGGGCCTCCACAACCGTTGTGGCCACGATAGCCCAGCGCAACACATGCAGGGCCAGCACAAACACGGCCAGGGTGCCGAGGAAGACTACCCCGGCGCGGAACAACGCCGTAACGATCGATGTGCCGTTCATCAGAGACAACGCTCCGGCAAAAGCCGATGCAAACACAGAAAATTTATAAATAAAACGATGCATTAATCCCATTCAAACGGTACCTTTTTATTTACTATGAACCGGTCAAACAGATTTTTATTGTCCCGGTCACTCCGCCGGGGCACCTGCATAATTTTCTTGATCACCATTCGGATATTGTTGCTGGCGGAGGCGTTGGGCTGGGTGAGCACCACCGGTTTTTGGGTTTTTACCGAACGCGCGATCAGTTCGTGGCGCAGCATGGCGCCCACATAAATGATATCCGATTTCAGAAATTTATTAACCATCACCCGTAGTTTTTTATATAACTCCTCGCCGGCCTCGTAACTGGGCATCATATTGGGTACCACAATAACCGGGATATCCACATTCACCTTTTTGATCAGCTTTATTACCGCGTAGGCATCGGCAATGGAAGCCGGATCGGAGGTCACGACAATGACGATTTTATCCGCGCCAAGCAAAAAGGCCAACACGGAATTGGCCACGCCGGCGCCTGTATCCACCATAACGTAATCGTAGCGGTTTTCGATGGAAGCATAGGCCTGTCCCAATTTTTTAAGAAAGGCATCTTCCATATCCAACAGCTTGGCATTGGCCGATGAAGCGGGTAACACATCCAGTTCACCCGGTCCGCTGACGATGATATCGTCCAGTTGCACGCCGTCATTCAATACCTCGTCCACGGTGCGCGAGGCACGCAGACCGAGCATCAGATCCACATTCCCGAGATGAATATCGGCGTCCATCAACAACACCTTTTTACGGAGCTGTTTCAACATGAGGGACATATTTATACTTAAAGAGGATTTGCCCACCCCGCCCTTACCGCTTGTAACGGCGATTATTTCCGTTTGCTTTTCTTCCGTTCCTTCTTCCACGGTATGTACATTTTTAGTCAATTCTTTCAGCATCAGGCGTCCCCGGTTGGTGCTCCAAAAATTTTGTTAAACATATAATCCGCTTTCCCTTCCTGCACATCCACGAAAATCCGTTTACCGTCTCCAAATGCCACCACCGGCAGGCTGATGACATCCAGAATGGAAAATACTTTGCCCGGTTGCGTGGTTTCGTCAAACTTGGTGAAGATAATGCCATTCGGCTTCACCAAAAGATAATTGGCGCATAGCAACACCAGGTCTTTTAAATCCGATCCCACGCTCATCACCAGAAAGATATCCGTCGGTTTTAACACCTTGATATATTGTTCCCATTTTTCCAGTTGATTGGGGGCAAACGGGCTTTTACCCGGAGTATCGACAATAATAACGTCACTCTTTTTATATTTTTGCAGGATGGTTTCGGTTTGATCGATATCTTTTTCTTCATACACATCCGTCTCGTGCATCCGTGCAAAGGCCTTCAGCGCCTCCGAAGGACCGTAGGGGTCTGTGCTGAGAATGGTTGTTTTTTTATTGCCGAACATATTGGGGTGGGCCGCCAGCTTCATGGCGATGGTGGATTTACCGGCGCCGGTGGGCCCCAAAAGCAACACCACGCGTTGCTTTTTACGGCGGTTTTTATATTTAAAATTGTAACTTTGCAGCATGCCGCCCAGCTCTTTTTGTATGGCCGCTTTCACCGCGTCGGCGCCAATATCGCGGCGGCCTTCGTTTAACAAAAAAGCCTGGTTAATCAAAGCGTAGGCCATGTCGTCCTGTACACCCTTATCCAGCATTTGCTCACGTACGGAACGGTACGGTTCCGGAAAATCATGCGCCGGAGCCGGTTGCGGTGCCGGGGGCGGCGTTACCGGAGCGGCGGGGACATCTGATATATGCTCTGTTTTTTTGGACAGCACCGATATTTCCTTACGCAACTCCGCGATTTCCTGTAAAATTTCCTTTTCCCGGTCCAGTTCCTTTGGTTTGCGGTTTAATATGTCGGAAATCATGTTATCAAAGGAATTGTTTTCCATTTGCGTCGGCCGGGGCCGGGGTGGCGCGGATTTTGGTTGGGATTTGACCGTGCGTTTGTATTCCGCCGCGATATCCGAAAAACGTTTTTTCGGCCGTTCATCGGCGCCATTGGCGGAAGTGTCATCCACCCGGGGAGGCACCCATTTTTTAACTTTCTTTTTAGGATTATGTCCTACGGTTACCTGTACCATACGCGCTCCGGGGTTTCCTGAATAATTTCTTATTTCCTTGGATTCTATGATCACTATGTCATTGCCTAGTTCCTGTTTTGCTTTAAACAGAGCCTTGGGCAGGGTATCATCTATATAAGTCTTAACCTGCATGTGGTATTCCTATTGATCCAACCGTCTTAACCTCCGTATCCGGTGTCAATTCCATGTACGAAATGACCATCAC
This sequence comes from Calditrichota bacterium, assembly GCA_003696775.1. Lineage (GTDB taxonomy): Bacteria > Calditrichota > Calditrichia > Calditrichales > J004 > J004. The sequence goes on from RFFS01000197.1 coordinate 22,316, forward strand.
ATTGGAGAAAATGGATTCGATAAATTTACGCAC
>RFFS01000198.1 GCA_003696775.1 Calditrichota bacterium
AAATGAGGCTTACTTTTTTGCTTATTTTTCTGCTAACAAATTTCAGTTCATTATTTAGTCAGGATCAGATTTGGGATATTTTCACATTCGACAAACAACCCTATTCAAAAGTTGTTCCCGGCACATTACACAATGATACACTCTGTGTTAAAAGCATGGGTAACAGGTATAAAGTCGCCCTGGAATCAATAAAAACCATGACACGGCAAAGGAAGTCCGTAGCAGGAATATCTACGCTTGCCGGGATGGGCATAGGGGACACACTCATGAATTTTTATGGTCAAAAAAGACCGAAAAAAAAGTACGTTTCCAATAGATTTAAGAGATTTGAGTATTGGAATCAATACCGGTTTAGGTGTGATAGGCGGAGGGATATCTGGTCGGCAATAGTTTGGGAAGGGACGAATTCTATGATTTTTTCAAATTGTCACCCGAAAAGAAAAAGAAAATATTGGAACATATTCCGGCAAGAAAAACGGCAAAGCCCCAAGCTGTTTAACACATCGAGCACATGTATGTGCCTGTCTTCCAAAGAGCATGTTTCGGCGGACATATGTAAACCGTTTTCACTTAAACCGTTAACCGGGAGTCAATATTCAGAACCATCATGAAATCTTTGAGTGACCAACTTATCAATGGGAATTGGAACGACCGGAGAGAAAGAGAAATATTAAGTTTTTAATGACACAAAGCTAATCAGTTGGCCGGATGTGAGTCGTCGAACCGGCTGCTTAAGATTACAAAACATGTTCCCTGAGCCTGTCGAAGGGAACATGCCCCCTGCTTAAGATTACCCTTATGGGTTACGGAATTTATAGGTGATATCCACAAATAACACCCCGCCACTCCCCCACCCTATCTATTTCAGTCGTACGATTTCAACCATTCAATATGGGAATTTAACCAGCGGGTTCATCTTCCCCAAAAAAGGGGGGGGTAGCCAGACAATTCGCTCCCCCCGGATTTGTTACACTATTCGAAAACCGCGCGCTCACCCCGGAGCCCCAGACGGCGTTTCACATCTTCCTGCGTCAGATAGATGACCGGAACCAGTATCAACGTGATGAACGTGGCGAATAACACTCCAAAGCCCAAGGAAATGGCCATGGGTATCAAAAAGCGAGCCTGCATACTTTTTTCCAGCAACAGGGGCATCAGCCCCAAAAATGTTGTTAAAGAGGTAAGCAGGATCGGTCGGAATCGCTTCATACCGGCGTCCCGGATGGCCTGCGCCACGGGAATACCTTCCGCCCGTTCCTGATTGATGAAATCAACCATGACCAGGCTGTCGTTCACCACCACGCCGGTAAGCGCCACGATACCAAACATGGACAGTATGGTCAGGTCATACCCGAGGATCACATGCCCCAGAATGGCTCCAATCAACCCAAAGGGTATGGCGCTCATGACGATTAAGGGCTGGATGTAGGATTTAAAGGGAATGGCCAATAACACATAAATAATCAACAAAGCCATCAAAAATCCTTTTTGTAAACCGGCCATCGTTTCCCGTTGATTTTTCTGCTCGCCTTCAAAGCTATAACGGATACCGGGATATTTCTTAACCAGTTCGGGCATAACATTTTGCTTTAAATCGGCCAAAACCTGGTTCGGGGTGGTCACGTCATCGTTCACATCGGCTTTAACCTGAATGGTGCGGTTACGATTGCGCCGGCTGATGGATGCGTAGCCACGCCCCATTTCCACGGTGGCGGCCCGTGTAAACGGCACCTCGATTCCATTGGGCAGGCGTATGCGCATATTTTCCAGAAAGCGCAAAGATTCGCGTTCCGTCCTCGGGAACCGCAGCATGACTTTAATTTCATCCCGTCCGCGTTGAATGCGTTGCACTTCTTCGCCGTAAAAAGCCTGACGCACCTGACGTCCCAGGTCCGAAAGGGACAGGCCCATGGCCCGCCCCTCATCACTCAGATGAAGCTTTATTTCCCTTTTCCCGGCCTGATAACTGTCCGTAATATCAAAAACACCTTCATATTCGGATAATTTATGTTTAAGAGCCGCCGCGGCGTCATTCAGTTCCTTATAATCCGGCCCGGCCAACTCCACATTGACCGGTTCGCCCAAGTTAACGATGGAAGAAGAGAAGGAAAGCTCTTCAGCATCGGGGACGGGACCGGTCAGTTCCCGCCATCGGTTTACGATCTGCGCACTGGTTATTTCCCGTTCTTCAGACGGCATTAATTCTATGTTTACTTCAGCCAGATGAGCGCCGCTGAAATTGTTATTACCGTTCATCGAACGACTTTGCCGCTCGCGAAAAGGCTGACTGCCAATGGAGGTCATTACATGCACGATAACATTTCCTTCGCCCTTTTCCTGTAGTTCCTTTTGCAGCTTTTCGGCGCTTTCTTCCAGGCGGCGCACCACCTCGGAAGTTTTGGTTACCGGCGTCCCCAACGGCATCAGCAATTCCGCTACCACATTATCGGCTTCCACATCGGGGAAAAAATAAAATTTTATCCAGCCGGCACCGACGATGCTGACAGACACAATGAAAACCGCCAGTCCGATGGCGATGCTTATATAACGGTAGCGCAAAGCCCATTCAAGAGTTCTCCGGTAATAGACATCCACCACATGCTTCAACCACCGGTCGAAACGGTTTTGAATACGCCCCCACCAGCCTTCCTTATGATCTTTTTCCATGCGCATATGCCCGAGATGAGTAGGCAATACAAACAGGGATTCAATCAGGGAAAAAGAAAGTGTGGCGATTACCACCAGGGGGATGACGCGCATGAATTTCCCGAAAACACCTTCTACCAGCAACAAAGGAACAAAAGCGGCGAATGTTGTCAATACGGCAAAGATCACCGGCACGGCCACCTGCTGCGTGCCTTTGATGGCCGCCTGCAGCGGCGACATCCCTTTTTCCAGATACGTATAAACATTTTCGCCGATGACAATGGCGTCGTCCACCACGATCCCCAAAACCACGATAAAGGCAAACAGGGAAAGCAGATTTATGGACACATCCAAACCCGGCAGCAACCATAAGGAGCCGATAAAAGAAAAAACGATACCGAAACTAACCCAACCGGCCAGTCGCAGTTTCAGGAACAGAGCCAACACCAGAAAAACCAAAATCAATCCGGCGCGACCGTTGCGAAATAACAGATTCATGCGGCTGCGCAGGATACGGGTATCATCCTGCCAGGTGGTCAGGCGGATACCTTCGGGCAGCATGTTTTTTTTCAGCGCGAGATATTCCTTAACATCTTCGGCGATACGCAGGGCGCTTTCGTTACCCACGCGAAAAACCTGTAACACCGCCGCCGGTTGTCCGTCAAACCGCGCCTGGGCATCGGTTTCGGCAAAGCCGTCTTTAACCCGGGCCACATCGCCCACATATAATTTTGCGCCATCGGGGGAAACCCGTAAGGGGATGCGTTCAAAATCCGCGGCGGTATAGGCCTGCCCTTTGGTACGCAATAAAATTTCCCCGCTTTCCGCGCGCACCACGCCCCCCGGTAAATCGAGTGAAAAACGCCGAATGGCATTCGCCACTTCGTCAAAAGTCAGGTTATAACGGCGTAAATCCTTTTCGGACACTTCAAGGGCAATTTCGTAAGGCGGCACGGCGCTGACCACAACCTGTGTAATGTCATCGTACCGCAACAAATCGTCCCGGATACCGTCGGCCAGGCGCTTTAGCGTGTGCATATCCGTATGGCCCGACACGGCCACATTGATCACCTGGGTACGGCGCACCAACTCGGCAATGACCGGCTTTTCTATTTCCTTTGGAAACGATGTGATGGCGTCCACGCGGGATTTAATCTCATCCATGATATCCTTGGGATCGTACCCGGTTTGAATTTCCGCGGTAACGCTGCCCGTGTTTTCCCGGGCCACGGCGGTTAATTCCTTAATTCCCTCGATATCCTGGATCGCTTCTTCGATGCGCTGGCAAACGCCTTCTTCCACCTCTTCGGGCGCGGCACCGGGATACAAAACCGTCACGCGCACCATATCCAGAGTAGCCTCCGGGAACACTTCATATTTTAGACTGCCAATGGTCAGCAATCCGCCGGCTATCACAATGAACATCAACAAATTGGCTGCCACGGAATTACGGGCGAACCACGCGATCAACTTATTCATGCGTCGCGCCCCCCTCCGAAGGTTTCACGGTCATGCCATCCACAACCGTGTTCAGCGGTGTCAGGCATACCTGTTCGCCGTTTTGCAATCCCTGATCGATTATCGCCATGCCGTCCTGGATGCGCCGTACATGCACCGTCCGGATGCGCAGGTGTTGCTCATTATCGATGACATACACGGTGTTTTTATTGTGCACGGCGTCTTCATCGATACTCATAACATTTTTCAGAGTTTTACCCTGGATATGGGCGGTAACAAACTGGCCCACGGTCAGGGGCGGCCGACTGTTTTCAGACGGTTCAAAAGGTTTATCGATTCGCGCGACCACATAGATCATCCGCGTGCGCGGGTCCACTTCGCCTTCGATGCGCACCAGACGCGCCGGCCATTCATGAGTAACACCGGCAAAATCAGCCCGTACGGTTACATGAGGCGCTTTACGGGCATCCCATTGGCCGTCTTTCCCGTAGGGCCATTCGATCATCGCCAGTTGATTATCAGTGAGCGGCAGACGAACTTCGGCGTAATCGGTGGCATAAATCAGGGCCACGGGCGTACCGCGGGCGACCATCTGCCCCAGGTCGGCCTGTTTGCTGCGTATCCGACAATCGTACGGCGCGCGAATCACAGAGCGTTGCCAATTGATTTCCGCCATTTCCAGAGCCGCCCGTGCCGCGTCCAGAGCGGCTTCCGCCTGACGAACCTGCGGCTGGCGCAAAACCAGCGGATCGGGTTTCCCTTTGCCCACCTGGTGCCACTCTTCTTCGGCTATGCGCGCTTCCTGACGTTCCCGGGCCAGGGCCAGCTCCGCCTGAGCCACCTGCATACGCGCCTGGGTCACCGCCAATTTATAATCCACATCATCAATCCAGAGCATGGGGGCGCCTTTTTTAAATGTGCCTCCGGCCGCAAACCCCGGGGCGAGACGCACCACACTACCGGCCACCTGCGCGGATAAAGGCGCCTGCACACGGGGTTCCACCGTGCCCTGTGCTTCGAGACGCACCTGTACATCATGCGCCTGAACCGTTTGCACGCGCACGGCCGGTATCAGCGGGTGCGCTTTGTTTTTTTCGGCCCTGGGCCGGGCCAGAACCACCACCACAGCTATGATCACCGCGCCCGATATAATCAATAAAGGCCAGCCCAGTTTAAGCATTTTGTCTTTCATATTATTTCTCCCGTTTCATGTGCGCCGCCAATGAAGAATGCCGAAATGTTTCGGAAACAGCGGCTGTTGATGCGTTAACGTTGTTCTGAATACCACCACCCAGCGCCATATACAAATCAATACGATTGTATATACGCTGCCGATGCAGGTTCAGCCATTGACTGTGCGCGTTATAGGCATTTTTCCGGGCATTTAACAGGGTGATGATATCGGCCAGCCCTTTATCATACCGTTCCCGCGCCAGTGCCCGGGCCGCCTCCGCTTCGTGCATGGCCACGGCCGCGCTTTCCATCTGCTTTTTAAGATGCCCTTCATTGGCCATCAGGGTTTCCACCTCACCGTAGGCGGTCAGCGCGGTTTGCGCGTATGCGACAAAAGCCTGCTTTTGCGCCGCCTTGGCCAGATCGATGCCGGCCAACAACCGACCACCGTTGAAAACAGGCTGCAGAACATTGGCCGCCAGATTCCACACCGATAAATCGGTATTAAACATATCCTCGATTTTATTGGCGGAGGTACCGTAGGAAGCGCTCAGACTGATGGACGGAAACAAGGCGGCACGCGCCGACCAGACGTTGGCACGCGCTTTGGCCAACCGGCGTTCGGCGGCTATGATATCCGGACGGCGGGTCAGCAGCGTGGCGGGCATCATACGGGGTATCGCGTCATTTATTTCCGGTAACATGCCACGGGTGGCAATGCGCCCGGAGGGATAATGCCCGAGCAGAATTTCCAGTTGTCTTTGCGCGCTTTCCAATTGTTGGCGACGTTGGGTCAGCATGGTTTCGGCGTTAGCGGTTTCCGTGCGCGCCAGACGAAAGTCCAGCGATGGACGCAGACCGTTTTTGTAGCGGCGCCAGACCGACTCCTGCGCGGCGCGGGCCCGTTGCCAATTTTTCCGGGCCAGTTCCACCTGTTGACGCGCCTCAACCACCGCGTACCATGCCTTGGCGGTTTGCGCGGTTACCGACAGGCGTGCGCCAAGATAGTCGGCCATGGTGGCCTGCCATTCGGCATCGGCGGCACCACGAGCGGCTGATGTACGCCCCCACAAATCGATTTCCCAGCTCACATTGGCCGTTACACCGAATGTATTGGCGTAACTGGTCAGAATATCTTTCTTAGGCCCCGGTATGGGTAAACCGATGAAGTTTTGTTTTCTGCGGGAACCGGACGCACTCAGATTTAAGGAAGGAAAAAGTCCGGCCCCGGTCATGGTGCGCTGGGCCGCGGCCGCTTCCAATCGGGCCAGGGCACCCTTCAAACTGTAATTGTAATCCAAAGCCTCCCTTAGCAGGCTGTCCAGGGCAGGATCGTGAAACGCCTGCCACCAGACACTGTCGGCTTCCATCGTGATGCCGATGGAATCGCCCGCCGTCCACTGTTCCGGTGGCGCATCCCTGAGCGCGGGATGCCGGACAGTCGGCGCGCAGCCCGTCAGAGCCACGGTAACCATTGCTAAAATCATTGATTTATAATTCATAAACGCTCCGTTTATTTAGCCTGGGCGGCCATACCTGCCGCATTAAATTTTATGATTTCCGATAACATTTTTTCCATTGTTTGGGCTTCCCGTTGCTCCCCATTCAGGAGTGGGTGGTTTGGTGATAATATGATGCCCATGCTGCCCATCATAAACGTCATCCGGAAACGCACCTGCCCGGCGCTTAATTCCGGCGCCACGTGCATAAACGCCTGCTGAAATCGTTCCAGTATTTTATGATGTTGCTGCAGGATGGGACGCGTCCACTGCGGTTCACTGTGCAAACGGGCGAATAATCCGCGCACACGTTGCGGTTGCCGGGCAAAATAATGAAACATGGGCGCCAGGAAAGCATGCACCAGTTGCTCCATCGTGATTGGCGAAGTATCGGCTTCCAGCGCGTTAAGCAATGCCAGCCGTTCGTTATTGATCGGTTCGATATGACGGTGGAAAACGGCCCGGATCAAAGCTTCCTTTGATCCAAAATGATAATGGATGGCAGCGACATTAGCGCCGGCTTTTTTCACGATTGCCCGCAACGAGGTGGCGGCGATGCCGTTATCGGCGAAGACTTCTTCCGCCGCGCACAGGATATTTTCCGACGTATGTTGATCGTTTTGCATAACACTCCACTTGTAACGGTCGCAATCAATATAAATAAAACAATTGATTAAAACAAGTGTTTAAATCAATTGTTTTAGCAACATACCGTACAAACCACGCGAAGTGCAAGGCACACACATGATCGATGGGCGTGCGCGTGGGGCTTCAGGAGAAAAAGAAATATTAATCGGAATAATCCTAATGACAAGCCGGTAAACAACGCGTTGCCGGACAATAGCGTTTAGGGTGATTAGAGATATGGGTTAACCGGGATTACCAGCGCCTGGCATCCGCTACACGACGCGGATAACAACCTTCCCCAATTGACGGCCATTTTCCAGCCAGCGATGGGCTTCGGCGGTGGCATCCAGCCCGTCAAAAACTTTTCCCACGGGCGGCGTCAGCTTACCGGCTTCGGCCAGGGCGCAAACAGCGTGCATATCGCCCAGTGTTCCCATGGTGGAGCCGATGATCCGTTGATGTTTGATAAACAGTGCGCGTAAATCGATGCGCACATCATAACCCGTTGTGGCGCCGCAGGTGACGATAGCTCCGCCTTTTTTAAGGCTGCGCAGGGATTCCGGCCAGGTTTGCGCGCCCGTATGTTCAAAAACCACATCCACCCCTTTTCCCCGCGTCAGAGCCTTCACCGTCTTGCCAATCGGCTCCCGGTCGTAACGGATCACATGATCCGCGCCGAGAGCCAGCGCCAGGTGTTCCTTTTCCGCGCTGCCCGCCGTGGTAATGACCCGCGCGCCGCGGGCTTTGGCAATTTGGATGCCCGCGCTACCCACGCCGCTGGAAGCGCCATAGATTAACACCGTTTCTCCGGCGTTGATGGTGACCTTGCGTAGCAACATATGATAAGCCGTTAATGAGGCCAGAGGCAGGGCCGCGGCCTGTTCCCAGTTAAGTGTGCCGGGTTTGGGTAGAAGATAGCGTTCCGGCACACACATATATTCTCGAAACGTCCCCGGCACCTGTTCACCGGGTATCTTAAAATCTGGTGACAAATTTTCCATATCACGCGCCTGCAGGGGATCGTCATCCGGTACACGGAGGGGCACATGGATCACGGCATCCCCTTTTTTAAAGCGATGCGCTCCTTCGCCCGTTTTATCCACCACGCCGGCGCCGTCACTGCCCGGTATCATGGGCAGGGGAACGCCCGGTATGCCCTGCCGCACCCAGATATCCAGATGATTGAGCGCCACGGTTTTCATTTGAATGCGTACTTCGCCTGTCCCCGGTTCGGACAAAGGGCGTTCTTCCGTTTTCAATACATCCGGAGCGCCGTGTTTATAAAAAAGAACCGTTTTCATACTATCCTTTGGTTAAAGACTGGTTGTTTGGCATGAATTTTACTTCAGGATTAATTGGCTGTAATATTAAATATAGGAAAAAATAGAAAAATATTTCCGGAAGTATATAAAAATTCTGAATCTTGGCGTTTGCGTTGTGTATAAAACCCATACCAACAAGATGGGATTCTTCACTGCGTTCAGAATGACAGTGTGGGGGGAGGAATCCGATGAATCGGATTCACTTAGTATATGGGTTCTTACCGTGCCCACGCCTGAAGTCGTGGGTTAGCTCAAATGGGCTGCGATTCTTTCCCAATCATAATAGAGTTAACCCACGATTTTAATCGTGGGCTTTCCCGGCAGATTGGGAGTAAACCGGAGAGGCCATATATCTATCGTGGAGTAAGCGAACGGTGGCTGAAATATTCTGCT
>RFFS01000034.1 GCA_003696775.1 Calditrichota bacterium
CCGGGACAAGCCGATACCGCTGTCTATTGGGATAATCGGTTGCGGGTTAGCGTCTCGTCCCGCACGGTGTACGATACTTTGTTGCTTACCCTGCGACGCGTCAACCCGGACAATCCGCGCCCGGATACGCCGGTCTCGGCCTGGATGTACGATCTGAACAGCGGCGGGGAAGTGCTGCGTAAGCCCCTCACGCTGGAAATTACGGCGGATAGTCTGTTAAGGCGGCATCATCCCTTGCATGTTTATGGCGTCACCCAAAACGGACTCTCATTTTGGGGGGGCGATAGTGTCGGACCCGGCCGGATAAGCGTACGACGCAAATCCCTGGGTCGATTTGTTTTAGCCGCGGATACCGTGGTGCCGGTTATCCGCTGGAGGACGCCTGCGGACAGCGCCCGGTTTAATTTTGGGGATAAAATCCGTTTCAGCGCGATGGACTCATTGTCCGGTATCGGCACGGAACGGCATATTGACGTGCGTTGGGACAGCATCTTTGTCTTACCGGAATGGGATTTTGAAAATCATACGGTTTCGGCTAAATTACATTTTAAACCGCAACCCGGTTGGCATCGCATAACGCTGACGGTGAAAGACCAGGCCGGGAATATTCGCCGTACCCGGCGTACCGTCTTTGTAAAGTAAGGATAAAATATGATTCCCATTTCGGATGACAGCCCGCGCAATTATATCCCGTATGTCAATTATTTATTGATCGCCTTAAATGTTATCTTTTACATGCGTCAACCCTCGGACCCCCAGGCGCTGGCTTATTATTTTAATGCCCACGGATTAATCCCCTACGAAGTGGTGACAAACTTATTTACCGTTACGCCCCTGCTGCATATTTTTACCTCCATGTTCATACACGGCGGTTTATGGCATTTAACTGGTAACATGCTCTATTTGTGGATATTTGGAGACAACATAGAATATTATCTCGGGCATATTCGATATTTATTATTTTACTTTGTGGTGGGGATCGGCGCGGCGTTGATGCAAATTGTTTTTTCGCCCTTATCCCAGGTGCCCATGGTGGGCGCCAGCGGTGCCATTTCCGGTGTATTGGGCGCCTATCTGCTAAAGTTTCCCCGTAACCGGGTAAATGTGCTGGTCTTTTTTATTTTTATGGTGCGGGTGCCCGCCGCGATTATCCTCTCTTTATGGTTTTTGATGCAGGTTTATAACGCCTTGTTCGCAACAGTGGCGGGTGGCGGAGGCGGCGTGGCCTGGCTGGCCCATGTGGGTGGCTTTATCGCCGGATTTATTTTTATCAAAAGGTGGGATAAAAAACGGTTGTCACAACCGGGCGGTTATTTTTAAAAAAAAGGCCGCTTCCCGGCGGAAAGCAGCCTTTTCAGCATGTTTCATTATCAGTTGGACGAAATTTCGTTGATGCTTAAATAAGCCAGCGTCTGGTTTAAAAGCTGATAAGCGACTTCACCAAAGGTGATGGGCCCTTTTACGTGCCCCGTTTGCTTGCCTTCCAGTTCGGAATACAAAAAGTTAAGAATGCAGTTGCAGGAAAAGGCAATATTCTCGGTGTTTTCCCTGGGCAGGTGCGCGGTGAATTCTTTTACATAGTTGCCCACATTGGCGGCCTGACGGTACTCCATTCCTTCAAATACCGGCGCGTAAAAAACCACCTTACCGTTTTCCTTGTCCACACTTTGGAAGCTGACATTTATTTTGGCGCCGGAATAATCGGCAACCAGAGGCAACCGGGTGTCCAGCCCTTTTTGCTCCACATATTCCACAAAACTCATTTCCTTGCCGTTGACCACGACCGTATCGGCATCCCAACCGGATTTTTTAAAAACAAGCGTATCACCTTCGCCCTGATCGAACAGGTTGACGATATCCAGCGAGGCGTAAAGATTGGCGGGCAGTTCACAATGCAGCACATAAGCTTCCTTTTCGGAAACGGAACCGCTAACGCCGTTAAACACTTTTGGTGTTACCTTGCCTAAATCGTCCAGGTGAACGCCGGTAATCCAGCCCACCAGGGGCGATTTACCAAAAGATGGGTATTCAGGCGCGTTGAGCGCGAAAGAAAAATGCACATCGGACATAGCCGGGATAAGAATCAGGCTGAATCCATTGGCATAGGTGTCGTTATACACATTTTTAAGCTGTTCGGCGTCATAGGCCGAAATTTTGCTGGAAGTAACATATTCAGGGACTTCGGTTACAAAGATTTTATCCCGATTCACCTCGCCGCCCGTCTCGGCCATGAAATAGGGTATGGTGCCGCCGATCCAGTTGCCGGGCTTCAGTTGCTTGAGGGCTTGTTCGTCTCCCGCTAAAAACAGGGTTTTGCCGCTTTCAATCAGGGCGTTAACATCTTCAATGGATTGCAATGCGTTTATCATTAGTTCACTCCCATCATTATTTTCACATCTTTTTGAACCGAAGGCAGGCTCATATTGCTTTGCAATAATTGCACCACCTCTTTCTTATAGGTAGAAAATCCGCTTAATTGCGGGTCCTTTGCCGCGGTCATTTTTAACCGGGTGATTAATATTTTAAGCGCGAGAAAATTAAACTGGGGATTGCTTTTACCCACCAGTATATTTTTCAGGGCCTGATCACTTATTTGCATAAGATTTCCTCCTGCATATGTCTGATGATTTACAGGGATATCGAATTAAAAATGTAAAGTGATTAATGATGAATAATAGATGGATAAAAAATGATCAACGATTATTTGTAATAGTTTTTCTTAAAGCCGGTTTTTTCGCCCTTGTTAAAAATAACCCGGCGGACAAAGTTATAAATAAAGCCCATGCCATAGCCGAAAATCTGGGCCGGCATCACCAAAGGCAGCCAAAGCGCGGGACGGAATGATCGATAAAGGCGAATGGAATCAAAAACGGAAAAAAGTAAAATCAGACAAGCGAAGATAAAACCCGCGGCCAATAAAATACGCGCCAGGTCATTGAACAGGGCCGCCACCATTATACCTACTGTTAAAAGCGTGGCGACGGCGGGCAGGGCGTGCAATGGCTCCAGCATGGCCTTATCCAGTTTATAAAGATTGATACGCGCCACGCCCCAGTTGAATACCTGTTTGTAAAACCGGCGCAGACTGGTACGGCGTTTATGATAAACCGGCGCATTTTCCACAAATAACACTTTGGCGCCGCTTTGTATGATACGGTGACTGAATTCAATGTCCTGGCCGTGGCGTAACCCGCCAAATCCGCCGATTTTTTGCCACAGGGCGCGGCTTAATCCCATGTTGAAGGAACGGGGGTAGAATTTAGCCAGTTTTTTGCCTTTTTTACCCCGCAGGCCTCCGGTGGTAATGAAGCTGGTCATGGAATAATTGATGGCTTTGAGCAAGGGCGGAAATGAATGGCGGAATGTATCGGGGCCGCCAAATGCGTCGCCGTTTTCTTTTTCCAATGCTTCGTCGATGGCGGTCAGCCAATGCGCGGGCATGGTGACATCCGAGTCCACAAAAATGAAAAAATCACCCCTGGCGGCCTGCATGCCGGCGTTGCGCGCCGCGCCGGGGCCCTGGTTTTCCTGACGGATAAAGGTCAGCGGCAACTCCGTGGCTTCCGCATAGTAAGCAGCCAGCCGCGGCGTTTCGTCTTCGGAGCCGTCATCGGATAAGATGACCTCGTAACGTTCTTTCGGAAAATCGAGATTGTTTAGAGAAGGCAACAATTCCGCCAGTTCCGCGGCGCGGTTGTAGGAAGGTATGATGATGGAATAGAGTGAATATCGGGGCATGCCGGTTAATCAAGCGTTTCTTTGATGATGTATTCCACGGATTGATCCCGGGTGCTGTTAAGCATTTCTCCCAGCAGGCCGATGGAAAAAAACTGAACGCCCACGATAATCAGCAAAACACCCAGGCTGAACAGGGGGCGGTTGCCGATTCCGTGGCCCTGAAACCATAATATGGTCAGGTAGCTCAAAATACCCACACCGAGCATGCTGGAACCCAGCCCCATAAAGCCAAACAGATGCAGCGGCCGTTGTTGAAAACGGGTAATGAACAACACCGTGAGCAAATCGAAAAAACCGTTGAAAAAGCGTTTGACGCCAAATTTGGAGTAACCGAATTTACGGGCGTGATGCTGAACGGGAATTTCACCCACCCTAAAACCCATCCAATGGGCCAGTACGGGCAAATAACGGTGCAGCTCACCATAAACGGGAATCGCTTTGATTACCTGACGGCGGTAAGCTTTGAGTCCGCAGTTAAAATCATGGATTTTTATACCTGTCATCAGGCGGGTGATAAAATTGAAAAATTTGGATGGCAGGGTTTTATTCAACGGGTCATGGCGTTTTTTCTTCCAGCCGGAGACCAGATCGTATCCTTCATCCAGCTTGCGCATCAGGGCATCGATTTCCGCGGGATCATCCTGCAGGTCGGCATCCATGGTGATCACCACTTCGCCGCGGGCCAGGCGAAAGCCTTCCGACAGGGCGGCGCTTTTGCCGAAATTCTTGTTAAAACGAATGGCCCGGATAGCGGGATAAGTGCTTTTTAGTGCGCGCACGCGTTCAAAGGATCGGTCGGTGCTGCCATCATCGATGAAAATGATTTCAAAGGTTTGGCCTGTCCGGGTAAGAGCCTCGTCCAACCGGCGGGTCAGTTCCGGCAGGGACTCTTCCTCGTTGAGCATGGGTATGACGATAGAGATATCCATAATATTACATTGTTAGATCGATTTGAGTGGCGTCGGCATCGATTTCGATTAAAAAGGCCCCGCCATCGACTGGTTCGTTGATTTTGATTTCCGTATAAATGAGCGACAGCCCTTGTTTTTCCGCGGGACGGACGAAATTTACGAGTTGTGGAAAATAAATGCCATGTATGCGCTGAAAATTCTCATAAGTTATGTAATAGCGCAGGCTGGTGTCCGGATATTCGTAACTTTCCAGTCGGGTGGTTAATAAATGATCGGTATCAAACCAGATACGCAAACGGCGGTTACCGTTATCCGCCCGCAGAAAATAGTGGTTATCACGGATGGAAAATTCTTTTTGACTCAGAACGCTGAAGCGGTTACGGGCGGTGAGTATATCAATAAGCTGATCCATGCTGACCGGAAATTGCAGGAAACGCCGGTTACTGAAAGTGTGTCGCTCGCCCGAAATGAACTGGTTCATGATCTGATTATAAAAGATGAACCGGTGTTTGTTGACAAAAACCTTGCCGAGGGGCATGCCAAACGGGCCGCGCACGGTAATAAGCAGGCTGTCCGGTCCGTTGCGCAGCACTTCGGCGTCGAACGTGCCGGAATATTCGGGACTGTCCAGCGTAAGCCGCACCCTGGCGCTGAATGTTCGGATGGATTGTTGCCAGCGTTCCTGGTTTTCAAGCAGATCGCGAAAACCAATGTCGGCTTTTGCCGGTTTTACTTCTTTTTTAAGAGCCGTACAGGAGGCCGTAAACAGCAGGAGCAGTAAAAAAAATCTAATGTGCATCATGTCGCTTTAAATGCCCGCGTTTAAAATGAACGGGCCAGTTTTTCCTTTAATTTAGAATTGTTCGGGTCCAGTTCCAGTGCCTTTTGGTAGTAAAGACGCGCTTTATCGGGTTGGTTTAATTTCAGGGTGATATCGCCCATGTGTTCGTATATCACGGCGGAATCGGTGCCGAGTTCAATGGCTTTGCCCACAAAACGTGCCGCGTTTTCATAATCGCCCAGCTTAAAATATATCCAGCCCATGGTATCCAGATAGGACGTGTTGTCCGGCGCTATTTTTAACGCTTTGGAGGCCATTGCCCTGGCCCGTTCAAGCTGCAGGCCGCGTTCGGACAGGCTGTAAGCGTAATTGTTGAGCAGCAGGGCGTTATCCGGCAGGCGGGAGACCCCCAGTTCCGCCACGCTGTCACTTTTGGCCATGTTGCCCAGCGCCTGATAGACCACAGGCAGCGTACTCAGGGCGTTGACATTGTTCGGATCGTAGTGCAGCGCTTTTTCCAATGGTTCCACGGCTTGTGTGTTTTTACCCTGTTGCTGCAGGGCAATGCCCAACCACGACCAAAGCGCACCGTCATCTGGAATATGGGCCAGGCTTTCCCTGAAAACCGCTTCCGCGCCGGCGGCGTCTTCTTTGCTGTTATGGGCAAAACCAAGAAACAGCCAGCCGAAACGATTCCCGGGTTCGATGGTGGTAACCTTACGGAAAAATGCAATGGCGCGGTCATATTCTTTTTCATCCATGGCGATGCGGCCCATCAGATCATACACACCCCAGGCGTTTACGGAATCCCTGACCAATGGAATCAGAAGAGCTTTGGCGGAATCCGGTTGGTCGGTTACATAATAACTTTCCGCCAGACTCATCCGCGCCACGAAATCGGCGGAATCTGTCCGGATGACCGGACGATACAGGGTGATGATTTCTTTAAAACGGTTATCCCGGCGATAGAGACGGGCCAGGCGGTTACGGATATCGTTGTTGCCGGGATCGGCCTGCAAGGCCCTTTTAAACGAGAGCTCGGCGGAATCGGCTTTACCCAGGGCTTCGTACAACTGAGCCCGATAGGAAAGAATTTCGATATCATCCGGTTCGTCCTGAAGAATTTGCCCGAGATAGAGGATGGCGTTTTTAAAATCCCTTTGCCGTGTGTAAATATCGGCGATTTTTCTTAAAACGGTTTTATCCCGGCCATACAGATGGAGCATCATACGGTACAAATCGGCCTTTTTTTCGGGCATTTTGTTTTTTTCGTACAGGAAAAACAAAAAATTGCGGGCCTGTTCGTCATAGGGATCGATTGTAAGCAGTTTTTCATAGACGTCCATGGCGTGCGCATCATCGTTTTGACGGAAATATACCTCGCCCAGCAGGCGCAGGGTTTCCGCGTTTAGCGGATCAAGGCGCAAAGCGTGCTTTAAATGGTGTAATGCCGGTTCCGGTTCATTGAGCTTAAGGTAATTCTCGCCAAGAGAGTTATAGATGGTGGCGGAAGTGGTGTCGAACAGTTCCGCCTTGTGGAATTGCACCAGGGCGTCACTGTACCGTTCTTCCATTTGCAGCATAACCCCCTTCAGATAATAGTCGCGCGCTTTAAAAGAAATATTTTCTTTCGCGGGAAGGTGAGAGGTGCGCAGGACCCGCCGGTTGGCGCAGGCGGAAAGCCCGAACAGGATAAGAATCAGGAATAGATGTTTCATTTTCATAAGGGGCCCAATTTAGCAGTTTAACGTTTGGCTAACAAGTTACTCGGTAAATCTTTTGATTTATGAGGCGCTTTTAAGTAGTTTTTTTGTTTTTCATTCGGATCAAACCTGTTTTACACACGTTTATCCGTTCTGTTTCCTAAAAACACAAGGTGAATTCATTGATGATAAAACATCCTTTACGATTTCCCGGCAATTGGGGAATCTGTTTTGTAAATAAGAAAGGCTGGCAAAAAGAGACCATGGAATGGTTACCGGTCACAATCTCGCGAAAGAGAATGATTTCATTTTCACGAAACTTCAGAGATTACAATAAATTTTGATATATTATGCCGAAGAATTTAAACGCCCGGGCCGATGACCTTATCCCGACTCTGTTGCAGGGGGGAGTAACGACCGGCACATGTCTGATATCACCCGTACACATCGTACCATAATGCCAATATCCGGAGTAATGAATTACATATCATGAAAAGAAAAAAGAGAACCGCCACAAGTACAACAACGGCCCGCGTGCCGGCTACCGGCACGGTAGCGCGCCCTTCTTCCGGGAAAAAATGGCTGGTCTGGACTTTGCTCAGCGCCGTTGTACTGGCCGGTGCGGCATTCCTGGCCTGGGTTAGCCGGGATTTGCCTTCGCTTGCCCGGCTGGAGCAGATAGAACCGGCCATCGCCACCCAGGTCTATTCCGCGGACGGGGAGTTGATTCATTCCTTTTTCACCTCTAACCGCACCTATACCCCATTTGAAAAAATTCCTCCCCATGTGATTCAGGCGTTGATTTCCATGGAAGACCGGGATTTTTATAACCACTGGGGCATAAATCTGGCCGGTATTTTACGGGCGTTGCTGGTGGATATCCGCCATATGTCCATCGTGCAGGGCGGCGGCACGCTTACCATGCAACTGACCCGGCCGCTTTTTTTCGGACGGGAACAGAAGCTGACCCGGAAAATCAAGGAAGCGCTGACGGCCATCCGCATCGAAAAAACCTATTCCAAGAATGAAATTCTGGAAATGTACCTGAATATCAACAGTTTTGGTAATAACGCCTTTGGCATCCAGGCCGCGGCCAAACGCTATTTTAACAAAGATGTGCAGGACCTGACCATTGAGGAAGCCGCCTTATTGATCGGTCTTTTGAAAGGCACCAGTTGGTATTCACCGATCCGCCATCCGGAGCGCGCCCTGCGGCAACGCAATATTGTGATGAGCACCATGGTCGCCACGGGCTATCTGACCAGGGCACAATACGACAGCCTGAAACAAATTCCCCTTAATCTGGATTTGTATGATCCCAATAAAATGCATGTGGCGCCCTATTTCACGGAATATGTACGCCGTCAGCTTAACCGCCTTCAGGATTCCCTGGGGGTCAATATCTACGAAGACGGCTTACGTGTTTACACCACCCTGGATACACGTTTCCAGAAATATATGGAGCGGGCCATCAGGTTGCATATCGATCAACTGCAGGAGCAGGTACGGGCACAAAAAGATTTCCGGGATCTAAAAGATGAGATACAGGATACAACCGCCTTTCAGGAAATGACCACGGTGGAAATTGCTTTTACGGCCATCAATCCGCATAACGGACATATCCTGGCCATGGTGGGCGGCAGGGATTTTGACAAATCAAAATTCAACCGTGTAACCCAGGCCAAGCGTCAGCCGGGTTCGGCTTTTAAACCCTTTCTTTATACCGCGGCCATTGATAACGGTTTTTCGCCCGCGGATCAGTTTTATAACCAGCCCACAGTGGAAATCAATGCCGACGGCACGCGCTGGACACCGGAAAATTATGACCATTCCGTAGGCGGGCTGACTACCCTGCGCGAAGCTTTGCGCCGTTCCCTTAACCTTGTGGCGGTACGCCTGATAAACGAGATCAACCCGCGTACCGTGGTGAAATACGCCCGGGCCATGGGTATCACGACGCCTATCCGTCCCTTTTCATCCCTGGCGCTCGGCAGTTCGGAAGTGATACCGCTGGAGCTTGTTTCGGCCTACGGCACGTTTGCCAACAACGGTTTGCATGTACCGCCCATTTCCATAGAACGCATCGAAGACCGCGGCGGTAATATCATTTATCAGAATGTGCCGAGACCCAATGTGGCTCTTTCGCCGGAAACCACGCAAATTATCCGGGATATGATGCAAACTGTTGTGGATCGGGGAACCGGATACGCTGTACGCCGTGACTTTAAGTTTTACGTGCCGGCAGGGGGTAAAACGGGTACCACCAACAATTATACCGATGCCTGGTTTGTGGGCTATACGCCCGATTTGGTCGCCGGTGTCTGGGTGGGCATGGATGATCCAAAACTAAGTCTGGGCCCGCGCATGTCCGGCTCTCGGGCTGCTCTGCCTTTTTGGGGTGAATTCATGAAAACCGCTTACGACAGCATCCCGTTTATCCACGGTAAATTTGCCGAATCGCCCGGCGTGTTTAAGCTGGAAGTTTGTCTCGATTCCCACAAACTGGCGACGGCGTATTGCACCAATACGGTCACCGATCTGTTCACGGAAAAAAATCAACCGACGGAAAAATGCGACATACACACCGGATATAACAGCGGCAGCCGGGGACGTAAAAAGCGTTTCTAAGGGCAGGCCGTCTTTTTACCGGTCGGTGTTGGTACGGAATAATACCGACCGGGCATTCATTATAATACACTTATCTTTCTTGTAAACTACGAAATTGCATGGGGGCGACCGTATGGGACGATATCTTTGGTTATTATTAACGGGCTTTGCCGTGGCGCATACCACGGTGGCTCAAACCTTTCCCGTAGAAGGGCTTAAACACAATCCCGTCAACCGACGGGCCTATATCCATGCCCGTATCATTCCTCAACCGGGCGTCCGCATGGAAGATGCGACACTTTATGTGGAAGATGGCGTGATCCGCGCCGTGGGAAAAAATATTGCCTTGCCAAAGGGCACACCGGTTACCGATCTGCGCGGCGCCTATATTTATCCGGGCTTCATCGATGTGATCAGCAGTTACGGGATGCCGGAAATTCCGAAGCGCAAACCGGAACCACGACGTCCCCGACCCACCACTACTCAAAAAAATGCCGTGGCCTGGAATGAAGCGATACACAGCGAAAGAGACGCCGCCCTTCTATTTCAGCCCGATACAAAAAAAGCCGGGGAACTCATCAAGCAGGGATTTACCTGGGTACAAACCGCGCAACGCGACGGTATTTTTCAGGGACGCTCCGCCGTGGTTATGCTGAATGAACACCGCGCCCATGACAATGTGGTCAAGGAACATCACGCCCAATTTCTTTCCTTTTCCAAGGGGCGTTCCCGGCAGGATTATCCCACTTCCTTAATGGGGGCCATCGCCCTTATCCGCCAAACGTTGTACGACGCCCGCTGGTACCACCGGGCCCGGCAGGCCTGGCGCCGTCATCCCGATCAGATAAAACCGGAATACAACGCCGCGTTGGAAGCTCTGTTGCCGGTCATCGAAAAAAAAGAGCCCCTGTGGTTTACCGTAAACAACTATCTTGATGTGCAACGCGCGGCCCGACTGGCCCGGGAATTCGATTTGCCGGTTGTGATTCGCGGCGCCCCGGACCTGTATAAACGGATTGACGATCTCAAGGCCCTGGACGTTCCCCTTGTTGTGCCGTTGAATTTCCCTCCCGCGCCTTATCTCGGCGATGCCTATGCCGTGGAGAATGCGTCACTGGCCCGCTTAAAATACTGGGACACCGCCCCGGAAACACCGGCCCGGCTGGCCGCGGCGGGTATCTCTTTTGCACTGACCTCCGACGGACTTTCCAGGGATCAAAAATTTTTAAAACAACTACAGCTTGCCGTGCAACGCGGATTAAGCCCGGAAACCGCCCTGGATGCGCTGACCCGTATGCCGGCCCGTTTGTTGGGTTTGGATAAACAGACCGGAACACTGGAAGCCGGTAAACGGGCCAATTTTATTATCGCCGGAGGCGACTTGTTCCGGGATGCGCATAGCGTTATCCATAAGGTGGTTATTGACGGACAAGTGCATGATGTGGCGCCTCTGCCGGATTTTGACTGGCGCGGCGTCTGGCGAATCACCGGAACGGATGCCGCTTTTGATGTGCATATTCAGGGCAAACCCGGCAAACCGCGGGTGACGGTTCAAAAAGACAGTGTACGCCGTAAGATCGCCGGGGCGGATGTGGCGGCGGGCGGACTGAAACTGACCCTGCCCGCCGGGATGTGGGCCGGCCATGCGCCGGTGCTCATTTCCCTGGACCGTTTTGGGACGCGGTTAGAAGGTTTTGCATTGGAAAGCGGCGGACGGCGCCATGTTCTTTCAGGAGAACGTGTTAAAGGCGCGGATAATCAGGCCGGGCAGAAAAAGAAAAGCGATGCCCCCACCCGAAAGGCCTTGTTCCCGGTGCGGTTTCCCGATATGGCCTGGGGCCGCGAAACCGTTTATCCGCAACAACCCGAATATGTTCTGATTAAAAACGCCACCCTGTGGACCGCTGCCGACCGGGGCATATTGGAAGATTATGATATGCTGATCCGCAAAGGAGTGATCCAAAAGATTGCCCGGGGAATAAAAGCGCCGCGCAACGCGTGGGTGATCGATGCCCGCGGTAAGCATGTGACGCCCGGATTGATCGATGAGCATTCCCATATCGCCATCAGCCGTGGAGTAAACGAAGCCGGACAGGCCATCAGCGCGGAGGTGCGTATCGGGGATGTGGTAAACCCGGATAACATCAATATTTACCGGCAACTGGCCGGCGGCGTCACCGTTTCGCAACTGTTGCACGGTTCGGCCAATCCCATCGGCGGACAGGCGCAGGTTATCAAGCTGCGTTGGGGGGCCAACAGCGAGGCGCTGAAATTCAAAGCCGCGCCGCCCACCATAAAATTTGCCCTCGGTGAGAATGTGAAACAGTCCAATTGGGGCGATGCTTTCCACATTCGTTATCCGCAGACACGCATGGGTGTTAAAGAGCTTTTTATAGATGCCTTTGAGCGGGCGCGCGCCTATGAGCAGGCATGGAAAAATTACCGCGCCTTATCCGCGCGTCAACGTCACAACACGGTTCCGCCTCGCCGCGATCTGGAGTTGGACGCATTGACGGAGATTCTCAATAGTCAGCGTTTTATCCACTGTCATTCGTATGTTCAAAGCGAAATACTCGGTTTGATGGAAGTGGCGGAACGTTTCGGTTTCCGGATTGCCACATTCACCCATATACTGGAAGGCTATAAGGTAGCTCCGGAAATGGCCCGACACGGCGCCATGGGCTCCACCTTTGCCGATTGGTGGGATTACAAATTTGAGGTGTATGAGGCCATCCCCTATAACACGGCGCTGATGACCCGCGCGGGTGTGGTGGCATCGGTCAACTCCGATGACGCGGAAATGGCCCGCCGTTTGAATCATGAAGCGGCCAAGGCGATGACCTATGGCGGTTTAACGCCGGAAGAAGCGATCCGGCTGGTTACCATTAACCCGGCGCGGCAGCTTAAGGTTGATGAGCGCGTGGGCTCGTTGCAAACGGGCAAGGATGCCGATTTTGTCATCTGGAGCGGCCCCCCGCTTTCCGGATATAGCATGGTGGAACAGACCTGGATTGAGGGGCGGCGCTATTTTGACGTACAAGAGGATATTGCCCTGCGAAAAACCGTGCGGGAGCAGCGCCGCCGTCTGATTGAACGGGCTTTAAAACAAACCGAAAAGTCAGACAAAAAGCCGGTTGCATCGCCCATGCCCGATACACCACAGGATTATCGGTGTGATGATCTCACGGATTATATACGATAACAGTCCAATAACAAAAGGGACGCCATATATGAAAACGATCCATGCCCTGCTTATTTTATGCAGCCTGCTCACCGCGCACGACCTGGCGCCCGGCAGGCAACCGGCGGTACCCGTGGCCATTCTGCACGCCACATTGCATACGGTTACATCCGGAACGCTGCACGATGCCACGCTGATTTTTGATAAAGGCATCATTACCGCCATGGGAACCCGGGTTGATGTGCCGGAAAACGCCCATGTTATCAATGCCGCCGGCATGCATGTGTATCCGGGGCTGATAGCCGGCAAGGCCGGTACCGGTCTGGTGGAAATCGGCGCCGTGCGAGCCACGCAGGATAACAGTGAAACCGGCGCCTTTAATCCCAACGTACGCGCGGAAACAGCCTACAACACCGATTCCGAAGTGATCCCCACCGTGCGTTCCAACGGGCTGGTGGCGGCGTTTATCGCGCCGGACGGCGGACGTTTATCGGGTTTGGGCGCGGTGATGTATTTTGACGGCTGGAATAAGAATGACGCCCGCGTCAAAAGCGATGCCGGCATGATACTCAACTGGCCGGGATTGAACATCCGAATCCGTCCAGGCGGGCCGCCTCCGGAAAAACAAAAGGAAAAAATACGTCAATCGCTTGAGGAGCTGGACAATTTTTTTGATGCTGCCGAAGCCTATCGGCAGGCACGCCAAAGCTTAAAAGGCGCCACGTTCGACATCCGTTATGAAAGCATGATACCTGTGTTGGCGGGCCGGATACCGCTGGTGGTGCGCGCCAACGACGCGCAACAGATTCGACAAGCCGTACGGTTTTGCGCCGCGCGTTCCATAAAAATGATTTTACTGGGCGGCGCCGACAGTTGGAAAACACTGCCCCTGCTTAAGGCCCATCATATTCCGGTGATTTTGCGCCAGCCGCACAGTCTGCCCATGCGTCCCGATGAAGATTATGATCAGCCTTTTAAAACACCCCGTCTGTTGGCGGAAGCGGGTATCCCGTTCGCGCTGACCAAAGTGGGCTGGGACACGTGGGACATTCGCAATTTACCATTTTGGGGCGCCACCATGGTGGCACACGGCCTGTCACGTGAAGATGCGTTGAAATCCATGACACTCTGGCCGGCGCGAATCTTCAGCCTGGAGGATCGGTTGGGCAGTCTGGAAAAAGGGAAAAGCGCCACCTTGTTTATTTCCAGGGGCGATGTTATGGATTACGGCAGTCACGCGGTACAATATATGTTTATCGAAGGCAGGCCGGTGGATCTGGATAACCGGCAAAAACGATTGTACCATAAGTACGGTAAAAGACTGGAAAAATAAGCGGCGGTTCTCAATCGTTTGGAGTCATTAAGGCGTGTAGTTTTTCCGACAGGCGGGCAAGGGTAAACGGTTTCTCGATAAGGGCGGTGCCCGCTTCAAGCTGTGCTTTGTTTTTGATAATATCCCTGCTGTGGCCGGAAATATACAAGACCGGTATATCCGGTTTGATGGCGCGTATGTGATCCGTCATCGCCTTACCGTTCATCTTCGGCATTAAGACATCGGTCAAAACCAGATCAATCGCCTCCGCGTGTTCCCGAAACAACCGCAGGCCATCCTCGCCATTGTCAGCCTGATATACGGTAATGTCCCGGTTTTGCATAAAATCGGCCAGCATATGACGCAGAGCGTGGTTATCTTCCACAATTAAAATGGATTGAAACGGAAATTTTTCAATGGTCGGCCGCGGTAATGCGCTTACGGGAAGCAGGGAAGAGTCTGTCTTTTTATACGGAAGATAAACGATAAACCGTGTTCCCTTGCCCGGCTGACTGTGCACATCGATTTCGCCGCCCGATTGTTTGATGATGCCAAAGATCATGGATAAACCGAGGCCCGTGCCCTTGCCGGTTTCCTTGGTGGTGAAAAAGGGATCGAATATGGCTTCGAGATGACGGGTGGGGATGCCTGTTCCGGTATCGGCGACTTCGACTTGCACCCATTCGCCGGGAAGTACCACTCCCTGATGCACGGGCAACGCTTCATCCACCCATATCCGTCCGGCGTTTATGGTGATAACGCCACCTTCGGGCATGGCGTCACGGGCGTTGACCACCAGATTGATGATAACGCTTTCAAACTGATGTGCGTCGGCATAAACGCCCAGAGCATGATCCGGCATGTTCAGGGTCAGGTTGATATCCTCCGGCAACAGATGGCGCAGAATTTTATGTGCCTGTTCCACCTGTATGCGGATATCGAACAGTTGCGGGTTTAAGACCTGCTTGCGGCTAAAGGCCAGCAACTGGGATGTCATTTTATGGGCGCGCTCAACCGCCTTGCCGATTTCATCCAACGCGGCGCGGGCTCCCTGGGTCTCTTTGATTTTAAGGGACAGCAGATCGGTATAACCCTGGATCACGGTAAGCAGATTGTTGAAGTCGTGTGCCACGCCTCCCGCCAGCCGTCCGATCGCTTCCATCTTTTGTGCCTGCAGCAGAGTCTCTTCCATTTTTTTCTGTTCCGTTACATCGAGGCCAATGGCCAGGATGGCGGCACAATGATGTAAGGGGTCTTCGATACGTGCGTTTTGCCATGAGATTAACAGGGTTTCTCCGGATTTGGTGCGTATGGGCGTGGGTTCACCGCAATACGTGGACGTTTCATTAAAAAGAGCGTTGATCACTTTTCGGATATTGGACTGCCAGGCTGGTTTTATAAACAGGTCGGTAAAGCTTTTGCCGATGACTTCCTCCTTGCGGTAGCCGGTCAGCTCTTGCGCAAAGATATTGAATTCGGCGATAATATCGGGTTCGTGCAAGATGACGACCATTGCCGGGGCGGTTTTGATGATGTTGCGGCTGAATTTTTCCTGTTGCTTGATGCGCTTTTCCGTTTCCTTGCGTTCCGTGATATCGATACCGATGAACACGGCGGCATTACCCCGGTTGTATTTTTGCGCCACCATGATATAGTCACGATCCTGACCATTGAGCTTGTTTACAACTTCCTGTTCCAATCGGGTGAGGTCGGAGGCGAAAAAATCTTTTACAAAATTGTAAAAAGCCTTGCCGCCTTTATGAAATCCCACCCTTTTACCGTTGAATTGCTCACGGGAAATGCCCCTTTTTTCGGCCAGGGCGCGGTTGGCACCAAGATAGACCATATCGCGTGATATCCATGATACTTCACCTGGAATGGTATCCAGCACGGTGCGAATGATGTCGCGCTCTTTTTTAAGGGCTTTTTCCGCTTCGACAATGGCAGTGATATCCTGGGCGATGCTTAAGACGCCATATTGATTATTGGTAAGCAAAAAACGTGTTTCATGGAGATTGACATAGCGTTGTTGGCCGTGGCGGGTGATATCCTTTACGGTATGATTGATTGTTTCACCATTTAAAATCCGCCGGATATGGGTTTGATAAATTCCTTTTTGTGATGGATCGAGAATGCTTACCAAAGGCTTGCCGTTCAGGCCGGGGTGGTCGTATTCCAAAAGGTCGTGCATGGCTTTGTTGGCTTCCAGAATCATGCCGTTTTTATCGATTAGCATAATGCCGGAGGGTGATGATTCGAACAATGTTTTGTAGTTGGCGATGTTCTTTTCCCGATCGCGGGCGATGGTGGAACGCTCGGTGATATCACCGATATAGATGACGTATTGATCGTTGTGAATGGGAGAACCCAGATATTTAAAGAAGAGGGCGGGGGATTCGCTGCCCATGTAACGTTTTTCGATATCAAAGGAAAGGTCTTTTGTAAGCAGATCATCAAGCGCCTGCCTGAGAACGGGGTCCTGCCAAAAGGGGAAATCCTGAATGTTTCGGGCGTCTTCCGGCAGTCCGAGCAGTCGGAAGGGATGGGTGTGCCGCGCTTCGCTGATGAAAACGATGCGTCCGTCCTTTTGGCAAATGAGCGTGAGGACAGGCAGACGATTCAGCGCTTGTTGAAACACATCCGTGGGGATGGGGCCCGGTTGGTTGGTTCTTTCCATGATGAATGTAACCCCGGTAGCTAAATCAGGTTAAAACGCCGTGCGTTGGTGTACGATTCCCTGGCCAGTACTTTTAAAATACCGGTGGTGGGTACGGCTACCAGCATGCCAATGATACCGAAAAACTGGCCGCCGATGATGATGGCGAATATGATTGTCAACGGATGCAGGTTGACGCTGCGCGCCAGAACCATCGGTTGGACGACCACATTGTCTATCAATTGAATGAATAAAAAGGCGAGTCCCACATACAGCACATCCTGGCCGCTGCCGTGGTTCAGCAATACGGTGAGTATGGCGACAATGGCTCCGGAAAACGGCCCGACGTAAGGTATCATGTTGGCCAGGCCGGCAAAAATTCCGATCAACACATAATAGGGCACATCCAGTATCCATAATGCTGTTACAGCCAGCAAGCCGATGATGGTGGAGTCGATAAACTGACCGCGCAGGTAACTGCCCAACTGTTCGTCAATTTTGTGCAGCAGGGTCAGGGTCATTTCAAAATAGCGGTTGGGTACCATGCTAACCAGTTGCTTTTTCATATCGCGGCCGTCTTTCAATAAGAAAAACACGGCAAAAGGGATGATAACCACGGAAGATATAAGCGGCACCAGATTGACCAGCAGGGAAAAGAGTGTTTCACCGATGTTTTTTATAATATTTTGCAGTTCTCCCTGGAGATTTATGTCCTGATCCTGTAGAAGCGGGATGGCTTTTTTAATATAAGTCTCCACATCATTCAGCAAACGGGAGGTGCTTTGCCCGTCCAGCCCTTTTTGTAAGCCGGTGATTTCCCGGGAGAGAGCCGGGATTAAGAAATAGAACACCGTAAAGATGACGATGCCCACCAGCAGAAAGATGACAATGGTCGCGGTTGTCCTGGAGAGGCCGCGGAATTCGAGATAACTGGCAAAAGGGTCCAATATGTAGGCCAGCAGGGCGGCAATAACCAACAGAATGATTGTGGAGCGAATGGCGCTTAATATCCATAGGGCGCCGGCCAAAGCGGCTACCACTAAAACAATTTTTAAAAAGCGTGTGACACTACTTTCCATTGCTGTTTTCACCCTTGTATTTTTCCAGTTCCGCTTGCAGGGTATTAAGCCGCGCCTTGAGCTGGCGGTTTTCCAATGTGCCCAGGCGCAGCCGTTCGGCAATCATCTGGGAAAGCCGGAACATGATTTTGTTGCCCATTTTTGGGTTGGTTTCCAGTAAATTGAATAAGTCGGGTTGAAAAAATCCCAACAGGGTGGTTTCGGTTTGGGCGATGGCCGAGGCCGTGCGTTTGCCGCTCAGGATCAGGGCCATTTCGCCAAAAAAATCGCCGTTGGATAATAAGACCAGCAACTTGTTGTCACGCCCCACGGTGATGTTGACCTTTCCCTGTTCGATGATATACATACCCACGCCCGGTTCATTTTCCCGGAAGATCACTTCCCCCGCCTTATACAGACGGCGATGCAAAATGCGTTCGATGGATTTGAATTCCTTATAACCCAGATCCTGAAAAACAGGCACGCGTTTAAGCACGGAAAAGATATTTTCTCTTTTTACATCTTTGTTTTTGAAGATATTTGACCAAAGCGCCTCGTCTGACATAACGATCCTTTTTATTTCTTAATGCCGGGTTTGCCTTTTTATCCGTGTAAAAGGGACTTCATTTAAGTATCGCAAGGAAAATTGTGGAATTTACCTAAAACAGGAAATTTATAAAAAATACACAGCCCGCCTGTGATTGCGGTGGCTTTTTATCTCAAAAAAACAACTTTATTTATGTGAAGGCGGAAAAAACGATTGCGGGAATCGGGGGTCTTTTCGGGCTTTTAAGCTGAAGTAATGAACGGACAGGACCACGGCGATGAAGGCATGCAATAACTGGGTCAGTTGTGAAAAAGCAATAAGGAGCCCGGCGGACAAACTTTTATCCTCCGTAAAGGCGGTGAGGCCCAAAGGGGTGGTGACCAATACAATCAGCATTTGGATGATCATATTGATGATATAAAGAATGAAAAAAGAAAACAGTAACAGGCCCAGCGTACGCCACCAGTTATCTTTAATCAGATAAAAGCTTCGGGCCAGGGTGTCGCCAAAGCCGTGCCCCTCAAAAATCAAAACCGGAAAAAACAGACTGGAAGCCACCAACAGCCAGATGCCGGGAATGAAAAAGGCCATAAACGACACAAACAGCAGTATGCCGAGCAGCAAGGCGTAACCATAATAAAGCCCGATATGATTCAATATTTCAAACCAAAGATGCGCCGGAGAAGGGCTGTGACCCTGTGTGTATTTTTCCCTGATGTAGAAGATGGTAACCATGAAAATCACGGTGATGAGTAAAGCCTGTGATAAGACCAGTAAAAAATAATGGGGGGTGAATATTTGTAGCGCATCGGGGTTGGCCGAATCCTGAAAAAAGGCGCCGAAAACTTCGTCAAAGTAAAAATAATTTACCAAACCGGAAAAAAGAATGACCGGTCCGGCTATATATAGGAGAACGATGGCCAATGATTTGAACTCATTGCGGATAATTTCAATGGCAAAAAGCAGGGTGGCGTCGGCGTCGCGTTTTTTCATTATTTCGGGTGTGGGCATGGTTTGTCCTGTTTTGGAATGGAATGGGGTTGCCCTCTTAACGGGCTCGGCAAAGATAGTAAAATTAAACGGGCTTGCAAAACCAAACCTGTAACACCTAATGTTTATTCGGGCCTGTAAGGGAACAGATCGACGCGTGTACAGTGCTTGTT
Organism: Calditrichota bacterium; assembly: GCA_003696775.1. Lineage (GTDB taxonomy): Bacteria > Calditrichota > Calditrichia > Calditrichales > J004 > J004. The sequence goes on from RFFS01000034.1 coordinate 19,658, forward strand.
CAGCCACTCCCGCTGATGCGAAGCCAGTACCACCAGGCGTTGTTCATTTAAAAACAGATGGCGCAGGTGATGTAAAATTTTTTCCCGACTTGCCGGGTCGATGCCATGAAAGGTTTCGTCAAAAAACAGCGCGCGCGCCCCGCTGCACAACGCGGCCGCCACCGCCAGTTTTTGGCGCATGCCGTGGGAATAACCGTGACACAGATTGTCGGAAACGGCCTCCAGACCGGTAACGGTCAGCGCTTCATCAACGGAGAGGCCCCGGTTACCGTACACCGCGCGGGTCAGGCTCAGATATTCCCGGCCGGTGCAATACCCCGGCGCTTCGGCGTTTTCCGGAGCGTAAAAAGTCGCGCTTTTCAGTTCCCGGAGGTTTTGGGAAGCGGGGCGCCCCTCCCAGAGATAATGTCCCTCGTAGCGACGTAATATCCCGGCGGCCACCTGCAACAGCGATGTTTTGCCGCTGCCGTTGGGGCCGTGGATGCCTATGCAGGCGCCGCCCGGCCAATGAAGGCGGAGGCGGTCGATGGCGAGATGGTTATCGTACCACAGACTTAAATTGTCGAACCGTATCATGAATAGAGATACCTGTAATTTTGATAGTGAAAATAGCCCAGTAAAAGCAGGGCGATAAAGGTGCCCACAAGGGGATAGCCGTTGATCAGGATGGCCATGAAAATCACCGTCAGGTGAAAGGCCCGGGCGGCCCAACGCGGCCGGTCGAAAAACATGAGCCGGAAGATCATCAGCGCCGCGAGAATAAACAGGCTCATTAAAAAGGCGCTGCTGATTCCCGCTGCCGCCTGCTCCATGGGGACGGCGGCCGGGAGCATCACCATAAAAGCCGTAAATGCGGCAATGATCATATCCGGCAATTCCGCGCCCAATACGACCGCCGCCCAATGACTTAAACGCAGGGGCGCGCCTGTTATCCATAGCGGGTGTTCCGCCGGTGTGTAACGGTCGTTAAAGCGAAATGCCAGATAGACCCATATAAAGGCCGTATAGGCGATGGGCAGCAGATCGGCCCGTAGTAGCCAACCGGCAAACAGCAACGCGGCCCATGCCAGGGCAAAACGGCGGCGCAGACGGACAAAAGGTAAAAACCGTTGGCGCGCCAGGCGTTCCTTGCGGTATAAAGCGCCGATGGCGGTTGCCGGGAAAACGCGGGACGGGGTGAAACGATACCGGGGCCCGACTATTTTTTTGCCTGCTTTTTCCGGCAATAAAAGGCGCAAGTCCGGTTGCGGAGCGCGCCGGTACATAATAACCACCCACGTAAAAAGAACAGCGCAGAACGGGATGAAAAGGATTCCGTCCGGAGCGAAACGGGCATAAGCCGTCAGCATAAGTATTAAGAGGGCCACACTTAAAAACAGGAGGGCGGGGCGGCGTCCGGCAATCAGAAAAAGCGCGCACCAGACAGCGGTTGCCGTGGAAAATGTAAGCACAACAACCGGCCACGTCAGGAGGGGACGGGCCAGGCACGCCGCGCCGATTAACACCAGATACAATACGGGCAGCGTCCAAAGATACGCCGCCGTGGCATGGGCGGTTACGGACAGGGCCTCGCGACGGTTCAACGGTGCGTCGGCCAGTAAACGAAACAGGGTATTTTGTCCGGGCGCGAAGCGGATCGCCAGGGCCGAGGCAACGCTCCAAATTATGAGGAAAATAAAGCTGCCCCGCCATAGCCATGCGCGGAGGACATCATCGGTTGTCCGCCCAATCACGGGGTGCAGACGGTCAAACGGCACCGCTACTATGATCAGCAGAATAAACAGGGCCTCGGCTTTATGACGCAGCGGCCAGCTTTGCCACCAACGCCAGGGCGGCCGGATAAGTAATCGCCAGGTCACCGGGCGGTTTTCCCTTGCAGCAGACGTATTTTGTTTTTGAGGGTCAGCGGCGGATCATAGAGCGGGTCCAGGTGGATGGACAGATTGCAGGCGGCATCCGCCTTACGGTATAAGCCTTTTCGGGCATAGCCCACGCCAAGCAGGTAATAGAGCGTCTTCATATCATCATTGTTGAGTGTTTTTTTATTTTTTTCCAGTTTGATAACCGTTTCCAGCGCGGCAATGCCGGCATCGGTTTGTTCGCGGATGATCCGCATGCGTCCCAGCTTGGCGTACAGATACGCTTGTCCCGGTGTAATGTTCAGCGCGGTGTTGTAGAAAGTTTCCGCCTTGTCGTATTCTTTTAACAGCGTATAAACATCGCCCAGCCGGTAAAGAGCCGAAGGATTTTCGGGATCATTGGCGTAAACAGCGTTATATTCCCGCAGCGCCTTTTGATAGTTTTGGTTTTGCAGATAATAATCACCCAGTTGAAAATGGGCGCCGTCCCAGTATAACCCCTGATGAAGATGCCGGGAAGCGAGCCGGTTCACCATGCTGTCGGCCGGGGTCGGGGTTAATTGGCTGCGTCCGTTAAACGGAAAGCCGTTCATGAGTTGGCTGACTTTCATTTCGCCGATACGCTGATCGAACAGCGTAAAGGGTTGGGCGTTGAGAAAGGCCTTCGCATCCAGAGTGTCGTGGCAATTCAGGGCGATGAGGCGGGTGGTATCCATGGTCTGTAAAAAACTCCGGGCAATCAGCGCGTAGCCCATGGGACGCGGATGCAGATGTTCCAGAAAGAGCGTGTTGCCGGGCGCCCGGGGAGTGCTGTAAGCGTTAAAAAGGCGGCGTGTTGGGGCTTTGGGGATATGATAAACGCGCGCGAGGGAGTCGATGATGCGATTGATGGCCGACGGTGCCCGAAAGGGCATGGGATCGTTGTCCCGGGCCATGATAAAGTAGCGCCGCGCCTCTTCGTTTCGATTCAGTTGTTGCAAACGGCGGGCGGCAAACCAGGCGACGGAGGCGGCAACGGGTTGTTGATTCAACAACGGCCGGATGGTTTGTAAGGCGGTTTGCGGGTCTTGTTGGCGGGCTTTTTTTAACAAGGCGTCTTCCGTTTCGGCTGTTTCGCCCAATGGATATTGATCGCGCAGGTTGCTGACCAGATCGCTGATGATTAACGGAATGCCCGCCGTGTGGAAATCGTTTATAATGCTTTCCAGATTGGCGCTGAAATTTTGTAAGGTGGCTTTATAAAGGGGATCATCGGGCATCAGGCGCGCTTTGCCGATCATTTGGCTCATCAGGGAACGGTTTTCTTGCGGCGCGGGTGCCGGTGGCGCCAGGGATTCCAGCAGGGCACGCAGCCATTGATAAAGACGCCATTCACGAAGCCAAAGGGTCAGGCGTATCAGGCCGCGATGAGCGGAAATGGCCTGGGTGGAAGCGGGCCCCAAGGCGCCGTAAAATTCATTGTGGCCCATGTAAAGCAGCACCAGGTCCGGCTGCAGCGCCACCACCTGATCGGTCATATCGGCCACGGTGAACGAATTGACGGCGGATATGCCCAGGTTGATCAACTCGATGCGTTTGCCCGGGTTAAGCTGTTGCAGGCGGTTTTTGATGAAGTAGGGGAAATTGATGGACACTTCGAAAGGAAATCCGGCGGTGGTGGAACCGCCCAGGGCGACGATGCGCCAAACGTTTTGGGCTTTTTTCGCGGGTAGTTGCTGGTCAATAAGTTCCGGGATATTGATGTCCCGGCTGCTGAAGAATTTTTCCGCGTAGCGGGGATTGCTGTGCCACCGGCCGTTTTTTTCGATGAACAGGGGGTAATCGGTGCCGTAACCGGCCAGGCGGAGCAGACCTTCCCCAAGGAGGAGAAGCAGGAGAACGAGTCCGAAGGTGATCAGCGTAAAAAGAAATTTTTTCATTAAAGAATCCCGGTTGATTGTATGGATGCGTGCGGCTATCTTTAAAGCGGCGCAACACGATTCCGCTAACTTATTGTATATGTAAATGGTTTTCAAATGGACACAGGTTATATACTCGGTATTTCGGCCTATTACCACGATTCGGCGGCGGCGCTGCTGAAGGATGGACGGATTGTGGCGGCGGCCCAGGAGGAACGCTTTACCCGCAAAAAGCATGATCATCGTTTTCCTGAAAAGGCGGTCCGTTATTGCCTTGAGGAGGCGGGTATCGGGGCCTCTGAATTGCAGGCAGTGGCTTTTTACGACAAACCGTTTGTGAAATTCAACCGTCTGCTGGAAACATACCTGGCCTGTGCGCCGCGGGGCCTGGCCTCCTTTTTAAAGGCCATGCCCTTATGGTTGCGTCAAAAATTGTGGATTCCCGACCAAATAAAAAAGGCGTTGGATTATGACGGGCCGGTGTTGTTTACGGAGCATCACGGCGCGCATGCCGCCTCAGCCTGGTATCCCTCGCCGTTTGAAGAAGCGGCGGTGCTGACCATAGACGGCGTGGGGGAGTGGGCCACCGCCTCCTGGGGGGTGGCGGCGCCGGATACGGGGGTGCGTCTGCTTTCGGAAATGCATTTTCCCCATTCACCGGGATTGCTCTATTCCGCCTTCACCTATTTTACCGGTTTCCGCGTCAATTCCGGGGAATATAAACTGATGGGTCTGGCGCCTTACGGCGAACCGCGTTATGTGGATATGATCCTCGACGAGCTGGTGGAATTATACGAAGACGGCAGTTTCCGCCTGAACATGGACTATTTTAATTATCCGGCCGGCTTAACCATGACCAATCGTCGTTTTGCCCGATTGTTCGGCGGGCCGCCGCGCGCTCCGGAAAGTCCGTTGACCCAACGGGAAATGGACATGGCCCGTTCCATACAGGAGGTGATCGAAAAAATTGTTTTAAAGATGGCGCGGCATATCCGTAAAGAAACCGGCCGTCGTTATCTTTGCATGGCCGGCGGCGTGGCGCTGAATTGCGTGGCCAACGGTAAATTGCTGCGTTCCGGGATATTCGACGATATATGGATACAACCCGCGGCGGGCGATGCCGGCGGCGCCCTTGGAGCGGCGTTGCAGGTGTGGCATGAACACTACGGTCATCCGGTGGATTTACGGGAAAAGGGCGCTCTTCAACAGGGTTCCTATCTCGGCCCGGCCTATGACGACGCCGATATCGCCGCTTTTTTGAACGAAAAGCACATCCCCGCCATCCGTCTTGAAGATTCGGAATTGTTTGAAGAAACCGCCCGCGCGCTGGACGCCGGTGATGTCATCGGCTGGTTTCAAGGACGCATGGAATTCGGGCCGCGCGCTCTGGGCAATCGTTCCATAATCGGCGATGCCCGTTCGCCGAAAATGCAAAAGCGTATGAATCTGAAGATCAAATACAGAGAAAGTTTCCGCCCGTTCGCGCCCAGTGTGTTGGCCGAACATGTGAGCGACTGGTTTGAAACGGATCACGCGAGCCCTTATATGCTGCTGGTGGCGGATGTGAAAAAAGAACGCCAACTCACGCTTGATGCCTCGGCGTTAGGGAAAAAAGGTCTCGAAAAATTAAGCGTGCCCCGTTCCGAAATACCGGCGGTAACCCATGTGGACGGCAGCGCGCGTTTGCAAACGGTCCACCGGGACACCAATCCCCGCTACCATGCGCTGATATCCGCATTTTATACGCGCACCGGTTGCCCGGTGATTGTCAACACATCCTTCAATGTGCGCGGCGAACCCATTGTGGCCACGCCGGAAGACGCCTACGCCTGTTTTATGAACACGGAAATGGACCGGCTGGTTTTGGGAAATTATATGCTGCGCAAAAACGAACAACCCCGTTTGTCCCGACCCGGGAAAAGGAGGTCGTATGAGCTGGATTAAAGATGTGGGTGATGAATTAGGAGCATTGAACCGTTCGCCCCGGGAGCTACGCAAATTTGCCGGGATTATGTGGGCGGTCACTGTCCTGATTGCATGGTTGGTTTATCCGGAAGAAGGATGGACCGGCGGTCAGGTGGTTATGCTTGTCGCCTGGTTGGCGTGGCTGGCGGCCGGTTTGTTGTTTCCTTTTTTGTTAAAATTTTTATACACGGCCTGGATGGGGCTGGCGTTTACCCTGGGCTGGTGGGTGTCCCGTATTGTGTTGACGGCGATATTTTATCTTTTGCTCACGCCGCTGGGACTGGCGGGCCGGTTAAGCGGCCGGTCCTTTCTGGATCGTTCGTGGCGCACCGGGGCAAAAAGCGCCTGGCGGCCCCGTTCCCATCCGGATACCGACTACACAAAAATGTCCTGATGGCATAAGCTTACGTTTGCCTCCCGATTGTTATAAGCGGAAAGCAAGGGCAAACGGAGAGCCGGCCCGGTTGCTGTTCACGTAACGGGCACCGTTTTTTGAATCGCGCTTAAGGGGAGAATAAAATTTTCCTTGCATGACGCCGGTTTGCTGCTTAAACTAAAAAACGCCGCCCGGAAAAAGGCGGCGTGTGGGTTCGAAAGCCTGTCCGCGAGTTGCCCGACTTTGGACAGGTTTTCTTATTTTATAAGCAGCATGCGTTTGACGGCGCTAAAATGTTTACCGCTTTCGGCGCCCGTTGCGGTGAGCCGATAGATATAGATGCCGCTGGATAAAGCGCCGCCGTCGAAGCGCGCGGAGTGATATCCGGCCTGACGCGTGCCTTTATGCAGGACGCTTATCTTTTGACCGCTCATGTTATACACCTCCAGGCGCACATCGGCGGCTTCCGGCAGAGCATAGCTTATGGTGGTAGCCGGATTGAAGGGGTTGGGATAAGCATTTTCAAGTTTAAAATCCTGAAGCCATGTCACTTCCCGTGTGGGAAGGGCGCGGTTATAAACCGGACCTCCAACGACTTCAATATCCGTTGCGGATGATTGGGGAGATTCATTCAGACCGTAATCTACCGCGCTAACTTTATAGGAAACGGTCGATTTATAGGCGACGGGACCGTACGTCCAGACTTGTAAGCTGCTGTCTTCGTAAGAAGTGGCGTTGGTGGCAGCCAGGAAAACATAATCCGGATAGCTGTTGGCATCCCTTCTGTAAACTTTATATTCACGGACATCCATCTCCTTATTTTCATCCCAGGTTATCAGCGGATGGTTGGCGGCGCTGGCGGCGGATGAAATACCCGTGGGTTCAAGCGGGGCAAAATCACGCTGGCGCAAATGTATTTCATAACCACCGTTCCCATTGTCAACGATCCCTATAACATATATATCATTATTGTTTGCCGATATACGCGGCCCATCTTCAAAACTCATTACAGCATATGATGAAGAAAGTGACCCGTTCCATTCCCTGTATCTTAAATCCCCAAATTCATAATATACCATATGCAATTTATTGTCATAACTTACGGTCATATCAGGTTTGCCATTCTCAACGCTTGCTGTTTGTCCGGTAATTGTGGTAACAGAAGACCATATACTGCCTGTTGTTGGACGATTCTTATATTGTAACCAAAGACCTGGCTCATGTACTTCTGAATAAATTGCATGAAGTTTGTTACTTGTTGCAATAATCTGAATCCTTTCCGGATAAAAACCCGTTACCTGCTGGGATGTTTGCCAGGTAGTGCCCGATTTATCCCGCGTATCCGCTTCGGATAATTCTGAAGTAAAGCCCACGTGAACACGACCTGATGAGGAGGTAATGCTGGGACGCCCGCCATCAACATTGGGCTCATCGGTGATTGTTTTAGAATCAACCCAATATGGTAACCCTGGTTTTGAAAGAGCATAATGGCTTTCATAAACGCCGTTTTCCAAAGATGAATAAACGACATGTAAACCATTGGAATCGGTCCACAGCTCCATGCCATCCGAGGTACTCGAATTTAATGTAATATTATTTAGATTGGTCCATGTCTGGCCGGCATCGACGGATTGTTTGCTGTATAAGGTGTTGCCTTTAATATACGAAAGATAGACCGTACCATCATAACCCGTAATTTTACTGAAGGTTGAAGTAATTGAAGGTTCTATGGTACTGCTGCGTATTAAACTGCCCGATGAGCTGTAAAGATAATATTTTAATGTGGAACCGTTTTCAACTATTATGTGGTTTCCGTTCCGGTCAGAATACAGATCAGTCTTATCATAAGTATGCGTAACCGTAAGGTTTAAATCCACAACCGCATCCCAATTACTGCTTTGGGCAAAAAGAAAAATAGGCATGATTAAAAGAAAAAGTAAACGTAACATAGGATACTCCTATCACTATTTTATAAGAAGCATCTTCCGTGACAAAAATTGTTGTCCTGCCTGCAAGGTTACTATATAAACGCCGCTGCCCACCTCCTTTCCGGAACTTGTCAAACCGTTCCATTTTATCTGATAGCGCCCCGGGCTATATTTTTGATTTTTTACAGATGTTTTGATCAATTGACCTGCTGTGTTATAAATTTTTATAGAGATATTTTCCGTTTGATTTATTCTGAATGGGATCGTGGTTACGGGATTAAAGGGGTTGGGATAGTTTTGACCAAGTTTAAAATTAAGCGGTTGTGTTCTTTTGATTTTGCTCATCCCGGTTACGGTATAATTGGCTTGCATATAGTAGGTCCTTAACGCCGGAAGATGATCATCCTCTTTTGTACTCATGAACATATCCAACTTATGATCATTGTTCAGATCATACATGGTGGCGCCGTATATTTCATAATCCGATGGCAAAAAATAGAGCACTTCAAATGCTTGTGTATCATTGTTCCAGGTAAGAACAATTAATGACCAGGTATAATTGATAAGTATATCATCCTTGCCGTCATTGTTCATATCAAAAACATGAATTTCATCAACGCCAAGGGGATCAATACCCAAAAGCAACAAAGACCTTACTTTTTTATAATGGTTATCCCCATCGGCCTCGAACCAGTAGTAACGCGTTCCGCCAACCCCGTTAAAATAACTGCTGCCGCCTATAAAAAATTCTTTTTTGCCATTATTGTCAATATCATTGGTTGCTACCGATAAATAGGCGTTTGACGTGGAGATGGTATCCTGAAAAACAAGGCCGTAACTGTCGTTACCGCTGTTTTCAAATACATATACATCGCCATGAATGCTTCCCAAAGCAAATTCAGGAAACCCGTCTTCATCAAAATCCCCAACCGAAAAACCGTCAAAATAGTAGTCGTCCGGTTTAAAACGGAATTTATCTTCAAAATTATTGATCTGTGGATTGTATTCGGCCACAAAAACCTTAAGCTGATCCCTCGGCTCAAGGGTATCGTCAGCCACGTAAACCAAATCCATGTTCCCGTCTTTGTCAAAATCATAAAAGGTTTCACCGCTTACGGCGCCGCCACCGCTTTTCCATAATCGAAACAGGAAATCAACCGAATCGGGAAAAGAATCCTGGGTCGTACTTTTTAAATGGGCCAGCTTTCTATTCTGCCTAAAATTGATTTCCGGTATTCCGTTTTTGTCCAAGTCTGTTACTGGAAGTGGGCCTGTCAGCGAATCTTTAAATATTTTTTGAACAATAAACATTGAGTCTGCCGTAAGTTCAACAATTGCAGCATTTACTAGTTTATAATCCTGCACCCATTTATAATCACCATAAAAATCAAGCTGTCCGTTATTGTTAAAATCACCAAGACGAATTGGGTAACCACTATCACCAGATATTGGAATAATATCTTTTTTTATAAACATATTTTCAAATCGACTGGTGTCTATCTGGCTTAAATCAATTA
>RFFS01000199.1 GCA_003696775.1 Calditrichota bacterium
ATAGTCACGCAGGAAGTTGTCCCGTCTGTTGACGGGAAGTCTCGTCCGGACCGCCTTGAAAGGGAATTCAATTTAGGATTCCCTTTTTTTGTCTGTTGCCGGTTGTACGAGGCGGGGATATTAAAAGGATATTACAGCCCCGGACTTTAGTTTAAATCCCTTAGTACCGATAATAAAATCCCCTAAATATTATCGGGTTTTAAAATGAAGGATATTGAACTTACATTTTATGTGCATGCCATGGATAGGCAAACCAATCGTGTGTTGGCCCGCCTGATAAAATTTTGTGATGGGCATTTCCAAAAAAATTATAAACTGAATCTTATCGACCTGAGTAAAAATCCTGAAATTCAACCGCCATTGGTGTTGCCGGCGCTGGTACGCGAAACGCCTTTGCCAAGAAGGATGGCGGTGGGCGATTTTACGAATATCGCCAAAACCATGCTAACCCTTAACCTGCTAACAAACTGACCATGGATGAAGTACGCATTCTGCTCATAGAAAGCAGAAAAAAGGAAATGGTAAAACTGAATCAGGTGTTCCGTGAAATAGAAACGCCTGTGGTACGCATGGATTGGGTGGTGGATGAAAAACAGGCCCTTGAACATCTTGATGAATATCTGAATAATATCGATGTAGTTGTTTATGATCCCGTGGAAGAATCCGGCGCACTGAATTTGATTAAAACCATAGTGGACCGCTTTCCCCAATTAGCGGTCATTTTATATATGCCCGCCTATGATGCCGATCTGGCCACAAAAGCGTTGATACATGGCGTGCAGGATGCCTGGTGTGAAGCGGAACTTAAGGCGGACATTATCAAGCGTTCGCTGCTTTTTGCCCTGGCCCGTAACCAGCGCTTTCAGAACCTGAGCCAAAAAGCTTATTCGTCCATTCAACTTGAAGAACGTCTCTACACCATCCTGAACGAAGACCCCGATAGTTTGGTTGTTGTGGATAGCGGCGGTTTAATCCGTTTTGCCAATCCACCGGCCTGCCAAATGTTCGCGCGTTCGCCGTTGGAGTTGTACGGCGCGGAGTTTGGTTTGCCCGTGCTCAATGAAATCACACATACCGCCACCGTCTATATTGCCGAGTTGCCGGATCGTTATATCGAAATGTCCGTATCGAGTATTAACTGGGAGAACGGCAAGGCCTGGCTATGTCGTTTACGTGATATGACCGATTATCACGTAACCAGTGAATTGATGCGTGAAAATGAAGAAAAATTCAAAGCCATCGCGGCAGGCGCTCTGGACGCGATTATTCATGTCAATGAAAAAAAACAGATTGCCTTCTGTAATGATGCCGCGGGAAAAATAATGGGTACCACCTGTGATCATTTATTGAACCAGTCCATAGAGCAACTTTTGGGGAACGATACGGAACTGTTTCGTATCATAGATAACGCCTGGAAGGATCATAAAGAGATTAAAAAGGAATTGGTTTTACAACGGCTGGATGGTCAGGATGTGCCGGTGGATATCTCTTTGTCTGTTTTTAAGCGGAAGGGAAAATATCAACTGGTGTGCATCATCCGTGATATCAGTGAGAAGGAGCGTACCCAAAAACAATTGCTGGCAACCCAGAAGGAATTGGAAAATGCCTTATCCACGCTAAAGGCCAATCAACAAAAAGTATTACAAATCGAAAAACTAAACAGCATAAAAGAGCTGGCCGGTGCTCTGGCGCATGAATTTTCGCAACCCCTTCAGGCTCTGTATAACTATTTGCATCTGATCCAAACCAGTGAGCCGCGGGAAATCTATTTCCAAAAGTCAAGGGAAATGCTTAACAGGATTTCAGAGTTGACACGTAATCTTAAAAATATCACTTCGTTGCGTAAAAAAGATTATCTTGACGCGCAAATCATCGACCTGTTCGCCTCCAGCATGCCGTTAACCACCCATAAAGACGCCCGCATTCTGATAATTGATGATGAAAAAGAAATCCTGGAAACACTGATAGATATTTTTAATAACGCCGGTTATACCTGTCGTGGCGCCGTGGATGGCAAGGATGCCCTGATGTTGATGGAAGCGGAATCGTTTGATTTGATAATTTCCGATGTGATGATGCCTCGTATGTCCGGCCCGCGTTTATACCGCAAGCTAAGTGAAAAAGGCTATCAGGGTCGGTTCATATTTTTGACCGGCTATGAACATCCGGAAGAAGAGAAAGAGATAATGAATAAAGCCGATGATGTTATTCATAAACCGGTTTCTTTTAACGAACTACTTAGTCGTGTTGAGGCGGTACTTGCCCGGCAACCGGAGCCGGTATAAGAAGATTATACCATTAGCAGGAATCAAAACGCCATATTACTTTTTATTGAAAATGGCCTGTACTTATTTGTAAGTTACCCGATCTTTTTAATCATAAGCTGGAGGATACATGTCAAAAAACATTGAACCGCGCACGGATCATGAAATTCCGTCGCTCGGGTTGTTTAATCTGAATAATGTTTATTGGAATTTAACACCCGCAGAACTTTACGAAGAAGCTTTATTCAACGGAGAAGGCATTATTTCCAGGAACGGACCGTTGGTGGTTTCCACCGGAAAATATACCGGTCGTTCCCCTAAGGATAAATTTGTTGTACGTGACGCAACAACCGAAAAAACAGTGGATTGGGGTGAGGTTAATCAACCCGTTAGTCCCGAAGTTTTTGACCGGATGTTGTGTAAGGCGCAGGCCTATCTGCAAAACCGCGAAGTGTATGCGCTGGATGCCTATGCCGGTACCGACCCCACTTACCGCATGCCCGTACGTATCATTACCGAATACGCCTGGCACAATCTCTTTGCGCGAAATATGTTTGTCCGTGTTGAAAACCGCGATGAGCTGAAAAGTTTTGAACCGGAATTCACGGTGATCAGTGCGCCGCATCTCAACGCCATTCCGGAAATTGATCAACTGCGCTCGGAAGCTTTTATCCTCGTTAACTTCACTAAAAAACTGGTGCTTATCGGCGGGACGGAATATGCCGGTGAAATTAAAAAATCCATCTTTTCCATTATGAATTATTTGTTGCCGTTCAAGAAAGTGATGCCCATGCATTGTAGCGCCAATGTGGGTAAGGATGGCGACACCGCTTTGTTTTTCGGTCTTTCCGGAACGGGAAAAACCACCTTGTCGGCAGACCCAAATCGCGCGCTGATCGGCGATGATGAACATGGCTGGAGTGATGACGGTGTTTTCAACTTTGAAGGCGGATGTTACGCTAAAGTGATCCGATTATCCAAAGAAGCCGAACCGGCCATATACCGCACCACACACATGTTTGGAACCATACTCGAAAATGTGGTGGTGGATGAAAAAAGTCGGTTTGTGGACTTAAACGACGGACGTTTGACGGAAAACACCCGGGCTTCCTATCCCATCACTCATTTGGAGAACATTGTTACCGAAGGCCGCGCCGGTCATCCGAAAAACATTATCTTCCTTACCGCCGATGCGTTTGGCGTTCTGCCGCCATTGTCCCGTCTGACACCGGAACAGGCCATGTATCAGTTTCTGCTGGGCTATACGGCCAAAGTAGCGGGAACCGAACGCGGTGTAACGGAACCCCAGGCTACATTCAGCACCTGTTTCGGTGCTCCTTTTATGCCTCTCAAACCGTCTGTGTATGCCGAACTGCTTGGTGAAAAAATTGCCAAACATAATGTGAATTGCTGGTTGGTAAATACCGGTTGGACGGGCGGGCCCTATGGCGTGGGCGAACGTATTTCCATTAAATACACACGCGCATTGCTTAAGGCGGCTCTGGAAGGGGTATTGGAAAATGTACCGTTTGAAGCCGATCCGTTTTTTGGTTTATCGGTGCCCGTAAGTTGCCCTGACGTGCCCGATGAGGTGTTAATGCCACGCAATACCTGGCAGGACAAAGCCGCTTATGACGCCAAGGCTAAGGAACTGGCCGAGAGTTTTAAAGATAACTTCAGGGTGTATGAAGCCCATGTGCCCGAAGCGGTTAAAAATGCCGGACCTAAATAAATTCAGGCGGAACCGAACGGTTCCGCTTTTTTTTTGCCAAAAATTGATTTTTATCCTGTTGTTTGAAACCAGGTTTGTTTATTTTCTGAACCATGCTTGAATAATCGTGTTCAAAAGACTGTCATCCCATTTTTTTTGAAAGGTCTGCCCATGAAAAAAGCCCTGGTTGTATTGTTCATTATGAGCAGTATATGGATCCTTTCGGGATGCAATCAACTGTTAAAACTGGCCGGAAGCATGGGGGTGCAAAAACCGGTGGCCAAAGTTCTGGATGCCCGCCTGGAAGGACTTTCCTTCACTCGTGCCGATATGACCTTTGATATCCGTATCGTAAACCCCAATCCGGTATCCCTGAAATTGGCCGGGCTGGATTATGCCCTGGAAATAGCCGGGGACAGTTTGTTCAACGGTGTTCAGAATAAGCAGCTGACCCTGTCGGCCAACGATAGCAGCGTGCTCAGCATTCCCGTTTCCATAACCTATGCCGATATGTTTCGGGCGGTAAAAACGCTTCTGAAAAATGAAACCACCGCCTATACCTTTAAAGCCGGTTTGCTTTTTGATGTCCCCGTACTCGGAAACGTACGCGTGCCTGTTCAATACAGCGGCACACTGCCTGTCTTATCTCTGCCAAAGGTATCCTTAAAAGCCCTGCAACTGAATCGTTTAAGCTGGAGCGGCGCGGATTTGGCGGCTACCGTTTCCCTGCAATCCACCGGCGGTTATCCGGTGCAGGTCGGTCAAATGGGTTATACGCTGGAAATAGCCGGCAAGGCCCTGGCTTCGGGGCGTGTGGAGCGTCCGCAACAACTGGCCGGTGATGCGGATCGGAAGGTGGTGATTCCGTTAAAACTCGATTTTTTACAAATGGGACGGGCCCTGTACGATATGATTATGGGCGACGAACCGGTAGCCTATCGTATCCGTGGGGCCTTTGAAGTTAAAGCGAACTGGCCCGGCCTGAAACCCGGTAAAGTCCGTTTTGACCAATCCGATACTATTTCACTGCTAAAATAGGGATGCTGTCCATGCCCCGATTATTATTTTTTTTGTTTATTATGATCGCCATTGCCCGGCCCTTGAAGGCAAGTGATATCATCGTCGAAAAAATCGAAACCGTCTCGCCACCCGGCGAACGCTGGTTCCATCCGGTGTTCGACAGGGAAAACCGGTTGTATGTAAGCACCGAAAATTATATCGGCTTGTACCGATTGGCGAATAACAAGACGGAACGTTTGAGTGAAGCCAAAGGTGCCGGTTTCCGACCACGTTTTCTTCCCGATGAAGTCATTGTTAACCCCTGGTATTGGCGTAACGGTCGTCGTTACTTCCGGGTTACCAAAATTAATTTGAAAACCCTGAAGGCCCAAACTATGAGAGAAGGTCGCTTTATCAGTCCTGTGTTGAGCGCGAAAGGCAACATATATGTTAAGAGCGATGTTGTACTGACGACCCTAAACAACACCGTGTCATCAAACGTCGGAACCGACTCCCTGGCTTATGCACAGGATTCGCTGATCATCTTACAGGCCGGAACGGTCATTAAAAAAATTAAACCGGCCGGCGAGGGGCACTATATCTGGGTGGGTATGAGTCCGGATAAAAAGCATATTTTGTTCCGCAAGGCCGGTGCCGGAGCCTTTGTCATCGATTGGAGCGGCACCGTTATGGCCCGCTTTCCTAAAGCCAATGCGCCCCGTTGGTCGCCGGATGGGCGTTACATCGCCTGCATGGAAGATGAAGACGACGGGTATCGCTACACCGCTTCCGATATTTTCATCATAGACTGGCGTAGTGGACAAAAGTGGAATATTACCCGTTCGGATGACGCCATGGAAATGTACCCGTCATGGTCGGCCGATGGCCGTCGTCTGGCTTTTCACACCTTACAGGGAGAGATTCGCGTTGCATATCTTAAAAAATAACCGGTTATCTATTTTTATTGTGTTGTTGCTTACGGGGACGTTGTCGGCTCAGTTTCAGGGGCTGAAGTTTATGGTTAATCCGGGTCACGGCGGGCATGACAGTGACGATCGTTATATTCCGCAAACCGGATATTGGGAATCGGAGGGGAATTTAACCAAGGGTCTCTATCTGCGAGATTTATTGAAAGACCGTGGCGCGCAGGTGATTATGTCACGTACGCAAAACCGAACGGAAGACGATTTGCCACTAAGCGATATCGACCGTATCGCCAATGAAAATCAGGTGGATTTTTTTCATTCCATACACAGCAACGCCTCCTCGGGAAACGCGAATTACACATTGATGCTTTACAAGGAGATGAACGGCCAGCCCGCTTTTCCCGAAGCCCGTGAAATGGGCGGCATCATGGCCGATAAAATCCATGCGGTCAATTACACCACCGATGCCCGCAATAAAGGCGATATGTCTTTTCTCGGGTTCAACCTGGGCGTGCTGCGTACCCTGAATATGCCCGGCACGTTAAGCGAAGGTTCCTTCCATGATTATATTCCGGAATCCTGGCGTTTGCAAAATATCGCTTACCGCCATCATGAGGCCCAGGCCATCATGCGTAGTTTTTTGGCTTATTATCATTTACCGGCGGATACCTTTGGCGTTATCGCCGGATATGAGCGCGATAAAAACCACAAGGTGAGCAACTATATTTCCTCCTTATCTCAAGATCAATATAAAACCATCAACAATTTACGCGCCGCCCTGTACGATTCGCTTGATAACATTCTGAAAGTCTATAACGGCGATTTTAACAATAACGGTTTTTTTTATTTTGATTCGTTGGCGGAAGGATTATACAAAGTTATTATAGATTTTGGCGCCTTTGAGCCGGATACCCTGTCGTTTACCGTATCCCGCGGCACATCCGTTATCAGGCATCGCAAACCCGCGCCGCAAAGTGGTTTGCCGCCGCAGGTTTTTGGCATGGAGCCTGCCTCGGGTAGCACGGAAATTGATCCCTATGCTTCCGTGCGGCTCACCTTCAGCCAAAGCATGGATACGCAAAGTGTCGGAGCTGTGACGTTTTCTCCACAAAGAACGGGGGAATTTGCCTGGAGTCAGAGTAATCAGACGCTGATGTTTACACCGGACAGCGCCTGGCGCCTTGCGGATACCGTTTATGTCCTTGTGGATAGCAGCGCGCTAAACAGTGAAGGCGTGGTGATGGAACAGCCCTTTAGCGGGCAATTCGTGACCGGTAGCGCCTATAAACGATCTTACATAAAAGAAACCTATCCGAGCGACGGGGACAGCATCACCATTTACAAAAAAATTTGGCTGACCTTTTCTCAAAAAATGCTGGCCCGGACGGTGTTACAT
>RFFS01000035.1 GCA_003696775.1 Calditrichota bacterium
ATTAAGACCATTTCACTTCGAGTACCGGAATCGTTAATAGACGAATTAAAATTTCTTGCCAATAAGAAAGATATTCCATACCAATCACTATTAAAAATGTTTTTGGTAGAACGAGTAGAGAAAGAATTAAAAAGTTTAACGAAAAAGTAAATTAAAAAAACACCAACTCGCCCAAAAAATTATTGCGCCTGTCCGAAAAACGCCAGGCATGAATTCAGCCAAAAGTATAGTTTGATTACTGCGTTTTCGGGCAGATGAGCTTAGCCTTTATAAGTCCTGATAAAAATATACAGAAGCCCCGGAAAAGTCATGCGCTTGTGACGCATAAATTTTCTAAAAATGCGAACTCAACGGATTCACCCGGGAGGCTATGGCATATTGATCGCGGCGATCAGGGCGTCCCGGTTGTTTTTCCAGGCTTCCTCCGGATTGTAGGGCGGCAGTTCCAGGGTAATGGTGGGGATGCCCATTTCCTCTCCCGCGTAAGTACCAAAAGAGCCGGGAGTGGGGTAGCCGATATCATCATCGATGGGGTAGTGGTTATACCGGGCCATGCGCAGGGCAAGCTCACGGGACGGTCCGTTGTAATTGATCACATGTAAATCGGAATGTATGCTGATGATGCGTTCCGGTTTCCAACGGTCGATGAGCTGCATGGCAATGGCCGTTTCTTTTTCCGAAGCCGGTTCGGGACCGGGAAAATAGCGTTCCTTTGTATAGGCCGGCGACCAGTCTTTGGTCGGAAAATTGCGATTGATATCCACCTTGTTGGCATTTACCCGCGTGCCCGCCAGCAAGGCATCGGGATTCAGAACGGGAACGATCACCACTCTTTGGGTAAGCGTCCCGGGGTGTGCGGAAAGGTAGCGCGCCAATCGAATGACCAAATCCACGCCCCCCGGCTCGTCGCCGTGAAACCCGCCAAACAGCAAGGTGGTTACGCCACTGTCACCCAATACCAATTGGTATATCGGGTGTCCCTGGGTGCTGTATTCCACAACATCCCAACCTAAATTATCGTTTGCAAGTTCTTGATACATCCCGGAAACTTCCTCCGTTGCTTTATGGCCCTGATACCAGGGAATACCGTAACGCGTAACAAAATAGACTATGGCTGCCAGCCAGACGACGATGCGCAATATGGGTTTATTCTTAAGCATGTTGATTCTCCATGAGCGGAAGGCAAATTTTAGATAAAAAATCGAAACAATCAAAACTTTTATCCCCGCGCCGATAAAGGTTTCGGGCAGGGCTGTGAGGCAGGGGGTAATATCTTTAACAGCCTTTTACTTTTTAGGTCCCGTTCATTTTATTAAATTATGAATTCATTTCCTTGGAAGAAGGTTGCCGCAATATGAAACGTTTGTTTTTGTTGATGTTACTGCCCGCGCTTAATCTGTTTGCCGCCGATTATCATGTTGCACGGCTGGCGGATACGGTCTCTGTTGTTTTGGACGGTCGGCTTTCGGAAGATTTGTGGAAGGATGTACCGGCGCTTTCTTCGCTGACTATGGTGGAACCTGTGGAGGGTGCGGCGCCTTCTCAAAAAACGTTGGTAAAAATCGCGGCAACATCCACCACGCTGTACGTGGGCGTCATTTGTTACGACACGCATCCCGACAGGATCATCACCATTTCCAAAACCCGCGATGCCGAGATGGATGATGAGGATCATATTAAATTTGTATTCGATACTTTCCGCGACGGACGCAGTGGTTATGTGTTTGCCGTTAATCCCTTTGGCGCCCGCTACGATGCTCTGGTGGCCAAAAACGGTGAAGGCGAAAACAACGATTGGGACGCCTTGTGGGACGCGCGCGCGGTGCGCACGGCAAACGGCTGGAGCATGGAAGCCGCCATACCCGTTTACACGCTGTCATTTCCGGAAAAATCCCCGGCATGGGGGTTTAATATCCAACGAAGGATACAGAGCGAACAGGAAACCGACCGCTGGGCAGGCGCCCGGCAGGATTACGGACTGAGCCAGGTGGTGCATGCGGCGCCCCTAACCGGATTGCCAGAATTTGATCTGGGACTGGGGCTGACGCTGCGTGGCGCGCTGATTGGTTCCATGCGCAAAAGTTATGGCGGGGAACCGTCCCCGGAGGTTATTTACAGCGCCGATATCACCCAGCGGGTTACCAGCAATGTCAGCGCCCAGTTAACTTTGAATACCGACTTCGCTGAAACCGAGGTGGATGCCCGGCGCACTAACCTGACACGTTTTCCTCTCTTTTTCCCGGAAAAGCGATCCTTTTTTGTGGAAGGGTCGGATATCTTCGATTTCGGGTTGGGGCTGCGTCGTGATATCATTCCTTTTTTTTCGAGGCGTATCGGACTGTATGAAGGCGCCAAAATACCCATTGATGTGGGTGCCAAACTCAACGGTACACTGGGCGGTACCCGCTTTGGCGGATTGTTAACCCTAACCGGTCGGGTAGAGGGTGTGGCGCCGGCGCGCTGGCTGGGTGCTTTTCGTATCCGGCAAAATTTCCTTGAAGAATCCTATATGGGTTTGCTTGGCACGATTGGCGATCCTGTGTCGTGTGTTAATAGTTGGATGCTGGGCGGGGATGTGACCTATAAAACATCCCGGATGTTCGGTGATAAGAATTTTTTAACCGGTCTATGGGCGCTCTATAACCATAATCCGTCGCTTGGTGATGATAACAGCGCCTTTGGCCTTAAAATCGATTATCCCAACGATTTGTGGGATATCAGTATCACCGCCAAGCGCATTGGCAGTGATTTTGACCCCTCCCTGGGTTTTGTGCCGCAACGCGGTATTTTTGCCTATTCCGCGGGTGGCTCCTATCGCCCCCGACCGTCCGGATCACTGGTGCGCCAACTCTTTTTTGAATCCTATGCCCGTTTGGTAACCGGCCTGGATCATAACTGGGAATTTTACCGTTGGTTTACGGCGCCCGTGAATGTACGTTTGGAAAGCGGCGACCGTTTTGAGTTTAACATTGTACCCGCCGGAGAGGTGTTGCCGGAGCCATTTGAAATTGAAGACGGTGTGGTTCTGCAACCCGGCCCGTACCACTGGAAGCGGTACCGTCTGGAGTTGGAGACGGCTTCGAAGCGCGCACTAAACGGACAGGCTACCTGGTGGTTCGGTTCATTTTATAACGGCAAGCTGGATCAACTGGAACTGGAGATGAATATGCGTCCGGACCCGGTTATGAACATTGAAGTCAGTTTTGAAAAAAACATTGTACACCTGCCGGAAGGTCACTTTACGCAAAACCTGTTTGGCAGTCGCATCCAGATTAGTTTCGCGCCGAATTTTGAATTCAGCTCATTTATCCAGTACGACAGTGATTCACGGCAGTTGGGCAGCAATACGCGTCTGCGCTGGACGTTTGATGTACTGGGCGATCTGTTTATCGTATATAACCATAATATCAATCGAATTGAGCGTGGCTACTGGCAATATGATTCCAATCAACTGGTCATCAAACTAAGTTACGGCGGCTGGTTTTAAATGCCGCGCATCCCCTCAACCCTAACTGTCATTCCGAACGAAGTGTGGCATCCCCTCCTGTCGGTAATATTTTTTCACCACAAGGGCGCCAGGACCCAAAGAGTCTTGACTTTACCCCTTGTCATTCCGAACGCAGTGAGAAATCCCTTTCCTGCTAAAACCGATGAATCGGTTTAGGGCATTACGGGTGTGACACGTTACCCACGATTAAAATCGTGGGTTAATTCCATTGTCCCCCGGATGGGGTGATGGCATAGTAGGGCTAACCCACGCCTTCAGTCGTGGGCACGGCAATAATCCAAATACTAAGTGAATCCGATTTATCGGGTTCCTCCATCCCATGTCATGCCGAGCGCGGCGAG
>RFFS01000200.1 GCA_003696775.1 Calditrichota bacterium
CCTCCAATTCTTATTAGTTTCTACTGAATTATTCGTTTTTTGAAAAAAAGTTATATGAATAATTTATTCAAATTATAATTTTTAACCATCCTTGATATATTGTATTAATTTGGGGCTAAAGCCCTGCTGATTAATTTTTCCTTTTTTATCCCCCTATCTAAAGATAGGGGCTATTGAACTTCGATTGACCCGATTATCCCAAAAGCTCCATTGCCGGCGGCTTAAGCCGCCGGGAAAAGATGCCTATAAAGCTTTTTTCTTGCAATAAATAAACGAAACATCACACTATAATCTTTTGTTTTTTAGGCAATAAAGTATTTTACAGGAACGACTATTTGAGCAATAGAATCCGTCGCGTATGGGTTACGCGCTCGCCTTGTAAGCGGACAAAATAGACACCGCTACCCGCCGCCTGGCCGTTGATATCCCGTCCGTTCCAGCTAAGCTCATATTGACCGGCGGCAAACCGGTTGTTTACCAGGGTTTGCACACGTTTACCATTCACGTTGTAAATATCCAGACGTATGTTTTGCTCCCGATCCACGGTAAAGGGGATAGCGGTACGCGGATTGAAGGGATTGGGGTAGTTAGCGCGCAGTTCAAAACCGAATGGAGCCGGTTCGGTCGGAGGGGCTATGCGTGTGGCGGATAACAATTCCGTAATTTTAGCATTGATGGCATCCACCTTATTGGTGCGGTCATAAAACTGAATAACCCCCTGCTGATCGACAACCGTGCTGTATTGATAGGAAACACCCCAGTCCGAGGCCGTGGAGCCGCCATCCAGTAATAAGGGATAGGTGATACCGGTGCGATTTTTGTAATTTTGAACGCCGCTGCTTGTGCCGTCCCACACATCTATGCCCCAGGCCACAAAATTTTGTCCCTTATATTGATCGGCGATTTTGGTTTGTGTCTCGTTGCCTTCCGCCAGACAGGTGGGGCAGGCATAGCCAAACCAGTTTATATAAATAACCTTTCCGGCATGATCGTCAAATGTTATGGTGCCGCCGTCTAATTGTTGCAAGGTGAAATTTTTGGCATTACTGCCCACCACCTGGGCTGTAACCAGTTGCCCCAATGACAATAAAATGATGATCAAACGCATGGCAAACTCTCCCTTTTGTTAAAAACGTGTGCTCCATTGAACTTCCAGGCCTTCAAATGGCAAAACACGGTAACAGATGCCTCCCGTGCAGGCGTTTCCCCCACGCCGTTTGCCATAAAAAAGATCAAGTGTATTGTGCCCGTCCACCTGATAGTTGATGGTGAGCGCCGGCCAAAAGACATCTTCGCCGTTCCCCGTTATTTCCACCGGATCGTTGGAATGCTCCACAACCAGGGTAAATGAAAAATCCGGCGCCGAAGTCAATGATAAAGCCAGTAATTGATTGCCGATCACCTCCACGGATGAAAAAAGGCGTTTAAGACGTTGGGCTTCCGCTTCCAGAACGATCCCCCAGCGTGGCGTTAAAGGGCCTTCCAATTGCATGCCGGCCGTGTATCGTTCCGTTTCGCCGACCAATTCATCCTGGCTGACATCGGCAAACAGCTTGCCCAGCCATTCATCGGTCAGATAATATTGCAGGTCGGCATAGTATTCATAAAAAACCGCTTTAAAGGATGAAAAGCGATTCACGGCCCGGCTGGCGTTGAGGGTAACGGTGTTGAACGCCCCGATATTCCACAACAATTCGGCCTGGTAGCCGGTTTCGTCCGAGGGTTCAATGGAATGGGTGGCGCGGTTAAGCAAAGTGAAACTATGCTCCTTAACCAGAGGGGGCGGTTCGTTAAATCCCATGGTGTATTGTTTATAGCGTTTGTATTCCAGGCTCAGGGCCAGGGCCTCGCCATATACATTCAATGCGCCGTACAAGGCGTGGGGTGTGTTATTATCAAAAGGGGGGCGGCCGGATTGCTGGCTGTATTCGGCGTAATAATCAAAAAAAGGACCCGCGCCTTCCACGCTGGCGCCGCCATATTCACGGATTATATGTTGCGCGTCGCTGCGCAGATACAACAGACCGGTTTGCAGCCCGTCGTTAAAACGATAACGTGCCTGACCTCCCTGGATAAGATTGGAGCGACGCTGGGTTTGGCCATAAGCGGGCGGGATGACCAGATTCAGCGGACGGCCGTACAAGGCATTGATATCCCAGTCGCCTTTGCGGTAAAGCAATTGCAGGCCGTCGATATCCTTATAAAAACCATATCGCTGACGGGTGCCGGTGTCCTCATACACCACACCCGGTACATCATATCCGCGCAACAGGGCGCCCCGGCCCAACATGGTATAAAAATTCCCGGCGGTCAGGGTCAGGCCGTTTTGGGCGTATCGTATAAAACGTTGCGTGATGCGTGCGTAACGCCGGCTGTCGTCCACGGAGTAGATTTCCGCGCGCATGCCCAGTTGGAAAGCATCCGATACGGCCAGCATATTGAGTTGGTTGTAAAGGTTGGAACGATTGGCCGGTTTCTTTTCTGGCAGGTTGCCCACCTGCCACACCGCCTGATTGGAGCCGCTGATCTGCGCCCGCATGGCACTTACCGTAAGCAATAGCACGGTGAGCCCGTATATCCAATTATTCACCGGCGGCCTCCAAAAAGGACGTCAGTTTTTCCCGCAACAGGCGTTCGTCGCCCGATTTGAATCCGATATGGGTATAAACAATTTCATTACGCGCGTTGATAATGAACAGGGTGGGGAAAGCTTTGACATTCAGCTTTCCCGTGACCACTCCGTTGGGATCGCGTAAAACGGTATAAGCGATTTTATTGATGCGCACAAACGGTTTTACCTTGGCGCTGTTACGCGGGCTGTCCGTATTGATGCCAATAACCCGGATACCACGCGCGGCAAAATCGTTTTGCAGGGCGTTAAGGGCAGGGATGGCCCTGAGACAGGGTTTACACCAGGTGGCCCAAAAATCGATGACGGTGAACCGCTCCCCTTTTAAGTTATTAAACGATTGTTCCCGTCGATCCAGGTCTTGTAACCTGAAATCGGGAATCGTGCCGGCCCGTGCAACAGCCGATGCCAGCAACAGGGCTCCGATGACCGATAATAATTGAACACGCATGGTTATTCCTTTATCAATGAAGTGATTTTCTCGCGCAGGGCATCCACCTGTGTGCCCGATTGCCGGTAGGCGATCCGACCTTTTTTATCGATCAGGATATTATAATCGTTGGTGGCGCCATATAAATCGCCCACGCCGCTGCCTTGCAGCCCAAGGGGGAAAGTAACGCCGGTTTGAATTTTAAAATTCGCTAATTGTCCCGCCGATCCGTCCCATACATCGATGCCGATGACCGTAAGCGAATCGGAGCTTAAGGAGAGATGAATATCCTTTTCGATGCCCGGCGCGGTGACCATGCAGGGCGGACAGGCATAACCGATAAAAAAGAGATGCACGACCCGGCCGGTTGCTTCCGACAGTTTAAAGGTGCCGTGATCCAGAGTTTCCATGGTGAAATCCGGCGCGGCGGAGCGTTCGCTTTCATCGGGGTTGATTGCGCCGGTGGGGTTCTCCGTATTGGCACAGGCCCAGAGGTTCAGCATAAGAGCCGTAAATAACAGTGGTTTTATCATACGTATTCCCGCCTTAAATTTGAGTTTAGAGAGTAGGATTAAACGTTCACAAAACATTCACGTTTTATCGAAAAAAGAGGTGGCGCGCAGCTCAAGAATACCCTGATGGGTTCGAATGCCTCAACACAAACCGAAAGGCGCCCGACTGCGCCTTGATTATTTAATGTAACGCAAAGTTCAAACAAAAGGAGAAATCGTGTCTCGATTAATGGTATCCGTTTCCGGTGTGCGTGGCGAAGTGGGCAGCACGCTGACACCGCAAGTGATCGAAAAATATACCCTGGCTTTCGGTAGCTTCCTTAACGGCGGCTCGGTGGTGTTGGGCCGTGACTCCCGTGTTTCCGGGCCGTTTGTTTCACAAATCGTAAAAGGTTGTCTGTTGGCCACGGGGTGTAAAGTCATCGACATTGGTATTGTACCGACTCCCACCGTGCAAATGGCCATTGAACACCATCATGCCGAGGGCGGCATTGCCATAACGGCCAGCCACAACCCGGTGCAATGGAACGGTTTAAAATTCATGGACGGCAACGGCCGTTTTCTTAGTCCGGAGAAAGCCGCGCGGGTATATGCTATGGGCGATGCCGGAGAATGGCATTTGCAGGATTGGCAAAATCTCGGTAGCGAAGAGGCCGACACGGAGGCCAACCAACGGCATATCGACGCCATCCTCAATCTGGATTATGTGGACGCCGATTTGATACGCTCCAAAAAATTTAAGGTGGTGTGCGACACGGTGAACGGCGCGGGAGGCTTAATCATACCCCGATTGCTGGAGGCGCTGGGCTGTTCCGTAACGGTGATCAACGGCGACGCCCACGGCCGTTTTGCCCATACACCGGAGCCGCTGCCGGAAAACATCACCGAATTATGTGAAGCCGTTAAACAAGAGGGCGCCGACGCCGGTTTTGCGGTGGACCCCGATGTGGATCGCTGCGCCATTGTGGATAACACCGGCGCGCCCCTTGGCGAGGAATATACCCTGGCGCTCGCGGTGAAACTGGTGCTTTCCAAAAAAATGGGTCGTGTGGTGGTGAACATGTCCACTTCGCGCGCGTCGGAAGATATTGCCCGTTATTACAATTGCACCTTCAGCCGTAGCAAAGTGGGCGAGATCAATGTGGCGGAAAAGATGCTGGAGATGGAAGCGATTATCGGCGGGGAAGGCAACGGCGGCGTGATATTGCCGGAGCTGCATCTGGGGCGCGACGCGCCGCTGGCCGTGGCGTTGACCCTGCAACAGATGGCCGAGAGCGGTAAAACCCTGCGCGAGCTTTTCCTGGAACTGCCGCAATACCACATGGTGAAAGCCAAGGTATCCATAGAGGGTATGGACCCGGATGCGGTGCTGCAACGCATGGCCGATAAATACAAGGAGGCCAACATCAACCTGCTGGACGGTGTGAAGATCGACTTTGAAAACAGTTGGGTGCACCTGCGTAAGTCGAACACCGAACCAATTGTCCGTGTGATGACCGAAGCGCCGGAAATGGAAGAAGCCCGGGCCCTGGCCGATCGGTTTATGCAAGAAATCCAATCGGCCGGCTGATCAAATTTTGCCCCGGCTGCAGAGGTATTACAGCTTAGGCCGGGGCTTTATACGTATTTTAACCCAACTCAAGAGGGTCTGTAACTAAAACGGACTTTTACAAGGAGTGACCATTGAAGAAGATCGTTTATGTGGATATGGATAATGTCCTGGTGGATTTTGCTTCGGGCATTGACCGTCTCGATGATGACACCCAAAAAAAATATGCAGGAAAGCTTGATGAAGTACCGGGAATTTTCGCTCTTATGTCACCCATGCCGAAAGCCATGGAAGCGTATCGTGAATTAACGGAATTGTTTGATACCTATATTTTGACAACCGCGCCCTGGGAAAACCCTTCCGCGTGGGGAGATAAATTGGTGTGGGTAAAAAATCATATAGGCGAAAAGGCGTATAAACGACTGATTCTGACACACCATAAAAATTTAAATCACGGCGCCTTTTTAATAGACGATCGAACGAAAAACGGCGCGGATGAATTTTGCGGAGAGCACATTCATTTTGGCACGGAAAAGTATCCGGACTGGGATGCCGTCATGGCATATTTGCGTAAAAAGGCTTAATAAGGCGCTGCTCCAGGGCCTGAAAAGAAAATGTAATTAAGGTAAAACATCCCGATTTCTTACCTGATAACGCATTTTTGATCTTGTTATTTGCATTTATGCTGTTCCGATAGACACGTAACAATACGTGTTAATAAATCTTTGAAAATTTTATGGCGGCAACGGACAGGTTTTAAAAAAGTCATCATTTATGCCCCGGTTACGTTTATTATGGTTTGATTCAGGTAGTGATTGAACGCGTATTGGTTCTTAAAAACATCCACAACCTTGTCAAGGATACGCCCTTCCAGCCAGAACGTATCATCAACCTTACAGGCTATGGCATAATGCTTGTGTTTGAGCAGATCGATATCGGTAAAATCTCTGGGAAATCCCCTGGGAGCCGTTTTTAATTTTTCCCCGTATATTTCCGGAAAATATTTTTTAAAATCTTTGTTTTGGATGATTTCCTTAAAACGGTCGGGATTGTTGAATATCCTGGTTCTAACGGCAAAAAGTATTTTGGGGTCGGGCTGATAGATGCCACCGCCAAGAAATGAATGGCCGGGTTCCATGTGGACATAATATCCGGCGTACGGGCTTCGTCTTCCGCCCGGAGCAATAAAAGCACCAAAATTGGTTTTATAGGGCGCCTTGTTTTTTGAAAACCGGACATCGCGGAAAATTCTGAACATAAATTCCTTCGGAGATAAAATATCGATTGTGTTATCAAATTGTTTTATTTCCGGCAACAGGTTTTCCACAAACCGTTCAAATTGGGACTTCGCTTTTTGATATCGTTCGTTGTTTTCCTTAAACCATTCTCTGTTGTTGTTTACCCGAAGGTCTGATAAAAAGTCTAAGATTATATTGAAGTTCATGATTTATCCTTTTGGGTAACGGGTAAGGTGTATAGCATACAAAATACAGCATATAAATACCATCCCTTTCCAAAGAGGGCTAAGCGCATGAGGCCCGCCGGGGCTGCCCGTGAATAAAAACATGATCCGGGTGTACTACTTCTGAACACAAATGGATAGACGTGGCATTTGAAAGGCGGCTTTGTTAGATTGATAAAAAACGACCGCATCTTACCACCAATAAAATAGATAATACAACACATGCCATTGAAAAAAGGAGACAGCCCATGGCTCAACAACAATTTGATCTGAACAATATTAAGCCGCCCAACCTGTCCGGGAAAAGCATCCGCAGCATGGTTTTGCTGATATTGATTTTTATTTTCCTATGGTCTTCCTGGTTTACCGTTAACCCGGAAGAAGTGGGGGTGGTGCTGCGCTTTGGCAAATACGACCGTACCGTCAATCCGGGATTGAACTTCAAAATCCCTTTTGGTGTGGAAACGGTGACCAAGGTAGCGGTGGAACGGCAGGAAAAGGAAGAATTCGGTTTCCGCACGCAACGGGCCGGCATCCGCACCCAGTACAGCAGCCGTAAATATCTGGAAGAATCGCTGATGCTTACCGGAGATTTAAACGCCGCGGAAGTGGAGTGGATTGTCCAATACCGTATCCGTGATCCGTATAAATTCCTGTTTAAGGTAAGACACGCGCGGCGCACCTTCCGGGACGCCACCGAAGCGGTGATGCGCCAGGTGATCGGCGACCGGACGGTGAACGAAATCATCACTGTGGGTCGGCAGGAAATAGAGGACACGGTAAAAGTCATGTTGCAGGAAGTGTCCAAACAATATGATCTGGGCATCAATGTGGATCAGGTGGTGTTGCAGGATGTCAATCCGCCCGAGGAAGTGAAGCCCTCCTTTAATGAGGTGAATGAAGCCGAGCAGGAAAAGAAAAAGCTGGTCAATCAGGCCCAGTCGGAATACAACCGCGTTATCCCCAAGGCCAAGGGCGAGGCGTTGCAAAAAATTGAAGAGGCCAACGGTTACGCCGTGGAGCGCATCAATCAGGCCCGCGGGGACGCCGAACGCTTTAACGCCCTGTTCAATGAATATCTTAAAGCCAAAGAGGTGACCCGGCAAAGGATGTACCTGGAAACCATGAGTAAAGTAATGTCCAGGGTGAAACGTAAGCTGATCACCGATGATAAAGCTTCCGGGATTTTACCCTTATTTAACCTGGAGGAGCTCAAAAATGAAAAATAAATCCTTTCTGTTTATCAGTCTGGGCGCCCTGCTCGGCCTGATCATCGTCTTTTCCACCGCCTTTGTGGTGGACGAAACCCAACAGGTGATTCTCACACAATTCGGGCAACCCGTGGGTGAGCCGATCACCGAGCCGGGTATCCATTTTAAATTGCCTCTCGTGCAGGAAGCCCATTTTTTTGACAAACGATTTTTGGAATGGGATGGCGACGCCAATCAGGTGCCCACCAAGGACAAACGTTTTATTTACGTGGATACATACGCCCGTTGGCGGATTTCCGATCCGTTGTTGTTTTTTCAACGCGTGCGTGATGAACGCGGCGCTCAGGGCCGCCTGGATGATATTCTGGATGGCGAGACCCGTAACGCCGTGGCCAGTCATCTGCTGGAAGAATTGATTCGTAGTACCAACCGCCGGCCGGTTATCGTGGATAGCATTTATCAGGATGAAATCAGCGAGTTCCGCCATATCAGCGCCGGTCGGGAAGAAATCAGCCATCTGATACTCAGAAAAGCATCGGTACGTACCCGCGAACTGGGTATCGAATTGTTGGACCTGCGCTTTAAACGCATCAATTATATTGAAGAAGTGCGCCGCAAAATATACGAACAGATGATCACGGAGCGTAAGCGGATCGCCGATCGTTTTCGCTCGGAAGGGCAGGGGGAAGCCGCTGAAATCCTTGGCGCCAAGGAACGTGAACTGAAGCGCATACAGTCCGAAGCGTATCGTAAAGCTCAGGAAATCATCGGTAAGGCGGATGCGAAGGCCACGGCTATTTACGCCAGCGCCTATAACCGCAACGCGGAAGCCCGTGACTTTTACCGTTTTCTCAAAACCCTGGAAACCTATGAAAATACGATTAATGAAAAAGACCTGTTGATCCTGTCCACAGACGGGGAATATTACAAATATCTTAAAAATTCCAAAGGACGTTAAGAACGTGTGAATAGCCCGCAGGCATATTGAAATACAACCGGGGAGCTTATAAACTTCCCGGTTTTTTTATATCCGTGTTCGTTTGCTCAATGGCCTTTGGTCCAATCGGAATCCGGTCGCTTAAAGGGCTCGCTGAAAAAGCGTTCCGCCGTGGCGTTGAATAATGCGGTTTTGGTAGCCGGCGCATAGTGGGTTGCGCCCGGTAAAATGGCCAAATGTCCCTTGCGCAGATGTTGGAAAATCCGTACCGAGTGTTCCTCGCGGATGATATCCTTATCGCCGGCAACGATCAGAACCGGCACGCGGATCGACTCAATCTCGCTTAGTGCAATGTGGGGTTGATCGCCCAGCAGTTGCAGGTGTTGACGCAGCAGCGGCCAGTTTTGGCTGGTATCGCCGCTGTCGATTTTCTGTTCCACTATCTTCCGCGTGCGCGCCACCCAGTTTACGGCCCAGTCATAAACAGCGCTGGTATCAGGTTGCAGGTTGGCGCCCATGGTGACCATTTTTTTCACCTTGGACGGGTGTTCGATGGCCAGCAGCAGACCGATGATCCCGCCGTCACTCCAGCCGATTACATAGAGCGAATCGAGATGCAGATAATCGGCCAAAGCAGCCCAGTCATCGGCCATTTGCCGATAGGTCAGAGAATCCGTTCGGAGTTCCGAGCGGCCATGCCCCCGGCTGTCGGCAACGATGACCCGGTAATGTTGTTTGAAATAATCGATCTGATTTTTCATGGAAGAGATATTGCCGCCGTTGCCATGAATCAAAAAGAGCGGCGCGCCGCTGCCATATACCTCATAGTACATGTTGAAGCCGTTGACCGGTGCCATGCGACCGACGGCGGGGTTTTGTCCGTAAGGAATCGGCGATGCCTGGGGGGATGTTTGTGACCATAGGGTGGCGGTGACGAGCAATAGTAAATACACCACGAAGCACTGTAAACGAAAATCGTAACGGGTCCGAAAAAAATTATTCATTTTCATCATTATCCAAATCCGGTAAATGGATACCCAGGTTATAGGCGGTTTTCAGAGCCACGGTGCGGATATTATTGGCTGCCGCCTCGGAAATATCGCCGGTAAGGGTTTTGATAAACAGGGGGTAAAAAACCGCGCTGTCACATAAAATTTGGCGTATCGTGTCATTTTCGAAAACCACATGAGTGGCCAGGTAACTGTTGCGGCGTAATTTGTCAAGGGCGTCGCGCAGGGCCATGTCGCCCTGAATTTGTTCCAGAACCTGATTGGCCGCCCGGATCACCTGTTTTTCTTCCGGGCCGTCATGATGTTTAACGGAAGCGTAACCCCAATCCAACAGTTCCAGCCGGCTTGTAAAATATGGAATCATCTCTTCGCGGATAAGGCGACCGTAACGCGGAGCGATCAGTTTGGGCGCCGGATCGAGCTTGCCGATGGCTTCCAGTAAACGATGGATGACCACCGCGCCCGGAAAATGATCCAGATGATAGCGCAACATGCCGTTCCAGTCGGTTTCCAGGGCATAGAGGAAATGCTTTTCCTGATTGTCCACCGGGTAGGAAGAAAACAGGTTACCGCTGTACAATACGCGCCTTTCCTGATCGTACATCATAAACGCGCCGGGTTCAGGAGAAAAAGACGCCGGAATAAGGACAATAGCGTTGCCCGATACCAGTTTCAATTTGTAGGGCGCCGAGAGGGGAACCTTTTTTACGCTTTCCTCCGGAATTTCGTAATGCTGCAGCATGGGCCAGCATTCGGCACCGGTAATGCATAACGCCCGCGGATTCATCTTACGGATAAACATGCTGTTCAAAGCCACATCCGGCGTGCTGGAAGAGATCAGATACAGATTGATGCGGTTGGCATCCCCGATAACCTGACCGATTTTCCGGTTGATGGTGTTCAGGTGGATGGGGGATCCGGGATCGATCAGAAGATGGATGGGCTTTTTATTGGTTTTGTAAATGGAGAGATAGCTGTTTTTAAGTCCATTGTTCTCACCGTACACAACGCCTGTCCACCATACATTGGGCATCAGCTCGATGGCTTTACCCAGGTCCACTTCGTTTTGGCGGGTGTGCAATTCCCGGGAAAGGGTCATGGCGCTGGGACGTATAACAAACGTGCCGCGTGTCCATTGACGCAGGATATCCAGGGCCTGGTCGTCCCGGCTATCTTCCAGTTCCACGCCCAGAATGTCACCGCTGTTCAGGCGTACCCGCCCAACGCGATTATCCTGCTGCAGAATCAATTCACCGGTTATATTATCCTTCAGGCAGAGTTCCAGCACTTTTTCCAACGGCACGTCCTCCAGGGAGCCTTTGTGCTGCAGGGCCTGGATTTTGGATTTTTCCACCCGACGGAATATGGCTTCGATTTTGACCAGAACCTCATCCACACTGAACGGTTTGAGCAGGAAGTCATCGCCCCCCGCGGAAATGCCCTCCACCATTTTTTCTTTTTTGGCGGTTAAAAAGACAAAAGGAGTGGATTCCGTAATGGGGTTCTCGCGAACACGACGGCAAAAGTCAAGACCATTCAGATTGGGCATGCTGATATCCGAAATGATTAAATCCGGCACCGTGGAACGTAAGGCTTCCAGGGCTTTTTCACCGTCGCCCACGGCGATAACCTCATAGGAACCGCTTAATTCCAGGATGCGTTGCAGGGCCTGTAATATGGCTTCTTCGTCTTCGACAACTAAAATGGTCTTTTTTGAATTCATCTATGCTACCTGTGATCGTACTTGGGATGGAACGTGAACAAAAATACATTTTAACGTATATATTTTGTAAAATATAAGCAAACAAGCGTAAGGGTACAATAAACGCCACGGAATAGTAAAATAGGAAAACGTAATGAAAGACCTGTTGGAAAAACTTAAAAAAGGCGTGGAGGAAAGTTTTGACGCGTTGCGCGATAACGCCGTCAGTATAAAAGATATTGCCGGCGATTACGGAAAAATAGCCAAGCTGCGCTTTGAAAAACATCAATTGCAAAGCGCGCGCGAAAAGAAACTGACGCTTTTGGGTAAAACCATTTATCCCTATATGTTGGAAAACCGTCCGGAACATCTGCGTGAGCATGAAACCCTGCCCATGCTGGTGGATGAAATCAAGAATCTGGATAATCAGATAGAATTGCTGCAATTGGCCATCAAAGATATCGCCGCGCGGGAAATACAGAAAACGCGCCGCACGGAAAAAGAGGCTTTGTACCGGCAGATAGAAGCTCTCGAGGAACAGATTGAAAAACGATTGAATGAGCTGAAAGCGGTGCGGGACGCATTGGATAAATAAAAGTTAAATTTGTCTTTTTTTGTTTTTGGATGTATATTCATCTAATATTATAAATAAAAAGGGGTGCTCCATTCATAAAGGGGCTGAGAATACACCCTTATACCTGATCCGGGTAATGCCGGCGTAGGGAACCTGAAAACGCTTCACAAGCCCCGGATTCCCGGGGCTTTTCTATTTTAGAGGGGTTAATGAAAACATTTTTCTTCATTTGTATCATGTTGGTACAGGCCGTGATGGCGCGGCAGGTTATAGTGCAGGGCGTTGTCCGTTCGGCGGAAGACCACCGGCCGTTGGAAGGTGTTAATGTATATTTAAGCCGGGGCGCCGCCGGCACCACCACCAATCTTGACGGCCGCTATGCCTTGTCCGTGGCCGCGCGGGAATCGGTGGAATTGGTTTTTTCTTATGTGGGTTACGCGGAACATTATGTTCATCTGAACGCCGCGGCGGATACCACGCTCAATGTGGTGTTGGCAAGAAAAGTGCTGGAAGGGCCGATCGTGCATGCCGAGGCCACCCAGGTGCAGCAGGCGGCCAATGTGACAACCTATAGCGAAATCCGTAAACACGATTTCCTGAAAAGATATACCACGCAGGACGTTCCGCAATTGCTGGCCGAATTGCCGTCGGTTTCCTTTTATTCCGAAGGGGGCAACGGTATCGGATATAACTACCTCACGGTACGCGGCTTTGATCAACGACGCGTGGCGGTGATGATCAACGGCGTGCCGCAAAACGATCCCGAAGACCATAATGTTTATTGGATCAATTTTCCCGATATTGGCGCCAATATCCAAAGCATCCAGCTGCAACGCGGCGCGGGTAACGCCTTCTATGGCCCGGCGGCCATCGGCGGCTCGATCAATATCAAAACGGATCATTTTTCGCCCACCATGAAAATCCGCGCGGACTGGGGGCGCGGAACCTTTAATACGGAAAAACAATCGCTCTATTTCAACAGCGGTTTATGGCGGGATCATTGGCTGGTTTACGGCCGGGTCTCAAAAATGACCAGTGACGGATACCGTGACCGCGCCTGGGCGGATTTTAAGAGTTATTTTCTCGGTGCGGCATATTACAATCATCAAAGCAGCCTGCGTCTTCATTTTTACGGCGGGCCGATTCGCGACGGATTGGTTTACAACGGCCTGCCTAAACTGGTGAACAATGATCGTGTGCTACGGCGCGCCAATTGGAGTTATTTCGGCCTGGATTCCACCGGAAAAAAGGTGGCTTATTTCGCCGAGCGTCGCGATGATGAAACGGAAAGTTTCAATCAGCCCCATGTGGAATTATTGCATCAATGGAAAATCAACGATAAATGGGAATTGGACAATACACTGTTTTACATCAACGGATACGGCTATTTCGATTACGATGGCAGTTGGGGCACCGGCGAATATTTCCGTTTAACGCCGCAATACGGTTTTGACAGCACATTAACCGTGCCCTCCGATGCCCTGGTGCGCGCTTATGTGGATAATAAACAGGTGGGCTGGACACCGCGCCTGACACTTAAAGGCGTGAATGGCAGCGTGCTGATTGGCGCGGAATGGCGCATGCACCGTTCCGAACATTGGGGCCGCTTGCAAAAAGGCAGCGGCTTGCCGGCGCGTGCCGCCGGCGATCAGGCGCAAAAATATTATGCCTATAAAGGCGGCAAGGATATTTTCTCGCTTTATTATCATCAAAATTATCTGTGGTCACCCACGATTACCATACAGGCCGATATGCAGGCGGTGTATAAAAAATACCGCCTTTATGAAGAAAAATATGTGGGTACCGGATTTGAAGTCCCTTATCTGTTCATCAATCCGCGACTCGGCGTGAATATCGTGGTGGATAAAAACAGCCGCGCCTATTTTAGTCTTTACAGCACCGGCAGGGAACCGCGTTTAAAAAACCTATACGATGCGGCGGAGGCCAGTACGCCGGTTTCCTGGGGCGCTGTAGTACCGCAATTTGAACAGAAATCCGACGGGAGTTATGATTATACCCGGCCTTTGGTCAAGCCGGAAACCCTGAACGGTCTGGATTTCGGGTATCGCCTTGGCGGACAATGGGGCCAAATGAGTCTGAATGTATATTACATGGATTTTATCAATGAGATCATTAAAAAAGGCGGTCTGGATCGTTTTGGCCAGCCGCGAACCGGTAATGCCAAACGCACCCTGCATTATGGCGTGGAGTGGGCCGGACAGTGGAACATTTTGCCCGAACTATCGCTGACGGGCAATATGACCCTCAGCCGGAACATACTTAAGGATTACACGGTGTATGACAAATCGGGCGAGGCGCGCGATCTCAGCGGTAATACCATCGCCGGTTTTCCGGACTGGATGGCCAACGCTCGGCTGACTTATGTTAAGGGCCCCTACTATCTTTCCCTGTCCGGTCGTTTTTCGGGCGCCAGCTTTACGGATAATTTTAACACGGCGGAAAACAAAACCGACGCCTATGCCGTGTTCAACTTAAATGGCAGCTATACTGTTAAAAAAGTCATACCATCAACGGATATAACCCTGTATATTCAGGTGAATAATTTGTTTGACCGGTTATATCTCGCCTATGGCGAAGGCGATGCGTTTTTCCCGGCGGCAACTCGCAATATGTTTGCGGGAGTTCGTTTTGAGTTCGAATGAGGTTGTAATAATAGCCAACGGCCCGGAGCCGAAGAATCGGGTGGTGCAACGGGTGCTTACGGATGAAAGCTTCGTTATCGCCGCCGATGGAGGGCTGCGGCATTGCCGGGCTCTGAACCGGTTACCGAATGTGGTCATTGGTGACTTGGATTCCGTCCTTTCCCAGCCGATTGACGGCATTCCCCGGGAAATGTTTTTGGAAGTTCATGACCAAAACCGAACCGATATACAAAAGGCGTTGGATTTTGCCGTAAAGCTGAAACCGAAACGTATTCATTTGTTGGCGGCTTTGGGCGCACGGCATGATCATACGTTGAGTAATGTGTTGATTTTGAACAGGTTTGATGAGATACCGTTGTATATGTGGGATGATTACGGCTGCTTTTACGGGATAAATGCCGGAGGGCACACACTGGAATGCCGAAGCGGTGAGACGGTTTCCCTGTTTAGCCTGACCGGCGTAACCGGCATCGATTTAAGCGGCTTTGAATTCACACCGCGGGAGTCGGAATTCAGCGCGGGATTCAACGGTGTAAGTAACCGCGCC
Source organism: Calditrichota bacterium (assembly GCA_003696775.1). Classification (GTDB taxonomy): domain Bacteria; phylum Calditrichota; class Calditrichia; order Calditrichales; family J004; genus J004. The sequence continues at coordinate 15,227 of RFFS01000200.1, forward strand.
CTGGAAGACAAACCGCGCATATCCTTTACCAGCGGGCGCCTGATCGTTTATGAGCAGAAGTGGCGGGAACAATGAAAGACGAGGGGATTATTATTGTTCTCTACCTGCTTCTGCTCTTTTATTTAGGGTGGCAGGCCCGTAAAAAAAACACCGCGCGAAAAGAAAGCTTTTTACTGGATAACCGCCGATTGACCCTGCCGGCGATGGTGGCCACCCTGGTTACAACCTGGTATGGCGGTATCCTTGGCGTAGGGGAGTTTGCCGTTCAAAAAGGCGTGGTCACCTGGTTTGTATTCGGCCTGCCTTATTATATATTCGCTGTTATTTTCGCTCTATTTATCACACCCCGTTTACATGCCGCCCGTTATTATTCCATACCGGATATTTTATATCGTCATTATGGTAAAAAATCCGGGTTGTTGGGCAGTTTACTGGTCTTTGTGCTCACCTCGCCCGCGCCCTATGTATTGGGCACGGCTATCATTCTCAGCCGGGTATTCGATTGGAGTTTTTGGCTCTCGGTCATTCTCGGCGCCCTCTTTTCCGTAGCCTATGTCTATCAGGGCGGCTTTCGTTCCGTGGTGCAAACGGATAAACTGCAATTTGTGCTGATGTTCGGCGGCTTTGGTTTGTTGCTGGCGGCGTTATGGCACACGTACGGTCCCGTTACGGATTTGCCGGATAAACTGGACCCGGTTATGATGGCCCCGACGGGCGATTTGAGCTGGCAGGAGATCGTTGTTTGGTTTTTAATCGCCAGTTGGACTTTTGTCGATCCGTCGTTTCACCAGAGAGTGGCCGCCGCGCAAGACAGTTCCACCGCGCGCAACGGTATTTTATGGTCCATTCTGTTTTGGTTTGTTTTTGATATGCTCACCCTGTCCACCGCCCTGTACGGCGCGGTCTATTTGCCGGGTGTCGTCCCTTTGATGATCTATCCCATCCTGGCTGAACAGGTGTTGCCGGCCCTGTTAATCGGTTTGATATACACCTCTTTGTTATCCGTTACCATGTCCACCGTGGATAGTTACAGTTTTTTGGCCGCGCAAACCTTTGGCCGTGATCTGCTGGCGGAACTGGGCGGAAAAAACACGGACATGGAAGTACGCTATTATACCCAGTGGGGATTGATTATCTCCATGATATTAGCGCTTACGCTGATTATGGTTATGCCCTCCGTGGTGGAAATGTGGTACACCCTGGGTACTTTGTTTATTCCCCCTTTGCTGGGTCCGGTTTTGATGGCTATATTCCCCCGTTATACACTGCCCGGTGAGCGGGTTTTTCAACTGATGTGGATTTCCCTTAGCGTTACCGTCGGTTGGTTTTTTATGGGCGTTCTGTTCAACACGCCCTGGTTGGGTGTGGAGCCTTTCTTTCCGGGTCTGATTGTATCATTTATTGTTTGGTGGAGCCTGCGGCTTAAATTAAAACAAGCCTGAGGCACCGCCGTTAGTAGGTGTGTTTACCGCCCGTTACCGCTTATCTTCCCAATGTACGTGCCCTTCCCAAAATAATTTTGCGGTGAACACATCGTCTTTCTATTTTGGGCGCTTTTAATACGGAGTAAAAACATGTTAAGAAAGTGGATACTTGTTGCCGTCCTGCTGGGCATGGCGGCCTGTACGGCTCCCCCGGCCAAAAAAACAGAACCGGAAAAAACAGCCCTGCCCCACGGCAGTTACCGCGCCTACGCAGTTAAAAGCGGCATCAACATACGTAAGGCTCCGGGTACAAAAAGCGCCCGCCTGCGCAAAACCGAAGATGGTGAAGAGTTCAGGGTGCTGGAAAATAAAAACGGCTGGCTGCATGTGGAAACCGTGGATAAACAACAGGGTTGGATTCGCAGTGATTTTGTGGGGCCCGAAAATCTCAGTTATGCCAAAAAAAGCAGTGATTTTTTGGATCATACACTGAAAGATTACAAGGCGGAGATGTTCATAGATGAAAAAAAACCTTACGAGGTGATTTACCTGATTTTGGAACCCGGTTATTATGCTTCCATATCGCAGGCCGCCCGCCGCGCCCGGGATATCGGTTTAAAATACCAGCAACAGGTATGGCCGGGTCAGGTGGAAATTCGTGTAATGAATCCAGATAAAAAAACACTGTTTACCCGCGTAACCCTGCCCGCAACGGATGCCGCCGGTTTGATGCCGCCCCTGTTAAAAAAAGGCCGGCTGTACAGCATGGATGTGAAAAACCGTCGATTAACCATTAAAGCGCTTGTGCCTGCTTCTTTAAATCGTAATCAATTGCTGGATATGGCTGACGGAATAGCCGCCTCATATGGTGACGCCATCCGGCGTGTGGACATTGTTCTTGTGGCCGATAACCCGTCGGGCCTGGCCTGGTTGCAAAACGGCACATCCACACCGGGCAAAGGTCCGTGCCTGCTTTATTATTTTGAAGATGAGCAGGGCAGTGATTACAAATTTAACACCTGCCCGTAAGGCTTAACGGGCCGTACCCGAAGAGCTTAGGGACGGGCGGCGCAGGGCGGCGATATTGATTTGGGTGGTTTGACTCATACGCGGCAGGCGGATATAAAAGGTGGTGCCTTTCTTTTCCACACTTTTGAAGTCGATTTGCCCCTCGTGGGCTTCCACAATGTTGCGACAGATGGCCATGCCGATACCGCCGCCGTCATGTTTGGTGGTAAAATATAACTCAAATAAACGTTCCTGAACCTCGGGCGGCATACCGCAGCCGTCATCTTCTATTTCCACAAGAAGCTGCCCGGCGTCCATACGCGTGGCAATACGTACGGTTCCGGTGTTGTGTATGGCCTGAAAAGCGTTCAGCACGATGTTGAGAAAAACCTGTTTCAACTGATCCGGATCGCCATAAATCCGCTCCACGGCCGGGTCCAAGGCCTTTTCTATTTTTATGTTGCGTTCAATAGCCTGTTGATGAACCAGCGTTATCACATCTTCCAAAACCGTGTTGATGTGAATGGCGTTCAGGTCGGTTTTTTTGACGCGGGCAAGATTAAAAAACTGATTGATGATGCGGTTCAGCCGTTTCACTTCGTTTTGCAACACATTTAATGATTTATCGATTGCCTCTTTGTTTTCCAATTCCATTTCTTCCAGACGCATGTGGAGTATTTCCGCGTGGATGGCCATGGACGAAAGCGGGTTTTTGATTTCATGACTGATGGAACTGGCCAGGCTGGCAATAACGCCGAATTTCATGGAACGTTGCAGGTTGTTTTGCAATTCGTTGAGCAATTTCTGATCCTTGATGGTTAACAACATGCCCGAGACCTGGTTCTCATCATGCAGAATAAATGTGGTCACGCGGGAAAGCACATGACGACCGTCGGGCAGCCATAGATTCAATTCATGGCCAAAAACATTTTCTTCCCTTTCAAAGCTGCGGGCGATTAGTTCGTCCAGTTCCTTGTTCATGGCAATGATTTGCTGGAAGTGGCTTTCAAAAAGCATCTCCACCGGACATTGAAACAGGTCAACCGCCACTTCGTTGTAATCGCTGACCGCTCTTTTGGCGTCCAGCAGAATGATACTCTCATCCACCGCCTGCATCAGAGCATTGATCCGTCGCTCGGTTTTTTTGTAACTGGCCTGCATCACATTCACCTTTTCCAGCGAGGCGTCGATGCGGGAAAAGGTGTCAGTAAATTCATCCTGGCCTTCGTAATTGATACGATAGCTGTAATCGCCCTGGGCAATATTTTCCGCCATGGTTTCAATGGTTTCCAACGGTTTGGTATAAGCCCGTGATACGAGATAAATGGAAAAACCGATCAACAGAGCCATAACAAGCCCGAGCGGCACAAACAGATAAAAGATATCACCGAAAACATTCTGAATTTCCTTTTGTGACAGCACCAGGCGCAGATAGCCGTGCACGGCGTTTTTTTCACGCATCAGGGGTAAAATTACATCCACAACCCTTACCGAATCATTCCACGTTTTGCGGATAACCTTAGGCGCATTGCCCTGCAGGTTTTTAAGTTCTTCCGGCGAGGTATATTCCCGGCCCTCCACACTACGGTCGCTGCTGAGTAAAATGCGCATTTTATCACTGATCAACAGGATATGGATAATATTACCTTCTTCGGAAGTCAGGGAACGCATAAGGCGGCGCAGACTGCTTTTTTCGTGCGGGGTGAGACTTTCCAGGTCCCTATCGGCGGCGTTGGCCAGTATCTCGCTGACGGAATCGCCTATCAACAGAGCGGTGCGGCGGATCATTTCCCGGCCCAGGCCCTGATAGGTGTTGTAGAGTAAAATACCGCTGAACACCAAAATCAGGCTAAAAAGAATAAAAATGATAATGATTCGTTTATAAACCGTTTTCATCCCGTTCACCGGCTTTTACCCCGCGCGGATATGGGCACGATCTGCACACTGTCACCGTCAAACAGATGGTAATGGTCATACAGGTTGGCCACCGTGCAGGCATGGTTGGGCGCTATAAGCAGGGGAGCGCCCGGCGCCAGTGACGACGGTTGGTCCAGTTCGATGATGCCGTGTTCCTCGGAAAGGCGGGTCAGCACGCCATGGGTATTCATAAGCTTACCGTATCCTTGTATTTGTGTATGTCCGTGGGCGCCGGTGTCCAGATTCAGCGCCTTACTGCCCGCGTCGCATACCATGCGCGTGGGATGGGGGCGTGAAATAACCGTTGCCAGAACAAACAGACTCCATTGTGTTTCGGCACAAACCCCCAGCGCATGTTGAATGCGATCGTAAAAAATATAATTTCCCGGTCGCGCCTCCGTTACGCCTTCCCGCGGGATGACGGAACGGGCGGTGGGTGTTGAGCCGACACTTAATGTAGCAATTTCGATGCCGATTTCCCGAAGCCGTTCACGGGCACGTTCCACGGAACGCGCTTCCACATGGGCGATTTGCTTGATTTGTTCGGGATTGGAGGCGCCGTACGCCTGTCCGGCGTGGGTAAAAACGCCTTCCAGGTGTAACACCGGGCTGTTGATAACGGCACGGGCCACATCCGGCAAAAGATCATCATCAGGGCGTATCCCGCAACGCTGAAATCCGCAATCGATTTCGATACGCACTTCGAGAGGAGAACGCGGATGGTCGAGCATTTCTTCCAGCAGGGTGATGTGACGGGGATGATCCACTCCCACGATAAGACGGGTGGAGGCGTGCAGGCGGTTGAGTAACGGCGCTTTGATTTTTTGGGTGATTTCATTGGCGATGAAGATATCGTCGAACCCTTCCCGGGCAAAGATTTCGGCCTCTTCCGCCTTGGCAACTGTCAGGCCAATGGCGCCCAATTCGCTCTGCCAGCGGGCAAACAGCGTGGATTTGTGGGTTTTACAATGCGGACGCAATAGAACGTTGTGGCGGTCGGCGTATTGCTGCATGTTTAACAGATTGGTGTCCAATTGCGTTTTATCCACCACCAGGGCTGGCGTGGATATGTGGGCATGCAAATAGGACAGATGATCGATGAGCATGATTACAGATGACCGACTTTGTTGCGCAATCGTTTCCACAGGCCTTCGCCGAGAAACTGGTTAGCCAGGGTCAGGGTGTTTTGAATGGAAGCGAGCACATCGCTGGAACCCGCCCAGTGTTCATATAGAATTTCGGTATCGTTATTATTGATGAAGTCGTTCAAAATATACGCGGAAAGCGCGATATCGTCCATGTAACCCAACGGGCCGAGCAACAGTTCGGGCAACAGATCGACGGGCGACATAAAGTAGGTGACGGCCAACAGTAATTTGGCTTTTTTACCGTTATTCACACGCGGATCGGCGATAAGTTTAATCAGCAGATGAAAGAAATCCGGCGCCAACAGAAGCAAATCCGCGTATTTAAAATGATTACGATCCAGATAATTGGCGATACGGGTGCGCATCTCCTGATAAAAATCCTGTTGCCTGGATGTCATTTCATCTGTTTCCATGATTTAATCCTCCCGGGATAAGGGTTAAATTAAAAGCCGCGTTGTTTGCGGATGGTTTCATAAGCACTGTTAATTTCCGACATTTTATCATTGGCCGCTTTGAGCAGGTCTTCCGGCAATCCCCTGGATTGCAGACGATCCGGATGGTATTGGCGTACCAGATCACGATAGGCCCGGCGGATTTCCGCCTCGCTTGCGTTTGGAGATATGCCAAGGATTTTGTAGGGTCGGTCATCCGTATCCCTGACATACAGGGAACGTATGTTCTGGTATTGTGTGGCGCTGAAGCCAAAGCGGCTGGCAATGATTTGCAGATAATGTTCCTCGTTGGCATGCAGTTCGCCGTCGGCCAGGGCGATGCGGAACAACATTTCCAGCATAACGTCCAGAATTTCCTGTTCACCACCGAAAAGCTCGCGGAACTGAACGGCAATAGCCTCGGCGCTTTCCGGACTGTTTTTGGCGGTGTTGAAGACCCGCGCGATCTGTTTACGATCCTCGGCGGAAAGGCCCATGTCAAAACTTAAAAAATTATCAAAGGCTTCGATTTCATCACGGGTGACCCGTCCGTCGGCTTTGGCCATTTTAGCCGCCAAAGAGGCCAGGCCCGTAAAAAATAGAACTTTTCGGTCGTCGATATTTTCCACTTCCGGCCAGGTACCGCCACGGGCTTCATAATGGCGAACGTCTTTGTTTTCTTCATCCAGCAGGTGACCCAGAACACCACCCATAATGGCCCCGAGCGGTCCGCCCAGCACAAAACCTATTCCGGCGCCAATGGCTTTTCCCCAATATGACACGTGTAATTCTCCATATTTCTTTTGATTAAATGTTAATAAATTTTAGTTTAAAAACGAATCGAAAAATGTGTTCGAATTCTTTTACCGCATAAAGAGTAAATACCGGAAAAAATGATAAAAAGTTACATAGGTTGTCTGTTACTGCTGCCCTGTTTGTTAACCGCCCAACATTCGGATGTATTGATTGTACACGATCCGGCGGCGCTGATAATGTATGACAATTACCGCAGGCCGCTAAACCGGGCGGTACAGGCCGCTCTGCCATCGGATTTGCCCTGGCGGGTGGAACTTGCCGCGGAACCCTCTTCCGACGGCCTGAGCCGGGTCATGCGTGTCCGTGATTTTAAGAACCGCCTTTTCACCATTGCCCTGGATGAAAATGACACGCCGCTTTGGCGTTATCCGACGGACTGGTATTTATTGAAAAAGACCCGCTTGCGAAACGATACTTTAATCGTCACGGCGGATCATAAAATAACAATCGGTCGTGCCGACCGGCTGCCGCATAAGAGCTTCTCTGCTTCCCAAACCCTGCCGGCAAACAGCCGGCTTTATCTCTATTTTGATTACGGTCGCTATGTTTATGCGTACCGACCCGGGGAAAAGGCTTTTGTCTGGCTGAAACGTTCCGCGTTAAAATGGACACAACCGGCCCCTTCCCATCAGCCGGAAGCAACGCGCCGGGCAGCGCCCCAAAAGGAACAAACCGGGTGGGCAGAAAGACTCACCGAACGATTGCAGCGTATAAACAGCACATACAGCGCGTTAAACAACTTTGTGGCCCGGCAGACAAAACAGCCTCCACAACCGGCGCCACGGTGGGTAGCCCTGGCGGATGGCGGGGGTTGGCGTATCCAACCGGAAAACCCGGAAGTTTCGGCGCGGTTTCCGCAGAGTGGCGCATATTATTTAAAACAACTGGCGCGTTGGGCGGAAAGCTACGGCTTTGAAGTGGAGCGGCAGGAAAACAGTCTGTATATCCGGAGGGCGCATGACTAAACCGTGGGCGCGTCATCTGATCAGCCTGGCGCTGGTTTCCCTGGTATTGATTAGCGTGGCCGTATTGCTGGATAAGGCGACCGTAAACACATTACCGGCGGATGTCAAAGCCTGGCTTGAATTGCCTTATCTGGATTGGCAGCGGGAATCCGACCGCGCGCTGGTTAAAGAGATGCTGGATTATTACCAGCCGGATCGCTCGTCGGCGCATAAGGATTTTGTGGAAAAACTGACACGAATCGACCGGCGGAAACGGCAGGAACTGGCCCGCGGCATACCGCAGATTGTAGGTATCAACCCGGCCACACTGCATCATCTTTGGGACATGTATATCCGTTTTATACTTATATACGCGGCATCTTTTCTGATAAGTTATTATGGTGCGGTTACCCTGGGCCTTTGGAAGTTTATCCGTGAAGCGCGTGAAGAAATTGCGAAACCTTTTTCTTTTCTTACCCTGTTGCGCCGACGAGAGAAAGACCTTCTTTTATGGAAAATGACCCTGCGGCAGGCGGGGCGGAGAATGGCTAAAGCGGTGGTTTATATGCTTTTTTTCTCACCGGCGTATGTGATCGCCTACAGCTTTAAAAGCCGATTCGACACGGATATGTTTTTGTTTGTGATGCTCCTTGGTGTGATATCAAATGGCATGCTGATCACCTATACGCAAAAGTTTTATACATTTTTGCGTCAGGAAAAAGAAAAGGGCTACGTGGCCCTGGCCCGTGTAAAAGGCCTGAGCGACGATTTCCGGTTCAACACGGAGAAGGGCATTGCGCTCAAAAATCTTTTGCATTGGCGAAAAAAATTCCCCGGACATCTGCTTGATGTTATTTATGAAAACGCCCGATATCCGTTTTTGCGCTCGCTTAGAGAAATGGCGGCCTATTTGATAAGCAGCCTGGTGATCACCGAGATGGCCCTGAATGTTCAGGGACATCTCAGTTACGGCATGTTGCAATATGTGTATTACGGCGATTACGCCCCGGTGGTCCTGATTGTTCTGGGCCTGTTTTGGTTGGTGAAGATAACGGAAATGATCGTGGACGGGCTGGCTTGCCGTATGGACCGACGTCTGGGGCATGATGCCCGTTCCTGCTAAGCGGCGTTAATCCGTTTTATACAATTTTTCCGCTTTGGTGGCTGATGTAACAATGCCGCGTATCATGGCCGAGCTAAAGCCGTCGTGTTCCATCTGGTTGAGGCCGGCGATGGTTACGCCGCGCGGTGTGGTCACACGGTCGATCTCCCGCTCCGGATGGGTTTTGTGTTCCAGCAGCAGACCGGCGGCGCCGGCGGCGGTTTGCGCGGCAATAAGCAGCGCGTCATCGGCATGAAAGCCGATTTCCACGCCTCCCTGGGAAGCGGCGCGTATGGCCCGCATAAAAAACGCCAGGCCGCAGGCGGCCAATGCCGTGGCCGGGCCCATCAGCTCTTCATCAATATTCAGTGTTTTGCCTACCGCGTCAAACAACAGTCGTGCTTTTTCCAGTGCGCTTTCGTAAGCGGGCGCGCCTGCCAGGCAGGTCATGGAACGGCCGATGGAAATAGCCGTATTGGGCATGGCCCGGACAACCGGCAGTTCCTTTTGCAATAAACGCTTCATGTGGGCGATGGTAACGCCGGTCACCACGGAAATCACGATATGCTTTTCCGGTTGCAGCGCGGGCGCGATCTCACGTAGCACACTATCTATTTGAGAAGGTTCCACCGCGATTAGAACCACATCGCTTTGTTGTACCGCCGCGGAATTATCCGAGGTTATGTGGAACCCTTTTTCGGCGTAAGGTTTCAGGGCACGGAGATGACGACGGGTGAGGGTGAGTTGGCCGGGTGTGCAGGTACTGTTGGCCACCAGACCGTTGGCTATGGCCAGTCCGATATTGCCCGCGCCGATGATTGTGTAATGTGATTGCGGCATATGCGCCTCCCTGTTTTTCCATTTTTTGTTTTAGAATTGCCGAAATATAAAATCATGACATGGTCAGCTTGTTTCCTTTTGCGTGCGGAACACCGGATTGTCGGTTTTAACAAAGTGACGGAAGGCGCCGGGCAGCAACAGCAACAGAAACAGAGCGCCGCTCAGAGCCGGCCAGGCCGCACCCAGGGAAACCATTAAAAAACCGCCCATGGAAGGCGCGATGACGCGTGTCAGGCTATCCGCCGAAAGTGACAAACCCAGCACGCCGCCCACCTCATCCGGTTGGCTGACCCGTGTCAGGCTGCTGGTTATAACCGTGCGGAAAATGCCCGCGGCAACGGAAAGGGGAATCATTACCAACACAACTTTCCACACGTTGTCAGAAAACGCCCACCCGCATAATGCCGCCACCATCAACAGCATGGAATAGAATATTAAATGGCCCTCGTTATGGCGTTTGACCAGCCGTTCTACCAAAATCCCCTGGACCAAAATCATTAAAAAACCGGCGTAGGCCAGCATATAACCGGTTTGAACGGAATTGAGCCTGAGCACCTGTTGGGCAAACAGGGCGAATATGGTGGTGAAGGTGGAAAAGGCCAGGCTGAACATAAAACGGGTAAAGAGCAGGCGGCCCATCATGGGGGTTTGCAACGCGTTGCGCAGTTGTTGCAACGACCATAGCGCGTAACGCTGGCGGGCCGGGCGTTCCGACTTGGATTCCGGCAACCAACGCCAGATGGCCCAGACATTGATGACACTGAGACCGGCGGCAATAAAAGCGGGCACGGCGTACCCCGAGCCGGAAAAAGCGCCGCCCAGGGCCGGGCCGATAATAAAACCCAATCCCAGCGCCGCGCCTACGCGACCCAGATAGGATGTTCGTTCGGCGCCTTCGCTGATGTCGCTGATATAGGCTTCCAGAACGGAACTGTTGCCCATGGCCAGACCGGAGATAATCCGGCTGAGAAACAGTGCCCAGGCATTGGGTGCCAGCGCAAACAACACAAACGCCGCCGTATTGATCCATACCGTGGCGATTAAAACCGGACGTCGGCCATAGCGATCGGATAAACGGCCCAAAACCGGACCGGCCACCAGTTGCGCCGCCGGATAAACCGCGATCAACACGCCGATCATGGCCGCGTCCAAACCATAAGCGCTGGCATAATAAGGTAATATCGGTATGATGATACCAAATCCCACAAGATTGAGAAAGGCGATGATGAATATTACGGTTAGTCGGTTTTGCGGCATGGGATTTTCTTTGTTTTGCGTATGTCTGTAATTAAAGGAAATTAACCTTAAAATCAAACCGATACATCCCTTTTTTACTGCCGGGAAGGGAAAGTGTCCCGTGTCCGGCTTGAGCGGATTTAAAGGCTTATGTATATTGCGCATCACTGTTCTAACCACGGAGTGGAAAATGAAAAGGCTTAACTGGCTTATCCTGATTTTACATATTTCGGTTGTTTCTCTGTTTGCCGATGAGGGCATGTATCCGTTACCCATGATCGACGGGCTTCGGCTGCAGGAAAAAGGGTTACATCTGACGAATGAAACGGTGTACAATCCCGGTAACACCAGTTTGATTAATGCCGTGGTCAGGGTCAACGGATGCACGGGTTCCTTTGTCTCCGATCAGGGATTGATCATCACCAATCACCATTGCGCTTTTCGCGCCGCCAACCTGGCCAGCGACGCAGAACATGACTACATCCGGGATGGATTTTTAGCCGATAGCCGGGCCCGGGAAATACCCGCCCGCGGATATACGGTGCGTATCACGGAATCTTACCGGGATGTTTCCGCGGAAGTGCTGGACGGACTGGATGCGATTACCGCGCCGTTGGAACGTCAGAAAGCGTTGGAGAAACGTATCAAGACCCTCACCGCCCGCGCGGAAGAGGCCCATCCCGGCAAGCGCGCCGAAATTGCCGAGATGTTCAAAGGCGAGCAATATGTTTTATTCATCTATACCTTTTTGAAAGATATCCGTCTGGTTTATATCCCGCCGCGCGCCATAGGCGAATTTGGCGGCGATATCGACAATTATGAATGGCCGCGCCATACGGGGGATTTTTCTTTTTTACGCGCTTATGTGGCGCCGAATGGTCAGCCGGCGGAATACGCGCCGGAAAATGTGCCGTATCGCCCCGCTGTGCATCTGCGGGTGAATCCCGAAGGGGTAAATGAAAATGATTTCGTCTTTATATTGGGATATCCGGGGCGCAGCTATCGTAACCGCGGCTCGGCGTTCCTGAATTTTGAAGAAAAGGCGCATCTGCCGCAACGGCTGGCCTGGTATCAATGGATGATCGCCACAATGGAAAAAATCAGCGCCGATGATCGGGGTGTGGCGCTGAAGCATTTGTCACGCATCAAATCGCTGGCGAATCTTGAAAAACGTTACCGCGGCCGCTTGCAGGGTATGAATCGTTTGGACCTGACCGCGCGTCGCCGGGGGGAAGAAACGGCCATTCGGGAAAAATGGCCTGAAACCGCGCCGCTTTTCAAGGCTTTGGACAGCCTGTATGCCGCCCGGGCCCAACGACAGCCGCTCGCTTTCTGGATGGAACGGTTACGCAGCGATGTGCATGCCCTGTACTGGGCCGGCAGAGTGATCGGAGCCGCCCGGGAAAGAGCCAAGCCCGATCTTGAACGGGAAAGCGCCTATATGGAACGTAACTGGAAACGGACACGGCAGGCCGCGCTTCGCCGCACGGAAAATTTTTATATGCCAACGGACAAAGCCATGCTGGCGGAAATCCTGCGCCGTTTGTATCAATTACCGGATGTTAAAAACTATTCCACGCTTCGCGAATTGGAGCAGGACATCCGCCGGTCCGGTTCCATGGAAAATTTTGTGGATCATCTTTATGCGCATAGCCGGATATACCAAAGGGATGTCCTCGATAAAATGCTGGAGAGCGATTCCTCCATGGTAGCTGCGTCACAAGATGCGTTCATCCGTTTACGGTGGCAACTGGAGCCTGTGATACGCGCCCTGCGCGAACAAAACCGACTGGACGGCGGGGCGCTTTCCCGTTTGCAGCCTTTGTACAACCAGGCCCGTAAAAAGTGGTTGAAACATAATTTTATTCCCGATGCCAACGGCACCTTGCGGTTGACATATGGCCATATCCGGGGTTCCCATCCCGCGGACGCGGTGTATCTCGCGCCCATGACCGCTTTGCAGGGCATTCTGGAAAAATATACCGGTCAAGCGCCTTTTAACGCTCCGGAAGCTTTATTGACAGCTATTGACAAACATAACAGCGGCGTTTTTTACAATCCGGCCATACAAAGCGTGCCGGTATGTATTTTATACGATTGCGACACCATCGGCGGCAATTCCGGCAGTCCGGTTATGGACGCCAACGGTCGATTAATTGGCGTGAACTTTGACCGGGCGTTTGAAGGTACCATCAATGATTATGCTTACAGTACACGTTACAGCCGTTCCATTGCCGTGGATATCCGTTATGTGTTGTGGATATTACGCTATGTGGCCGGGGCGGATACTCTGCTGAAAGAAATGGGCATCCATTGAGGGGGAGGATGGGTTCTCTTATTCTTTGTGAGGGGATAAGACATCGGACACCGTCTCCACCCTCTGTCATTCCGGGCATAGCGAGGCATCCCCTCCCCGCTAAAAACCGATGAATCGGTTTTGCGAAGTATGCCAATGGTTCACAACCCACGATTAAAATCGTGGGTTCATTCCGTAGGGTCCGTGATGGGGTGATGGCTAAGTAGAGCTAACCCACGACTTCAGTCGTGGGCACGGCAACAATCCAAATCCTAAGTGAATCCGATTCATCGGATTCCTCACCCCCCGCCCTTCCGGGCGTAACGACGCTTCACCCTTTCCTGTTAGTATTATTTTTTCACCACAAAGTCGCCAAGACACAAAGAATTTTGACATTACCCCCTGTCATTCTGAACAAAGTGAAGAATCCCATCCAATAAAACCGATGCATCGGTTTGGATTACCATGCGTAAGCCATGCCACCCACGATTAAAATCGTGGGTTAATTCCATAGGGACCCTGATGAGGTGATGGCTAAGTAGAGCTAAGCCACGCCTTCAATTGTGGGGTTGGCGGCAGGGGATGTTATGCGCTCTTTATATTGTGCGCATCCTGATTCTCTCGGATCATGGATCGCACATTGACTTTTTCCATTTTGTAAATGATTGACTTTCTGTTACATTCTGATAAAATAAAATTTAGGTGATGCCGGTTTTTTCCCGGACAAACCGCTTAATTGACAGGTTGTTTACATTACCACTTTATCGATTTATAAAGTAAATTGGTTTTTCACATGCCAAATAAAAATATACCACAACGGTGTATTATGCCGGTGATAAGGACCTTGTAACGAAAATTCACCGGGGCTAAACATGCCGGATTACAAAATTTTGAATTGTTCACTCATATATCAATTTAGATTATGATTACACAGGATATACGGAACACGACGGTTTATGACCAACTTCAGGAAGACCCTAACGAACTGTTGGCCTATTATCGTCGCTTGTTTAATTACAAGTATGTGCTTGTTTTGCCTCTTATCGAGGCCCGGACGTTGCAGCCGGTGTTCAGTTTCCCGGAAAAAGAATGGTTGCCCTTCTACCGGGCACGGGAAGTGGAATGGCTCAACTTTTATCCTAAGGCATTATTTAGGGGCGCGCTGGACGACCAGCCCCACGCGAAGGAATTGTTCAATCATTTCGAAATCGATCATTTATATCCTATCCGCTTTGGTAACACCACGTATGGTTTTCTGGCCCTCGGCGCCCACGGTCGTCCGCCCAATGAATTTGAAAAACAAACCGCGCGGCTGATCGTACGCTACCTGGCTTCGCAATGGAACGCGCGCCGCCTGATGAATGAAATTCAACGCTCCTCCCAAAAAACAGAGCGGTTGCTGCAGGAAATATCCACCGTACTGGAAGTAACCCGCGCCATGGAAAGTGGCGGCGACATTCAGCATTTGCTGGAAACGATTATGGAAAAAGCCATGGATGTGATGGCTGTGGAAGCGGTTTCCCTTATGCTGATGACCGAACAGGGGGACTTGGAATTTCGTGTGGCGCTCGGGCCGCGCGGTAAACAGGTGAAACGATTTAAGATCAAGCCGGGGCAGGGGATTGCCGGAACCGTGGCCCAAAATGGCAAACCCTTGTTAATTGCCGATGCCTATAATGATCCCCGTTTTGATCATTCCTTTGATAAACGGAGCGGATTTCGCACACGCAGCATATTATGCGTGCCCATGAGCCACCGGGGACGGCTAATCGGCGTGGTTCAGGCTCTGAATCGCTTTGACGGCAAACCTTTTAACGAACATGACCTGAAAACCTTCACCATTTATGCCGGACAGGCGGCGGTGGCCATAGAAAATTCACGTTTGCTGTATAAAGCTCTGGAAAATGAAAAGATAAAAAGCCAGATCGCCGTGGCCTCGGAAATTCAACGCCTGATCGTCCCCGAAAAGCTGCCCTATATACCCCATCTGGAATTGGCGGGACGCTATATACCGTGCCAGGGCGTTGGCGGCGATTTTTACACGGTGGTGCCGCTTAACGAACATGAAACCGTTGTGGCCATTGCCGATGTATCGGGCAAAAGCGTGCCGGGTGCTTTGCTGGTTTCCACGCTGCACGCCATGCTAAAAGCCTATCTGGATTTTACCGCCGATCTGGCGCTGATCATGCGCAAGCTGAACCGTAAAATCATCGATCTGTCCACTACCGACCGTTTTATCACCATATTTCTTGCTAAAATAAATACACGGATCGGGCAAATCGAATACATAAGCGCCGGACATAATCCGCAATTTTTACTGCGCCGTCCCTTTAAGGTGAGCCCGCTGTCTTCCACCGGCATGGCCATTGGCATCATCGATTACGATTACCATTCCCAGCGCCATTCTTTTCAGCCCGGCGATGTGTTGTTGCTATATACCGATGGCGTGGTGGAAGCCCGCAATGCCGACGGACGGGAATATGGCGAAGACAATCTTATACAATTGATGCATACACCCGGCATGGAAAATGTGTCGGCTTTAAGCGAACGGATTGTCAGGGCCGTGCATGAGCATTGTCATCCGCAAAAACCCCACGATGATGTCACTTTGTTGGCCCTGCGTTATAAGGAAACGGACAATGGATGATCTTGAAAAGGCGTTGCGTATCGCTCTGGACGCCCATGCGGGCCAAAAACAGAAAAACGGCGAACCCTATATTTTACATCCCCTGCGTGTGATGATGCACATGGCCACCATGAAAGGGAAAGTGGCCGCCCTGCTGCATGATGTACTGGAAGATTCCGACTGGACGGAAGAACGGTTGCGGGCGGAAGGATTCAGCGTGGATGTGCTGTTGGCGGTACGCTTGCTGACCCATTTGCCGGAGCAGAGTTATGAAGCGTATATCCATGGATTGGAAGACAATCCGCTGGCGCGAAAAATCAAACTGGCCGATTTAACCGACAATATGAATATCCAACGCCTGTCCACTTTGCGGGAAAAAGACCTGAAGCGTCTGGAAAAATATCATAAGTATTGGTTACGGCTGGTGCGCATCGAAGAAGGCGAACCGGATTCCTAAAGGAAGAGATTATTGCAGGTTGAGCGGTTTTTCCGACGAAGCCCGGATATCCATGATCTGATAGTCCAGATAGTCCCGCATACGGATGTGGGTAATATCACGCAGAGCGTTTACCAGACTCACGATCCGTTCGCTCATGAGTCGGCATTTCGCAATGCGTTCCGGTTGATGACCGGCTTGTTCCATAATCTCCAGAGTACCCGTCAAAACCTGCAACGGTTGCGAAAATTCATGAGCGATTCCGGCGGCCATATCTTTTAGTTTTTTCAAATCATCCGTTTCTTTTTTAAGATTTTCAGCCTGTGTCGTGGCGGTAACATCGCGCAGGGTTACCAGCCGCATAATCTTGTCTTCCCATTCGATGGGTGTCGCGTGGATTTCCAGAATTTGTTGGGCCGCATCTTTTTGTATGGTTTTGGTGAATGTGGAACGATTTTTCAGTGCCCAGGGAAAGTGTTGATCGGATGTCAGAGGATACAACATGGCTTCCGCGGCGGGATTAATGAAATGTATATGATTATGTTCGTCAACGATCACCATGCCGTCACGATTGTTTTGTGTGATGGTAATAAGCTGTTTTTCCTTTTTTCGTAATCGATTTTTGTATTGGATGCGTTCCATGCTGAACGCGATAACCCGGTCCAGCATCTGTGAATGAATGGTCGAACGCTCCAGATAGTCCTGCGCGCCGTGTTGCAAAACTTCCCGCGCGGTGGCTTCATCAACACCGTCGGTAATGGCCACAACGGGTATCTCCGGATGATTGTTTTGTAAACGGTTTAATTCGGAAAGAGTAAATCCGCCTTTTACGGAAAGGTCCAGTAGAATCACGTCAAAATGAATTTCAGAAATATGATGCAAGCCTTCGTCAATGTCAAAGGCATCGGTGACGGCATAACTATGCCAACTCGAATCGGAAAGATAAGATTTTAATAAATTATTTTCTTCCGGACATTGGCCCAGAATAAGCACGGATACGGGGACCATGTTAAAATCTCATTTTGGCTAACGTTCTGATAATTTCGGAATGCGTTTTGTTGAGGATAAGAAAAAAACATAAAAATGATTGTTTTTTAATCACTTAAGGCTTAAAAGCCCTTAAAACTTCGCGTTTTCCCCGCGGGCCGGGTCGTTTTTCGACCCGCAATCCTGCCTGTTTTAAGGCTTCGCGAACCGTTCGTCGCGCGCTGTAAGT
Source organism: Calditrichota bacterium (assembly GCA_003696775.1). Taxonomy (GTDB): domain Bacteria; phylum Calditrichota; class Calditrichia; order Calditrichales; family J004; genus J004. Next base: position 32,667 of record RFFS01000200.1, read on the forward strand.
GGCCAGAATGGCGCCCGGTTTCATGGCCCGGGCCAGTTGCCCCATGTAGTCGGTCGTCCATAATTCCGGGTTGACGTCCGGACTGAATGCGTCGAGATAGACGGCGTCGAAGTAGTGCCCCGGCCAGCTTACCTGCCCGGCTTCCCGCCAAAAAACGTTTAGTTTCAGGTTGACGCTTTCAAAGCGGGCGGGCGCGCACGTGTGCCGTTCCTGCTTTTGCCGCCAGGCTAAAAAGGCATGGTACGGGCCGGGCACTCCGCATAATGCGCCCAAATTCAGTTGCGATAGCAAAGCCGCTTCCGGCCAGTCTTTTTCCAACGCCCAATATTCAAGATGAGTGTTATGATCCAGAAAAACGCGTGCCGTCAGCCAAAAATTGAGGCCCGTACCCCAGCCGATTTCCAAAACCCGCGTGGTACGCCGCGCCGCGGCCCGCCGGGGAATGTGGCATCCTTCCAAAAAAACGTGACGACTTTCATTAACGGCGCCGTGTCGCGAATGGTAAGTTTGGTTATACGCCGGCGAATACAGGGTGGGGCTGCCGTCTTCGGTGATGATAATTTCATCCACGGGCGATTTCCATTTGATAGCGTATGGTTATCGGGCCAGCATGGGGCCCAGCTTGCGTCCGCCGAGTAAATGCATGTGCAGATGGTACACCTCTTGTCCGCCATGGGCGCGGCAGTTAATGATAAGGCGATATCCGTTTTCGCTGATGCCTTCTTTCCGGGCAATGCGCGCCGCGGCGGTGAATAGCCTGCCCAGGGCGGGTTCATCGGCTTCGGTGACGTCATCCACCGTTGGAATGGGTTGCCGGGGGACAATTAAAATGTGTGTGGGCGCCTGCGGATTGATATCGCGGAACGCGCAAACCAAATCATCTTCGTAAACGATATCGGCGGGTATTTCCCGGTTAATAATTTTGGTGAATAAGGTTACTTCGGGCATCGGTTGCTCCTTCCTCCAAAGTTTTGTTCAATCAACCAAGGGATAATTTATCCGTTACAGACGTTGTATGCCAAAAAAAGGATTTATACCCGTCACCGTAATGGAATATTTCATAAATTGACACTATGCGACAATGGATAACCCTGGCGGTGCTTGTTTGTGCAACAGGCCTTTACGCCGCACCCACTCTGAATGATGATATGTGGCAGCCTCCGGAAAAGGAAGCGCTGCTTACGATGCTGGATCACATTTATAATCTGGAATTTGACGCGTATCGTCAGGCGCATGTCCGCTATCAGACCGCGCATCCGGATCGGCCCGAAGGGCTGTTCATCGACGCCATTGCCCTGTGGATGCGGATACTCACCGATATTTACAACCCCAAATATGACGGATTATTTGTTACGGCTCTGGACAGCCTGATCGATGAGCTGGAACGTTTTGACGCCAATCCGGAAGTGCGGGAAGTGGCGGAATTTTATATTAACGCCGCCGAGGGCTTTAAGGCCATTATGCATGTTACGCGTGAACAATGGTTTTACGCCGCGTTGGCCGGTCGTAAAGCGATCTCCGGGATAGAAAAGGCCATTGACGGCCGTTGGAATATTGCCGATGCCGGCTTTGGCAGCGGCCTGTATTTATATTACGCGGATATCATTCCCAAAAAATACCCTCTGCTTAAACCGTTGCTTCTCATATATCCGGACGGGGATAAAAAACGCGGCCTGGACGATCTGAAACGCACGGCGGAAAAGGGTTTGTTTGCCCGGGGCGTGGCCGCATACATGTACAGCGTTATCCTCTATACCCGTGAGAAACGGATATCCGAGGCTTATGAGATAATGACGGATTTATCCCGTAGTTATCCCGTCAATCCCATTTTTTTGATGTGGCGGACCAGCATGGCCATTAGTCTTGGAAAAACCGACACCGCATTGACCCTGGCGCGTCGTTATGAAAAAAGGATACGGGAAGGCGCGCCGTTTTATCCTGCACATAAAATGCGCATTGTCCATTTTCGATATGGGCAGATATACAGCCGCATGCATTTGTACGACAAAGCCCTGGCGCATTATCAACAGGCGTTGGAACCGCTTTCCGGGCCCATGGAAGAACGCCTGGAACGTTACAAGGTTTATGCGCTGTTGCAGATGGGCTATATCTATCAACGGTTGAAAAAATATGATCAGGCACGCCGAAAATTCGAACAGGTGCTGGATATGCGTGACTATCAGAACAGCCATCGTTGGGCCCGCAACCGGCTGGACGCCATTCAAAAAAGGATGCAGGGTAAATAGGCTTTAAGTTTGGTTGAACAACGCTCTTAACATGCTTTGAATATCGCGGATAGAGATGTTATGTTTTTCGGCCAATGCCTGACAACTGCGGTATTCCGGTTCGATGCGGACAGAGCCGTCAGGCTGGTGAATTTTTTTGATTGCCACATCGCCCCAGGGTGAGTTTCGGATGTCGGTTTCCCGGGGCAAAACACGGCGGGTAACCGTATGGTAGCGCAGTCCGATGGTGGTTGTGTGTTTGAATAACAGTTCGGACAATGCCACGCGTTTGTCCGGCGCGGATAAAACCGTCAGGCGGAAGCCGGGCCGGCCCTGTTTCATAATTTGTTGCGTGATGCTAACATCCAGCGCGCCATGTTTTAAAAGCACATCCGCTATAAAAGGCACATGTTCCGGGTTCATATCATCCACATCACAGGTGATTTCCTGCACGGTTTCGGTGACGGCATGATCCGCTTCGCGAATCGTTCCGCGCCAGACACGCATAAAATTGGGTACCTCGGCAAAATCCTTATCTCCCGCGCCCAAGCCGTGGTTGTGAACAATAAACTCCAAACCGTCGGGGAGCGGCCCGTCCGCAAAATGGGTGATCAGCGCGGCCCCGGTAGGGGTTACCTGTTCGGCATGAACAGAGGTTCGTTTTAATGGAAAACCGTGCATCAAACGCAGGCTGGCCGGTGCCGGCGTTGGCAAAACACCGTGCGCGGCCCGAAACACCCCCGATCCCACCGGTAACGGCGAGGCGTATATCCGTGAAACATTCAGATATTCCAGAGCGATGCAGGTGCCCACAATATCCACAATTGAATCGATGGCACCCACTTCGTGAAAGTGCACCTTTTCCGGTTCCATGCGGTGGGCGCGCGCTTCCTGCTCCCCCAGGCGTGTGAACAGGGCCCGGCTTTCCCGCTTAACAAATACGCTCAGGTCGCTATTATCGATGAGTGTCAGGATATCTTTCAGGTGGCGATGTGGCGGTTCCTTCTCCGTGACGCGCACCGTTACCTTGTGGCTGTCTATATGATGCCGGAACACCCGCTTCGATTCCAGATGAAAACCGGCCAGTTTCAGACGATGCAATTCCTGTCGAACATGATCCAACGGTACCAGTCCGTCGGTAAGCGCGCCGAGTATCATGTCGCCGGCAGCGCCGCCCACGCAATCAAAATAGAGAAAATCCATTATTTTTTTTACCTTGTGCTTTTTGGGACGTGAAAATACAACAAAGCCCCATTGGGTGCTAATATTAAATACGATGATGCCAAACCAAACATACCCGACTTTGGAAATAGAAAATACCGATACCCGGTGGCAAACATTGCTCCATCAATTAATGCCTCTCACGCGGGACGGCTTACTGGTCGCTTTTTCCGGAGGGGTGGACAGCGCGTTGCTGCTGTATGCCGCCGTGCAGGCCGCCGGCGCACAGGGCCGGGTGGCGGCATTGACCACCACCAGCCCGAGCATGCCCATGAATGATCTGCTGGACGCGCGTGATTTTTGTCGTGAACTGGGAACGCCTCATATTATCCGGGAAAGCGGCGAATTGGACAATCCTCTTTACACTCGTAATGATGCCGACCGTTGTTATCATTGCAAATATGAATTGTTCGATCTTTCCTTTGAAGAAGCGCGTCGCGCCGGCTTGAAACATGTGGTTTACGGCTATAACGCCGATGACCGGTATGATGAGCGGCCCGGACATCGCGCGGCACTGGAAAAGGGGGTAAGCTTTCCCCTTGCCGAAGCGGGTTTGGACAAACAAACGATCCGCGCCTGTATGCGCCGCTTTAAACTTTCCCTGGCGGATAAACCGGCCAGCCCCTGCCTCGCATCGCGTTTGGCGCATGGCGTAACCGTTACGGAAAAGCGTTTACGGGATGTGGCCGAAATGGAAGCGTTGCTCAAAAAGGCGGGGTTGTCTTTGTACCGGGTGCGCATCAATGCCGCGGATAACGGTTATTTTTTGCGTGTGGAGTGCCCGGAGCGGGAAATGACGCGCGTGGTTGCCTGTGCGGAAACGTTGAACGAAAAGGGTCGCGCTTTGGGCTATCGCTGGGTTACCCTGGATATGGGCGGCTATCGTATGGGAGGCGCGGATAAATGAATGCCGAATATCTGCATCGCTTGCTGGAAGATATCGAGTCCGGCAAGCAAACGGTGGAAGAAGTCTATCGCCAATTAAAAGCCGGGCCTCTGCACATGGAAGCCAACCCTCTGCATGTGCCCGATCATCATCGTTTGCTGCGCAACGGTCTGGCTGAGGTGATTTACGCGGCGCCCAAAAAGAAAGCGCACCTGCTCCATATCGCGGAGAAATATTGCGGACGCAGGGAAACCGTACTGTTTACCCGCTTAAGAAAAAAACAACTACGCGCCTTGCAAGCCGCCTTTCCCGAAGCTCTGTTCAATGAAAGCGGCCGCACCATGATCCTGAACGCTCCGCCGCGTGAGCCGGTTCATCCTGATGAACCGTTTATTCTGATTCTTTCCGCGGGAACCAGCGATGTGCCGGTTGTGGAAGAAGCAGCCGCTACCTGCCGGGCCATGGGTATGCCCTACCATAGTCAGGCCGATGTGGGCGTGGCCGGCCTGCATCGGGTGCTTCAGCGCATGGAAATGTTGCAAAAAGCGGCGGCCATAGTGGTGGTGGCCGGTATGGAAGGCGCGTTGCCCAGTGTGGTGGGCGGTCTGGTGGATTGTCCGGTTTTTGCCGTGCCCACCAGCGTGGGATATGGCGCCGGTTTTAAGGGCCTTTCCGCCTTGCTGGGTATGCTGAATTCCTGCGCGCCCGGCGTGATGGTTGCCAACATAGATAATGGCTTTTCCGCGGCATTTGCCGCCGGACAGGTGATACGTATGATCCGTCGCTGGTCCACTCCCCAAAAATAAAAAAGCCCCGCGTTAACGGGGCCCGGGTATCGCTGAAATATTAATAACCGTTTATCAGGGAACCACCGTCACATTGATCACAGCCGAGGTCGCGCTGTTTCCGGATGCATCGAAGGCTTTGATATAGACCGTATGAACCTGATTGTCGGCATAAGGCGCGGTGTTCCATGCATAGACGTAGGGCGCCGCGCTGTCGGTGCTTTTCAATTCCCCGTCAATATAAAACTCCACGGAAGATACGGCGACGTTGTCTGTAACATCGGCGGAGACATTCACCGTACCGGATACGGTGGAACCGGCAACCGGAAATAACACATTCACCGTCGGCGGTGTCAGATCATCGGAATTGTTGTTGGTAACCACTACTTCGATAACCCCCGTGGTGCTGGTGTTGCCGCTGTTGTCATACGCTTTGGCGTAAAGGGGATGTGCTTTGTTATCGGCGTAAGGCGCGGTATCCCAGTTAAAGCGGTAAGGCGCCGTATCATCCTGTAAAATTTTCTCGCCATCCACAAAAAGTTCCACATAAGCCACGCCGTCATCATCGCTGGCTTCAGCGGTAACGTTCACTGTACCGTAAACAAATTGTCCGCCGCCGGGATACGTTATAGCAACCGTGGGTGGTGTGATATCCGGGGAGTTGCCTGTGGAAAGGAAGACGGTTGTCAGGGCCGTCACCGCGGCATTACCGCCACTGTCATAGGCGCGGGCGTATAAACTGTGATTTTTGTCGTCGGCGATAGCCGATGGGTCCCAGGTGAAATTATAGGGGTGTGTGGTATCCGTAAATAAAAGGGAACCATCAAGATAAAATTCGACTTTGGTAATGGTACCGTCATCAGTAGCCTCGGCCGCAACCGTAACCGGCTGATAAATTACCTGACCGGGTAAGGGGCTGGCCATAAATACCGTTGGCTCTGTAACATCGGTAACGCTGTCACTGGGAGTGGTGACGGCCACCACCAACGATTGGGAAACGTTACCGTTTATGTCGTAGGCTTTGGTGAACAGGCTGTGGCTTTGGCCGTCGGCATAGGGTTGTGTATCCCATTCAAATGCATAGGGGGCCTCGGTGTCCGTGGCGTAATAGGCGCCGTCCACATATAAATCCACATTTTGAATACCTTTATTGTCGTTGGCCTCGGCGCGCACGGTAACCGTATCGCGTACCAATTGCCCGGCGAGAGGATAGGTAATGGCCGTGGAAGGGGGGACCTGATCGTCATTGGCGAACACATTTACGGTAACGGTGGCCGAAATGGCTGTGTTATTGCCGCCGTCAAAGGCCTTGGCGTACAGCACATGGGCGGAAGAATCGGCCCAGGCTGCGGTATTCCAGTCAAAATTATAGGGGTAAGCGGCGCTGATACCGATGGAATCGCCATCCACGAAAAAAGCTACTTTCTGGATGGAACGTTCATCTTTGGCCTGTGCGCTGATGCGCACCGTGCCGGAAACCGTTTGGCCGCCTTGCGGAGACAGGATGGTTACCGTCGGCGGAATAATATCCTCCGTATCGCTGATGATAAAACGCACCAATGGAGAATAGCCCACATTACCCGATTTATCCGTGGCCGTTGCCTGAGCCACGTGCTCCAGTTTGTCCTGCTTACCGCTGATATTCAAATCGATCAGATACGGTTTGGTGGAGGAAACGCCGACCAGCTCACCGTCCAGATAGAGGGCCACTTCGGAAATGGCATCGGTGTCGGTGGCTTCGATACGCGCCTGAATATTTTGTGAGATAACTGCTCCGTCGTATGGGAAAATCAACAGCGTAACGGGAGGCACCAGGTCCTGGGGTTGAGGCAGTTCGCAGGAAGTGAACATGAGTATCGGACTTAAATAAAGAGCGATGCGTTTTAACATAAAAAAGGCTCCTGTATTGCAATTTCAGTATGGATAACCGCTATAATCGTAGCGGTTTGATAAAAAATGAGCTATAAAAAGCGATAAGCGCACAATTATGGAGGGTGCCCGTATCGTTGGGTTAATGTAGCGGTTTCTGTTTAAGCAGGGGTGACCGGTACCACACGTTCGGGGATGAAAAGGAGGTGCATTTAATCCATAACCACACCCAGTCCCGGTTGATCGGAGGGTAAAATACGTCCGGATTTATCCAGTGAAAGTCCCCGAACGGGATCATCCGCTAACAGCATATGGCCATCCAGATCCACAAAGTCGGTTAACGGAGCCAGGTGAACACCGGCGCTGATAGCGAGAGAACTTTCCACCATGCAACCCAGCATCACCCGCATATCCATGGCCCGGGCCGTATGGATCATCCGTCGGGCTTCCTGCAAACCCGTTGATTTCATCAATTTGATGTTAATCCCGTGGTATCCGTCGGCGATGCGCGGAATATCGGCCGTGGTATGCAGGGCTTCATCCGCGATAAGCGGCAGCGGGCTGCGTTCCTTAAGCCACACCATATCCTCATGTTGGGCGGCGGGCATGGGCTGTTCCACAAACTGAATGTTGTGGCCGGCCAGCCAACGGATATTTTCCAGAGCCTGGTGCTTGTCCTTCCACCCTTCGTTGGCATCCACGCGGACAGGCTTGTCCGTTACGGCGCGTATGGCCTCGATGATGGCGCGGTCGTTTTCGCTGCCCAGTTTGATTTTATATACAGCCATCTCCCCGCGTTCGCGCACCCTCTGTTGCATGTTTGCCGGCGTATCGATGCCAATGGAATAGGAGGTGGGCGGCGTATCGGCCGGATCCAGTCCCCAGATGCGGTATAACGGCGCGTTGAGCGCCTTGCCCAGCCAATCCATCAGCGCCATGTCGATGGCGGCAACCGCGCAATTTTGGTCGGTGATCTGTTGACGAACCCGCCGGATAAGATTTTCATAATGAAAAAAATCGGTTTGTTCCAGCAGAGCGCTTACCGATTGGATGCGTTCCGTGGTGCGTTGGGCGTCTTCATCGTAGCGCACATTGGGCGCGGCTTCCCCAAAGCCTGTGATGCCGTCTTTTTCCAGAGCAATAAAAACATTGTCCTTATAATCGCTGGAATTGCGGGCAATGGTCCAGGTGTGCGCCAAAAAGAGCCGTCGGGTTTCGATATGCAGTTTAAAAGCCATGTTATTGATCGTCCTTTAATATTCTGCGCGCGAACTGAAAAGCCTTACGACGCGCCGGGTTATACAGCGAGTCCGCCGGATCAAAGCTGTTGATGTGAACATCACCGGCCTGATGGATAAAACGCGGGCCGCCCAGACTGATGCCCACATGGGTGATTTTACCCGGTTTGCCGAAAAAGAGCAGATCGCCGGGGCGCAGCCTGGAAAAATCCGCGCCGGGGTCCACCGGTTGACCTTTCAGGGCTTGCTGGCGCGCGTCCCTCGGTAGTTGAATGCCATGAGCTAAAAATACATTTTGGGTAAATCCGGAACAGTCGTTGCCTTTGTTGGAATTGCCCCCCCATAAATAAGGAACACCCAGCATGCGCCGGGCGGTTTGGGTGATGGAACGACCACCAGCCCTGGGATAGATATGAGCCGGCTTAACCGCCGATGAGGCGATATAGCCTGTGCGCCCGTCGGGCAGGGCAACCTTCGTCCAGGCGCCCCGGGATTTTACTTTTCGCACGCGCATATTGAACACGGCGTCGCTAACCGGTAACGAAGTGTTGTCGGGTTGGCTGTAAATAAGCGCGTCGAAGCTGTTTACCCGTAACAAAGACGCCTGTTGCCAGCGGGCCACCCCTGCCGAATCGCTGCGTGTTAAGGACTTTCCATTGACCCAGCCGATGTATCCGTAAGGGGTTTGCGTCAGATACCAGCCTCCGTCTTTTTTGAGCAGACGCAGCACACGTCCCATAATGGCCTGATCGATCAGTTCCGATGAATGCCGGGACGCGCGTCGTAAATGCGCCACGCTCACCCGGACAATTGCCCAATTGCTGTCTCCAAGCGAAGCGGCCGGCAGTACGCTCAGGCTGTCCGTGTAGGTGTTGTGCAGCAGTGAGTCGGCCAGGGCGCGCAGGGCCGCGGCGGCCCGGGGAACAGTGGTTTCGCCGACCAACGACCACCCCCGGCCGTTTTTGCGGACTTCGGCATTGCAAAGGGCCAGGCTGGCGTCCGGGGCGTATTGGCCGCGAATTTTTTCCAGACCGGCGGCAAATTCTTGTTCGATATGCGGGCTTTGGCAGGCCGCCGTCAGAAGGAACAGGGTTAAGGCACTGATGAGTAAGGCACGCATGGGGTCTCCGGGTTTGTTCGCAAACGTTTAGTATATGAAGTAATAGGCATAAAATCACTTCATTTTGATTTATCGCTTACTTTATTGAGATGCAGTACACGTATTGTTCAAAAATTTATAAACAATGTTACTTGCTGCTATTTTAGTCAAGTAAAAAATCTTGTGTAAATTCCATCCTAACCAGTTTAAATCAGCGGGGTAACCGGAATGGAGCGTAGCGGAATGAAGGTTACCCCGCGTTC
>RFFS01000201.1 GCA_003696775.1 Calditrichota bacterium
ATAAAAAAGAAAAACGGGCTCTTGATTCGCGTGGATGATCTCGTTATATTACCTGCTCGTTTCAATGTTGATATTTGGAGGCACTCTTGAAAACTTATTCTGCAAAAAAAGCAGAGATTGATCAGCCTAAAAACTGGTTCATCGTGGATGCCCGCGGAAAAACGCTGGGCCGTTTAGCCAGTCAGGTGGCGCATGTGTTAAAAGGAAAGCATAAGCCCACCTACGGCACGCATTATGATATGGGCGATTTTGTTGTGGTTGTCAATGCCGAACATGTACGGCTGAGCGGCAACAAAATGCAGCAAAAAACCTATTTCAGTCATTCCGGTTATCCCGGCGGTGAAAAGATCACTCCCGTGCGCCTGATGTTACAGCGTCATCCCGAGCGTGTGATCATGTTTGCCGTGAAAGGGATGCTGCCTAAAAACAGTCTGGGACGGCGCATGTTGAAAAAGCTGAAAGTATATGCCGGAGAAGAACATCCGCATGCCGCCCAGCAGCCCAAACCTCTTGACATCAAAAATTAAAGGTTGAATGGATGGAAGAATATATCACCGTCGGTAGAAGAAAACAGTCCGTGGCCCGCGTGCGCATGACGCCCGGCAGCGGACAAATAACGGTCAATGGCAAAGAGATGCTGGATTATTTTAAGCGTGAAACCCTGCTTATGGATATTATGCAGCCGCTCGAAGTGACCGAAAATGTCAACGCATTTGATTTTCGCATCCGTGTAAACGGTGGCGGATTGAGCGGACAGGCCGGTGCCGTGCGTCTCGGGATCGCCCGCGCCCTCGTGGCCTATTCCGAAGATTACCGCCCGGCATTGAAACGGGAAGGGTTTCTGACACGCGATCCGCGGGAGACCGAACGTAAGAAATACGGTCTGGCCAAGGCGCGTAAGCGTTTTCAGTTTTCAAAAAGATAGAATTTTTCGGAGCCGGATATATTCCGGCTTTTTTTACGTAATAACATATCACACACATCCCGTTAGCGGCCTTGGGGTGCCCCCCGGGGTAAAGGTACGTATTGGCGGGGTGGCGGTTTAACCCATACATAAAGGAGTTGTTATGCCTGCCGTAACATTGGAGCAGCTACTCGCTGCCGGAGCCCACTTTGGTCATTTGACCCGTCGCTGGAATCCCAAAATGAAGCCCTATATCTTCATGCAGAAAAACGGGATTCATATCATAGACCTTAAAAAAACGCAAGCCAACCTGGATAAGGCCCTGGATGCCATCCGTCAAATCATTCTGGACGGCGACGATGTGCTGTTCGTCGGCACCAAGGTGCAGGCCAAGGAAATCATCACCAGCGAAGCCCAGCGTTGCAATCAATATTATGTTACCCACCGCTGGCTGGGTGGCATGCTGACCAACTTTTCCACCATCAAGCGTTCCATTAAGCATCTGAAACGTTTGCAGGACATGAGCACCGACGGTACCTATGAAAAAATTTCCAAAAAAGAACGGTTGACCATCGATCGTGAAAAGGAAAAGCTGAGTCGCGTGCTTTCCGGTATCGAAAACATGAAGCGCCTGCCCGGCGCCTTGTTTGTGGTGGATATCAAAAAAGAACATATCGCCGTAAAAGAGGCGCATAAAATGAACATCCCCGTTTTTGCCCTGGTGGATACCAATTGCGATCCCACGGAAGTGGAGTATCCCATCCCGGCCAATGACGACGCGGCCAAAAGTATCAGTCTGATTGCCAGCCGCTTTGCCGATGTCATCATTGACGCCAAGCAAAAAGTGAAACAGGAAAAAGCAATAGCCGAAGCGGCCCAGGCCGAAAAGAAGGCCGCCGAAGGCGATAAAAAAGCGGCTGCCAAGCCGAAAAAAACGTCTAAAAAGGAGAATTAAATCATGGCAACGATTACCGCCGCAATGGTAAAAGAACTACGCGAGAAAACCGGCGTGGGCATGATGGATTGTAAAAACGCTCTGAAAGAAACCGATGGCGACATGGAAAAAGCCATGGAAGTGTTGCGTAAAAAAGGCATCGCCAAAGCCGCGAAGCGCGCCGACCGTGAAGCAAAGGAAGGTGTGGTGGAAGCCTACATCCATCCGGGCAGCATGTTGGGCGTTCTGGTGGAGGTCAACTGCGAAACCGATTTTGTTTCCAATACGCAGGATTTTAAGGACTTTGCCCGCAACATCGCCATGCACATTGCCGCCAGCAACCCTTTGGCCGTCAGTCGTGAAGACCTGGACGCCGCCGTTCTGGAAAAAGAAATGGAAATTTATAAAGACCAGGCCCGTCAGCAGGGCAAACCGGAAAATATCGTGGAAAAAATCGCCCAGGGGCGCATCGAAAAATATGTTTCCGAAGTCGTTCTGCTGGAACAGCCTTATGTTAAAGACCCGGATAAAACGATTAAAGACCTGTTAACGGAAACCGTGGCCAAAGTGGGTGAAAATGTCGCCATTAAGCGTTTTGCCCGTTTCCGTATCGGAGAATAAAACAGTATGGCATTGGCCTATAAACGTGTGCTGCTGAAGCTCAGCGGCGAATCTTTGGCGGGCGCGTCCAAACAGGGCATTCAGCCCGCCATTTTAGAATATTTTGCCCGTGAAGTCAGCGCGGCGCGGGCCGCGGGTCTGCAAATCGGCATTGTGATCGGCGGCGGTAATATCTTTCGCGGCTTATCGGCCTCGGCGGAAAAAATGGATCGGGTAACCGGTGATCACATGGGTATGCTGGCCACCGTCATCAACGCCCTGGCGCTTAAGGATGTCCTGAAGCAACACGGACAACCCGCGCATGTGATGACCGCCGTGCCCATGGCGTCCTTTGCCGAACCCTTTGTGCGTGATCGCGCCCTGGCGTTGCTGGAAGCCGGTGAAATCGTTATATTTGGAGCCGGTACGGGAAATCCGTATTTTACAACCGATACGGCGGGTGTGCTGCGCGCCGTGGAAATTAAGGCCGACGCCATACTCAAGGGCACGCGCGTGGATGGCGTGTATGACGCCGATCCGGAAAAATCCGCCGATGCCCGTAAATACGATCAACTCACTTATCTTGATGTGTTGAACAAGGGGTTGAAAGTGATGGATACCACCGCCATTTCCCTCGCCATGGATAATGATCTGCCGGTGGTTGTTTTCAATTTCAATGAGGAAAAGAATCTGTTGCGTGTGGTCAACGGTGAATCAATAGGTACAATAGTTCGGGGGTGATTTATGAACCAGCAGGAAATTTACAGCGACGCCAATACGCGCATGGATAAAACCCTTGATGCCCTGCATCATGAACTGGCCAAGGTGCGTACCGGCCGGGCCACACCGGCTTTGCTGGACACCGTGCGCATCGAATATTATGGTCAGGTTGTGCCCCTGAACCAGGCCGCCACGGTTTCCGCGCCGGAGCCCCGTTTGCTGACGGTTCAACCCTGGGAGAAAAATCTACTTCCGGAAATTGAAAAAGCCATCCAAAAAGCCGACCTGGGGCTTAACCCCGCCAACGACGGCCAGATCATTCGCATCCCCATTCCCCAATTAAGCGAAGAGCGACGCAAAGACCTGGTGAAGCTGGTGAAAAAATTTGGCGAAGATGCCAAAATAGCCGTGCGTAACGTCCGTCGCGACGCCAACGATCATTTGAAAAAATTACATAAAGGCAATGAAATATCCGAAGACGAATTAAGCGTGGAACTCGACCGTATCCAGAAATTAACCGATGACCATATCCAAAAAATAGACACCGTATTAGAGGCCAAGGAAAAAGAAGTTCTTGAAATATAACCATCTGTTTTCCTAACGTTTGTTGTTTGATTCCTTTGCGGATCATTTTCATATAAACTTTATTTTTGATGTAAAACACATCCGTTTTTAGACGATAGTACGTATAATTGTCCGTTGCACTTAAAAAAATATGGATGTGAGCTAACAGAAGGAGTTCGTCTTTGCTGGCCCAGGAAGCCTCCGTTCACGATACATCGCGAAAATATAAAAATGTTCTCATCGTCGGCTGGAATAACGAAGCGGCCAGTTTGTATGATCGTATCCTGACTTCACCCGCTCTCGGTTATAATGTCCAGGGGTTTATACGTCCCGAAGGAAAACTGGAAGACCGTTTTTACAAGAACGTTCCGGTTGTGGGCGGCCTGGAAGAGTTTAAAGAGCGGATTGACAGCCTAAATGTGGATGAGGTCTTTATCGTCCTTTCACCTTCCGAAAAGCATCATCTTTCCAAAATAATCGAAATCTGCAAACAGGTAAACGTGGCCTACCGCGTGGTCACCGATGCCTATGATGACGCCTATCAGCACGTGGTTCGCGATGTGATTCGCGATACCCTGACCACCGGTGAATTCGGTTTGCGCCGTATCCTGGATTTCACCTTCGCGTTGATCATGCTAATTCTGTTGGCGCCGTTTTTTGTTATTGTGGCCATTGCCATTCGTCTGGAATCGCCGGGAACCATTTTTTACAGTCAGCAGCGCGTGGGAAAAAACGGCAAGGTCTTTTCCGTTTTTAAATTTCGCTCCATGGTGCAGGATGCCGAAAAACTTTCCGGTCCGGTTTGGGCACAAAAAGAAGACCCGCGCATCACCAAAGTGGGGCGTTTTATGCGCAAAACCCGTATCGACGAGCTGCCCCAGCTTATGAATATCCTGCGAGGCGATATGAGCTTTATCGGCCCGCGTCCCGAACGTCCCTTTTTTGTGGAATCCTTTAAAAAACAGATCCCCATGTACACCAAACGCCTCAAGGTCAAGCCGGGCGTGACCGGTCTGGCCCAGGTTACCGTCGGATATGATGAAACCCTGGAGGATGTTAAGGAAAAAATCCGCAAGGATATCGAATACATCGAACAGGCGGATTCCCTGGCCATGAACCTGAAAATTCTGTGGAAAACGGTATTTGTCGTCTTGTTGGGCGAAGGTCAGTAAGCGCGATATTCAAGCCGCTGCGGGCAGTAATTTCAGATAAATTTATTCAATAAAAAACTAATTATGTTTCCAGTTATGGCGAAATCTTTAAACTCAAAATTTAAGCATTTACAGGATGTTTTTTTAAAAAAAATGACACCTGACATGGCGAAGCTGTACCCAATATAAAAAGTAGTATTATGAGCTCAACACAAATACAAATCGATTCAAAATTTGCCGATAAACAAGGCGAAATAATGATCGTAGAACTGGGCGGTCATGTGGATCAGACAAACAGTTTCCAACTGGAAAAAATGTTTGAGGATATCCTTGAAAGCCAGGTTTTTAAAGTCATTGTCGATTTTAAGGAACTCCATTATATGAGCAGCGCCGGCTGGGGTATTTTTGTCGGCGAAGTGAAGCAATTCCGTGAACACGGCGGCGATATCAAGCTGGCATGCATGTCTCCGGAAATTGCCGATGTGTTCAACATGCTGGAATTTTATCATATTCTGGAAGATTATCAGACGGTGGAAGAAGCCGCCCGGGCCTTTGACGGCGATGAAGATATTCTGGATTTGACGGAAGGCGTGGCCGGCGCCGGTGATGTGCCCAAAAGCACGGCAAGCGAAGCGGAACAGGAAGAAATCCAGGTGGAAGACGGCGCGGAACATGAGAGCGATGAAAAGTTGGAGATGGATACCGGCGAGGTTATCGAAATGGTGCCGAATGTGGCCGCCCCGGCGCCGAAGGAATTTGTTCCGCCCGGTGTTGTGTTCAATCCCCTGGAAAGAACCGATGTCAAGCTTGATGAATTGCCGCTGACAGAGAAAATAAAAAAAGTTGTGGCCGAGAATCCGTTGGTGACGCCCTGGCAAATAAAAAAAATACTCAAACATGAGCAATTCGGACATACCCGGGTGAGTATTTTTAAACTTTGGCGCCTGCTGAAAGAGCTGGACCTGAATTCCCGGGAAAAGCGCTATCGGTTTTACAGATCATGCTAAAAAACAGAAGAGACATATCCATGACAATTCGAAACTTCATTTTACTGATTCTTTTAAGCGGACTCATGCCGTTGTGGGCTTTTCAATCCCAGGGGACGGATAAACCTTTTCACCCCGGTGACGGGATTTACGTCAATACCTTTCCGGACAGCAATTCTTTTCTCAATCAGGTTTTCCCCATCGATGACCGCGGCTATGCGGAGTTTCCGATTGTGGGCAAGGTAAAGGTTACGGATATGACCACGGCGGACATGGTCAATTATCTGAAAAAAACGTTTAAAATTTATCTTAAATATCCCAATGTTTATGTTAAACCGATGGTGCGGATAAGTCTGTTGGGCGGTTTCGCCAAACCGGGGTTGTACTATGTGGATATCAACAGTTCTCTGTGGGATGTGGTCTATTTGGCCGGCGGGACATTAAAGGAAGACGGTATCTATGAAATGAAATGGGAACGCCGCCACGAAGAGGCTGCGGATGATGTGACGCCTTTTTTCGAAAAAGGCACCTCATTGCGTACCATGGGCTTTAAGTCCGGTGATCAAATCTGGACACCCTCCCCGGACGCGCGCACGGTTTGGGATACCATGCGCGATATCCTGCCGCTGGTAACGCTTTCTGTGACCATCTGGAATTTGTACAATACCTATCAACGTGATCAGATATTGTTAAGAACCGTAAGATAAAAAAGGTATTTAATCGATGAATAACAATGTACCTGCTGCGAGCGGAGACCTGGCTTTTAAGTTAAAGAAGATCATCCGGCTGCTAAAGCGTAAAAAAATCACTTTACTGTCCGTCTTTTCCGTAACCTTTGTTGTTGTATTTTTGGCGGCGC
Source organism: Calditrichota bacterium (assembly GCA_003696775.1). GTDB lineage: Bacteria > Calditrichota > Calditrichia > Calditrichales > J004 > J004. The sequence continues at coordinate 6,719 of RFFS01000201.1, forward strand.
TCAAATTCGGGCCGCAGCAACAATACAAGGCTTCCGCTCTGTTACAAATTGATGACAAGCGGGCGCTGACCAGCGTGGGCGGCGCGCGGGGTCGTCAGCAAAACGACAGCAAGCTGGGGTTGATCATGAGCCGCAGTTTTTTAAAACGTGTGGTGGACAAAACCAATTTCCAGTTCCAGGTCAGTGGCCAGCCCCGCTATAATGTGATCGACTCGGTGGTGCTGGACGACCAGCTGAAATATGGCAAATATTTAATCAAAAAAGACGAAAACAACCTGAAAGTTTTCTATACCGATCCCACCAAAACCATCGACGAGGAACTGGTTTTGGAAACCTCGGTGCCCACGGATCATAAATTAAGCTACGGCGGCTTCACCGTTTATTTCAAAAAGAATTTTTGGGAAAACAACAAAAAAATCGTTTTCCATCTGTTAAAATCGTCCAAAGCGGTGGAAGCGTTGCGCGCGTCGATTAAACCGATGTTTAAGAATCGGGCGCGAACCATGATGGAAGTGGGAATCAGCGGTGTGGATCGCTTTTATATCACGGAAGTCCTTAATGTTTTGGTGGATGAATTCGTTCAACAAAACATCGATGTGAAAAAATACCACACGCGCGAAGTCCTGACTGTATTAACCACCCAGTTGGAGCAGGCCAAAAAAGACCTGGACGCCGCCTCGGAAGAGCTGAAACGCTTCCGTGAACGCAATCCCTATGTGGGGCTGGCCGGAGAAGCCACCGCGGCCGTGACACGCATCTCCAGCAGCGAAAATCAGAAAAACGAGGTGTTGCGAAAAAAGAAAGAGCTGTCCGAACTGATCACCCGCCTGAATACGGCCGCCGGAGATGAACGGTACAGTATCCTCAATGAATTACTGGCCTGGCTGGCGGCCAACGGTTCGCCAACGGTTCCGGCCCTGGCTTCGGAATACACCACGTTAAACGAAGAACGTATCCGGTTGGCCAACAACTACGCGCCGGAACATCCCACGGTGCTGGAAAACAAAAAGAAAATTCGTGATCTGGAAAAGAAGGTTCTTTACACCGCCAACAATTTCCTCGCGCAGTATGATGAATCGCTGGCAAACATAGAATCCATGATGCGTCAGGAGCAGGGGAAAATCCGCTCGTTGCCGGCCAAGGAACTGCAATATGCCGAGTTGCAACGCAAAAAGAATGTGGCCGATGGCGTCTATTCCGACTTGTTGATCCGTCATAATAAAGCCAAGGTGGCCGATGCCGTGGAAGTGGGTGATATCATCATTATCGACCATGCCGTGCCGCCGCCCCGGGTGAGCGCGCTGGGGGTTTTCCTGAAATACGGATTTGTGGCTCTTGCTCTGGGCCTGATTATCAGCATCGGCTTTGTGCTGGTGGCGGATTTCTTCGATAAAACCGTGCGTACGGCGGATGAACTGGAAAAAGCGGTTCCCATTCGTGTGGTGGCGAAAATTCCGGTGGTGGGCACCACTAAGGAAATCACCATGGAAGACTTCGCCAAAAATAAGCGGATTGATCCTAAACTGGTTACCGCGGACTATTCACCCACGCCCATGGGCGAAGCCTATCGCAGTCTGCGTACGCAACTGTTATTCAACAACGAAGATAAACGCAATCGATCGCTGTTTGTGACCTCATTGAATCCCAATGAAGGTAAATCGCTCAATGCATCCAACCTTGCCATAACATTCGCCCAGCAAAAAATCCCCACTTTGCTGGTGGATGCCGACTTGCGCCGTGGTGTGCTACACAGCTCGTTTGCCTGTAATAAAAAACCGGGCCTGGCGGATTTTCTGTACAGCTCGGCGGATATCAATGATGAAAATATCAATAAAGTGATCCAGCAGACCCATATTCCCAATTTGTATTTGATGAGCAGCGGCATGGCCGTGCCCAATCCCTCGGAAATTCTGGGTACCCAACGGGCGGCGGACTTATTCAAATTCCTCGCGGAACGGTTTGGATTTTTGATCGTGGATACGCCGCCGATCATGGTAACGTCCGATTCCGTTGTGCTATCGCGCTATGTGGAACAGGGCCTGTTTGTTATACGCGCCGGTCAGACCAACGTGGAAAGCGTGAAAGAAAAGCTGGCGGAATACAAAAATTTTGAAAAACGTTTATTCGGAATCATTTTAAACTGCGCCGAACTGGACATGAAGTCCGACCACTATAAGTATTCTTATTATAACTATTAATAGCCGTCCTTTCCCGGGGCTGGTCCGATAGTGTTGATTTTGAGCAAACCGATACTGTTGGTACAGCCCTTTTTTTAACCCTAAACAAGCCTTTGCATGATTCTGTTACATACATATTTAGAAGAAAGTCGTAAGCGTTTTCCGGATAAACCCGCGTTGTATGACGGTGAATGGTATTCCTATAAGGATATTGATAACGCAGCCAATCGCCTGGCCCGATATTTTGTGGATAAAGGCCTGCGACGGGGCGACCGGGTCGCCGTGTTGCTGCATAACGGTTTTGAATATGTCAGCGCGTATTATGCCGTACTGAAGGCCGGCGGTGTGATGGTGGGCCTGAATACGGAAACCACGCCGGAAACCGTTGCCTATGTTCTGGAAAATTCCGGCGCGCGCTTTCTGTTGACCGATAAACCTTTCCGTCGCTATTTAAAAAATATCGCCGAAACCATACATGCGCTGGACGGTCTTGTGCTGCTGCGGCCGATGTCCCTTTTCCCGGAAGCCGATCTGTTTGAACATGTACAGCAAAATTATCCGGCCACGCCGCCTGACGTGCGTATCATTTCCATTGATCTGGCGGCCATCGTTTATACTTCCGGAAGCACGGGAAAACCCAAGGGGGTCATGCTGACCCATTTGAATATTGTCACCAATACCCAGTCGATTATCGCCTATCTTCACTTGACCGGCGATGATCGCATGCTGGTTGTTTTGCCTTTTTATTATATCTACGGTCTATCTCTGCTCAACACGCATTTTGCCGTTGGCGGCAGTCTGGTTATTGAAAATCGATTTGCCTTTCCTTCCGTGGTGGTGGAAAGCATGAACGCGCATCAGGTGACCGGATTTGCCGGCGTACCTTCCACTTTTGCCATACTGATGTCCAAAACACATTTTAAGGATACCGAATTTCCCGCTTTACGCTATGTAACCCAGGCCGGCGGCGCCATGGCGCCTTCCTTGCAAAAAGAAGTAGCCCGGGCGGTACATCCGGCGCGGCTTTTTATTATGTACGGCGCAACGGAAGCCTCGGCACGGCTGTCTTATCTTGATCCCCGATTCCTGGAAGAGAAACTGGGGTCGATCGGCAAAGCCATCCCCAATGTAGACCTGTATGTGGCGGATGAAGAGGGCCGGCAAAAACCGACGGGTGAAACCGGCGAAATCGTCGCCCGCGGCGCCAATATTATGCAGGGATACTGGAAAGACCCGGAAGAGACGGCGAAAGTGTTGCGGCACGGTCTTTATTTTACGGGTGATCTCGGGCGAATGGATGAAGAAGGCTTTGTCTATGTGGTCGGGCGTTCCAAGGATATGATTAAGCAGGGCGCCAACCGCATCAGTGCGAAAGAGATCGAAGAAAAAATCCTTGAACATGACCTGGTACTGGAAGTGGCGGTTATCGGCGTACCGGATGAAATCCTCGGGGAAGCGATCGATGCCTGTGTAACATTAAAGGAACATCGGGAAAACTGGGAAGAAGAATTGAGGGAATTTGTAAAAACGGTTTTACCCCATTTTAAACAGCCGCGACATTACACTTTGTTTGAAAGTCTGCCGAAAAACAGTTCCGGTAAAATTATGAAAACGAAAATACGAGAAATGAAAGGGCTGACCTGACACGGATGCGGATATTATATTACGAAAAAGACTGGCAGGCCTGGGATGCCTATGTGGCCCGACATCCCGGTGGCACCATTTATCACACATCGGCCTGGTATCATATTATAACCCGACATTTCAAAAAGCGGGTTTTTTATTTGGCGGCGGAAGAGGGCGGCGCCCTGCACGGGGTGTTGCCTCTCGTGCATTTTAAGTCGCCCTTGTTTGGTAAATTTATGGTTTCCGTGCCCTATGTGAATTACGGAGGGTTGCTGGCGGATAACGCGACGGCGGAACAACAGCTCATCCGCGAGGCGGCGGCCCTTCGCCAAAAACTCGGCGCGGACTTTGTGGAGCTGCGGGATGTGGAGGAAAAGGATTACAACCTGCCGGTAAAAAGCCATAAAGTGACTTTTTATCTTGACCTGCCGGATGATCCGGATACCCTGATGGCTTCTTTTAAGGCCAAATTACGCAGCCAGATAAGACGCCCGATGAAGGACGGCATCACGGCGGAAGTGGGCGGCATGGAGTTGCTGAATGATTTTTACGATGTGTTCAGCCACAATATGCGTGATTTGGGAACGCCGGTTTACAGCAAAGGATTGTTTAAAACCATTCTGGAAGAAACCCCGGAAAACAGCCGGATTGTTATCGTCCGCTCGAAAGAAGGACAAGCCATCGGCGGCGCGTTTGTGCACGGTTATAAGCAACGGCTGGAAATCCCCTGGGCCAGTACCCTGCGCGCTTTTAACCGCTTAAGTCCCAATATGCTGATGTATTGGGAAGTGCTCCGTTACGCCATCGAGGCGGGATACAAACAGTTTGACTTTGGGCGATGCAGCCGGGACAGTGGTACCTACCGATTTAAAAAACAGTGGGGCAGTACGGAACACCCGCTATATTGGTATTATATTTTGCCGGAAGGCGAAGAGCTGCCGGAGATCAACCCGGACAACCCCAAATACCGGATGGCCATTAACCTATGGCAAAAGCTTCCGGTTCCCATTACAAAAATGATCGGTCCGTCCATTATTAAACATTTACCGTAAGGAAACACATGCATTCGCAACCGCCAGCCGTGGTGATGGGTAATTTGATGATGGGAAGATGTTTTACTCTGGAAAATATTCCCTACATCGGTATTACCACCAAAAACGATAAGCGTCTTTTTTATTCCAAAGCCTGTCTGGCCGGCTACGCGCTGGAAAATCCCTCTGTAAACGAAGAAGCGACGCTGGAGGGGCTGATACGCATCGGTCGTGAATACGGCCCCGGCTTGCCTTTGTTTTACACCAACGACGCCCAGTTGAAGCTGGTCAACCGGCACGCGGACGTTTTGCATGAATGGTTTGTGTTCACCATGCCCGAAAAAAGGCTGATCGACGCCAGTCTCGATAAACATTTGTTCGACAGTCTGGCCGCGGAATACCATCTGCCCGTTCCGCCCACTTTCCATAAAGATGATGTGAGCGATCCGGATGCTCTGGATTATCCGGTGATCATTAAACCCACCAGCCGCATACACTGGTTTCAGTCTTCCGTTATAAAGGAATTGGGCAGCCAGCAAAAAATATTACTGGTGGAAGACGCCGCCGCCTTTAAAAGGTACAAGGAAAAGATCGATCGGGAAAATATCGATTATATTGTTCAAAAATATGTACGGGGCAGCGAGGCGCAAATTCTGAGTTTTCATGGTTTTTATGATGAACATTCCGAACCGTTGGGCTATTATTGCGGACGAAAAATACGCACCTATCCGTACGATTACGGGCTCAGTTGTTCGCTGACGTTAATCGAACATGAGGCAATGACCCGCATCAGTCTCGATATCCTCAAACGCCTGAATTTTAAAGGGCCGATTAAAATCGATTATAAGCTGGATGAACAAAGCGGAGAACTTTACCTGCTGGAGCTGAATCCGCGCTACAATATGTGGCATTATATCGGCGCGCGCGCCGGCATCAATCTGCCGGCCCTGGCCTGGCGATATCTGGCGGAGGGCCGTCGGTCGGAAGTACAAACCGTATATGAAACGGGTATCAAATGGATCAGCGGTTTTCAGGAATTGCTCACCTTTAGGGATATGAAAAAACACGGACTGATCAGCACATCGGAATGGCTGCGCAGTCTTAGCGGCCATCGGATTTATCAAACGTATGCCCCGGATGATTTGAAACCGGTGGTGTACGCCGCCTGGGATACCTTTAAGGGCGGTGTCAGAAAAATCAGGAAAATTTTTTGATGCGTCTGTTGATCTTCTCCGATGTTCATGCCAATCTCTTTGCTCTGGAAGCGATGCTTAAAGCCGCGGAAAAGGCATCCATAGACGCTATGTTGTCGCTTGGCGATGTGGTGGGGTACAACAGTTATCCGCGTGAAACCCTGGCCCGTTTGCAGGCCGAAGGCATTCCTTCTTTGATGGGTAATCACGAGGCGATGATATGCGGCGTTTTGCAATGGAACAGTTGTAAAAGTGAACGTGGTCAACACGCGGCGCGGCAGACCAAAAAATGGCTGGATAACGAGGCGCTGGCAACCATCGGTGCGTGGCCTCACAAGACGGAACCGGATGCCATAAGCATTGCCTGGCACGCGGGGCACATGGCGCTTGATCGCACGGTGAATCGAGTGGAAAAAGCGCTGCCGGAGTTTGACTATTTGCAAAAAACAGGGAAGCAGATCGCCTTCTTCGGTCATACCCACCGTCCGGGTGTGTTTATCCAGGATGTCCGGGACGGCTCGGTACGATATGAAGAAGGCACCGGTATCATCTCTATTGAAAAGAGTAATCGTTATCTCATCAATCCGGGTACGCTGGGAGAACCGCGCCATAAATTGCCAGTCAGCTATATCATTTACGATAATGAAGCCGGTATATGCCGTTATCATATCCCCGATATACCGGCGGAGAGCTGGAAAAAATTGAAAACCAACAACCGGCGCGCGTTTGGTGTCACCAGTTTAAACAGATTGCCCCGACAAATTCGGGAAAAAGGGCGGCATTGGTATTATACGCTCGGTAAGATGAAAGACCAGGTTATGCCTACCGGGGAATCAAAAAATAAGGCGCCAGGAGTATGAGCGGTTTGGAATACGCATTCTGGGGGATTTTTTTTCTGTTGATATTTGCTTACGCCGGATATCCGCTGGTCGCATTTCTGTTAAGCATGGCGGGGCGTAAACACAACACAACGGAACCGCACGAGTGGCCCGCTCTGACCATGATCATCTCGGCGTATAATGAAGCAGAGGTGATTGCCGAAAAACTGGATAATACGCTGCAATTGGATTACCCACCGGATAAGTTTAATGTGGTGGTTATTTCCGATGCCTCCGATGATGAAACGGATGCCATAGTGCAAAACCATCCCGATGAACGCGTGCGGCTGATACGGATAGAAGGGCGACGCGGCAAAACCCACGGCATTTCCCAGGTGGCGCCCACCCTGGATTCGGAAATCATTGTTTTTTCCGATGCCAACGCCATGTACCGGCCGGATGCCCTGCGGCGGCTGGTGCGCCATTTCAGCCGCGATAACGTCGGTTATGTGGTGGGCAATGCCCAATATTACCAGGAAAATCAATCCCATGCCGGCGAACATGAAAGCACCTATTGGGACATGGAAGTGCGTTTGAAGGAATGGGAGTCGCGCATCGGTTCGGTTGTGGGCGGAGATGGCGCCATTTACGCCATTCGCCGTCACCTGTTTCAAAAATTGGAAGATGATGACATCAATGATTTTGTGAACCCGTTGCATATCATTTTGCAGGGCTATCGGGGTGTGTTTGAACCGACGGCCATATGTTACGAACATACCGCGGACAGCTATGAGAAGGAAATCGGCCGTAAACGACGTATTGTCAACCGTAGCTGGCGGGGCCTGATGAAAAACAAGGCGGTGTTAAATCCGTTTCGGACGGGCATTCACGCCTTTCAGGTGGCATCGCATAAATTATTGCGCTGGCTGGGCGGTGTAATGTTGTTGCTCTTGCTGGTTTTGAATGCCTTCTTGTGGCCGGTTCATGATGTGTATAAAGTGATTATGGGGCTGCAGGTGCTGTTTTATCTGCTGGCGGCATTGGGCGGTCTGCTGATTAAAAAGAACGGTCGGGCGCCTTTTTTATTTTCGACGCCCTATTTTTTTGTCGCTGTTAATCTGGCTTCTATTCTGGGTATAGCGGATAACTATATGGGCCGGAAATACACCACGTGGCAAACGGTGCGCGAAGTATAGCATAGAGGAGAGCATGGGATACACGGTACGTGAAGCCGATCTTGATAAAGAACGGCATATAATGGTGCAAATTCTGGAAAACAACCGTAATGTGCCGGGATTTGATTATAATAAACGCATTGACTGGATTTATTTAAAGAATCCATTTGGCCGGGCCAAAGCCTGGATAATATGGGATGATAAAAAGAACATCCCCGTGGGATTTACCGGCGTGTTTCCGCGCCGCATGTATGTAAACGGACAGGAATATATGGTGTGGAATTGCGGCGATTTTTCCATAGAGAAAAAATACCGAACGCTGGGTATTGCCGCCAAGTTACGTAAAGCGGCCAAGTTGGATGTGGAAAAAGGCGTGGTCCCATTTTTATACGCCCATCCCAACAAGCGCATGGAGGCGATTCATTTATATGTGGGCCATAAAAAGATCGCCCAAATGAAGCGCTACGCCCTGCCGTTCCGCGCGACGCGGGTGATCCGGAATTATGTAAAAAACGACCTGCTGGCGCGCATACTTGCCAAACCGATAAATTTTATTCTGTCTTTAAAATACCGTTTCAGCACGTTTCTGGGCCTGTCGGGCAAATTGCATTACGGCATCCGTCTCACGGAGGAGCATGACCGCCTGTTCGAATATATGAAACGCACTTTTACGGTCATCGGGGATCGCGGTACAAGCTATCTGCAATGGAAATTCGGCGAAAATCCCAATCGCCAATATGAACAATTTGATATGTATTACAAAAACACATTGGTCGGGTCGGTATTTTATACCCGCCGGGATGAATTTATTCATATCATAGATGTTTTGATCGACGATTTTGACCGCTATTCCGGGCAGTTGTTCCGGATGTTCATCAATGCCGTGCGTCCGGCGTACAAAAGGCGCATCGTTTCGGTCTCGTTTATTGTTCAGGAATACAACCCCTTTATACCCGATATGGAACGTCTGGGATTCCGTTACAGAGATGACGCCACTTCCGGGGTGATCAGCTATACAGCGCCGGAGCGGGAAGAACTGGAAAAAATAATCTACGACGGCAAAAACTGGTTTATGACCGTCGGTGATCGTGACGCATAAATTTTAAACTGTTAAGGAGAAGCGCAATGCATAAAGAGATTCTGGATTTTCTCTATGATGAAAGCATGAAGGAAGATTTCGACGGCCTGGATTATGATGATTCCATGCTGGAATTGGGTCTGATCGATTCACTTAAAATGGTAGAACTGGTCAACTTTATTCAGGAAAAATACGGTATCGAAATCGATGATGATGAACTGATGCCGGAGAATTTTGACAGCATCAACGCCATTGTGGACTTTATCAAATCCAAAAAAGGCTGATGCAGACATTCACTTTACCCTGGGGCGCCTGGCATGGCGATGTGCAACGGACTTTTCAGGTCCCGGATGACTGGCAACTGGAAGTTTTTACCATGGACACCGATGTCGTGGTAAGCGACGAAGTTGTCCGGCAGGCGTTGGAACGGCTGCGCGCCGATATGGCTGTACAAAAGCCCGGCAGCGCCATCATCGTTGTGGATGATCTGACACGTCCGGTCGATCTCTCCGGACTGTTGCCCCGGATGCTGGATCACATGAATGCCGCCGGTGTGACGGATGACCGCATACGGGTCCTTATCGGTTTGGGGTCACACGCTCCGCTTTCCGAAGAAGATTTGCAAAAAAAACTGGGCCGGGTCACGCTGCAACGCGTGGCCTGTATCAATCATAGCCCGGAAGAAACCGAACCGATCGGCATGGAGTGGGGCAAAACGCCCATCCGCCTCAACCGTCATTATCTCGCGGCGGAGTACAAAGTGGTGATCAGCGGCCTGACACCGCACAGTTTCGCCGGTTTCAGCGGTGGAGCGAAAATGCTGGTGCCCGGCATAGCCGATATGGAAACCCTGACCCGAACTCACAAATCGGTGTTGATGGGCTTTATGGGCAAGCTGGGCAGCGTGGAAAAAAACAAATTCCGCGATACCATAGAATCCTTTGTGGAAAAAGCCGGACTGGACTACTTTTTCGGTTTGGTGATCAATGCGGATCGTTCCATTCGCGCATTGTACGACGGGCACTATGTGGAAGCGCATCGCGCCGCCTCGGAATATGCCGCGGGCTTCTATCGACAGCCCGTCAACGGGCCGTACGATGTGGTGATCACCTCGGCCTATCCAAAGGATACGGAATTGTTGCAGGCGGAGAACGCACTGATTCCCATCAAGTCCGGCAAGGAGAATCTTCTGAAGGAAGGCGGCACGTTGATCGTCATGTCCGCCTGCAGTCAGGGGCCGGGTCATCACGGGCTGTTCGGTGTAAACGGTCGCCTGTATCGGGTGCCCCGTCCGCTGCGCATCCTAAAACCTTATCAAACGGCCTTTTTCTTTGAAAACATCACGGTTGAAGATTTTGGCCATGTTTTTAACAGTGCATATTATTTCAGCGCCGACTGGGAAGCGTTGTTAAACCATGTGCGTCCGCATATTTCCAATGCGCCGCGCGTGGCGATATTCCCGTACGGCAGCATGCAACTCACGGGATAGGTATGTCGCCCACCACATTCATCTTTTTAGGACTGTTTGCAACCGGCATTGTGCTTACCCTTCGTAATCCCCATTGGGGTATTGCGCTGTATATTTTTGAATGGCATAACCATCCGCCCTATATGTGGTGGGGGAAAGGCCTGCCCGATCTGCGCTGGTCGATGCTGGTCTCCGTGGTTACGCTGGTCAGCCTGATTATCAACCACCAAAAATTGAAAAAACTGCATAACCCAAATTATAATCTCATTTGGTGGTTGGTGGCTTTTTCCTTGTGGATGTATTTTGTCAGTCTGTTTTTGGCCGTCCGTCCGGATGCCAGTTTTAAACGTGCCGAAAACTTTTTAAAACTGACGGTACAAATCTATTTAATGATGTACCTGATCCGCGATACCAAACAACTCCATCAAATCCTGTGGACCTTGATCCTGTCCGTGGCAAATTTCGGTCGTATCGCTTTTCAGCGCGGCGGGAACCGTTATCTTGGCGTGATTGCCCCCAACGCCACGGAAGAAAACGCCATATCGGCTCATGTGGCCGCCATCCTGCCTTTTTTCGGCCTCTATTTTTTAACCGGTAAAAGATGGGAAAAAATCGTTACCCTGCTATCCATCCCCTTTTTGGTTAACCTGATCATTCTGGCCAATTCCCGCGCTTCCTTCCTGGCGGTGGTGGTTATCGGTTTGTTAAGCCTGATCTGGATCAAGGGGAAATTGCGGGGATATGTTTTCCTCGGAATCATCGGCGGGGTTATTCTGTTTTTCATGCTGGCCAATAAACAGTTTTGGGAACGGCAGAACACGGTGCAGAACTATGAACAGGAAGGTTCCGCCATGAGCCGGATTTATTTGTGGAACGGCGCCATTGAAATGTGGAAAGACCATCCCATGGGCGCCGGTGGCAAGGCCTTTTCCACCATGGCCATGGATTATGTGCCGGAGCTGGCCGCCATTATGGAAGAAAAAGGCAGTAAAACGGTTCACAACACCTTTTTCCTCATTCTGGTGGAATGGGGGCCGGTGGGCATTTTTCTCTTTTTTGGCTTTACTTTTCACATGTTTATCATGTTGATGCGCATCCGAAAGCGCGCCCGGTTCACACCCGGCTATCGATATTATGTGGACGCGATGGCCATCCAAATGGGGATTATAGGTCTCTTTTTTGCCGGATTGTTTCATAACCGGCTCTATTCCGAGGTCTATTATTGGTTTGGGGCCTTTGCCACCGTATTGGCCAATTTACAAAATCAGGAATTATATGAGCAGCAGATGGCTGCCGAACAGGTTAATGAAGATGCGTCCCCGCAAATCGAAACGCAAAATGGATAATCTATGAAAAAAGTACTCTTCCTGACCTCTAACTTTCCGCCATCCCGTTCGGTTGGCACGCAAAGGGTCACTAAAATTCTAAAATACATGGACCCCGCACGTTATCAATTTCATATATTGACATTGGATGAAGCCTTTTACGGAAATCAATGGGATGACTCCCATGTACTGGAAAAAAGAGTACCCCCCGCCACCGGGGTTACGCGTCAGCCGTTTAAAGACCTGACCTCGGTTTTCACCTGGATGAAAGCCAAGGTAACACCTAAAAAAAGTACCGTATCGGCCGCTTCACCAAAAGCATCCGGGAAACAGGGTAACGGTTCCGGTGCTGCCCGAAATACCCGTCCCGGTCTGCTAACCCGATGGATAAACGGCCTGCGTGATGCCATATTCGGCGTGCTGGAATTCCCGGATAAATACATCGGCTGGTACCGTAGCGCCGTTAAGGAAGGGACCCGTCTGGTACGTGATAATAAGATAGATATTATCCTGACAACGGCGCCGCCCCATTCTTTGTTTGTAATGGCCACGCGCATTAAAAAACAGACCGGCGCGAAACTGGTACTCGATTACCGGGACCCCTGGGCGCTTTCCCGCTGGGATAAGGGCAGCCGTCTGAAAACCTTTTTTGAACATTATCTGGAAAAAAAGGCCATTACCACCGCGGATGCCGTATTATTTGTAACCGATAAACTTAAAGAGGCTTACGCGCATCATTACGCGCATCTCAATCCCGAAAAATTTCATGTATTTTATAACGGCTATGACGCGGATGATTTTGAGGGCAAACAAAATCAACCGTCCGGAAATCCGCTGCGTTTTGTCCATCTGGGTACCTTATATAAGAAAAGAAACCCGCAAAAATTGTTTGACGCGGTTAAAAAGCTGAAGGACGAAGGGCTGCTTTCCGCCGATAAGGTGCGCTTTGAATTTATTGGATATGTGGCCCGGGAATTAAGCTTTTTATATGATTATCTGGAATCGCTCGATATCAGTGATCTGGTAACCTTTGAAGATAATATCACCTTTGATCAAAGTCTGCAAACCATGTACGCCGCTTCCGTTTTGGTCATCGTGCAACCCTTTACGGATTTGCAGGTACCGGCCAAACTTCTGGAGTATATGTACACCCGTCGTCCCATATTGGCTTTATGCGAACCCGGCAGCGCCACGGCCGCCATGGTGGAAAAAGGCCGGCTCGGGTATGTGGCCGCCTCACAGGATGTGGATGCCATCGCCAATGGCATTAAGGAACTGCTGCGGCATCTTGAACAACCGCAATTTGAACCCGATGAGTCGTATATCCGCGGGTTTGACATGAAAACATATATCGCGCAACTGGACAACATTTTTGGAAACTTGTAATGGCTGAACCGATACGCGTGGCCCATCTGATCAATCATCTTTCCCATGCCGGCAAGGAAATGGGGATTGTTAAACTGCTTAACCGCATGAATCCCGAAAAATTCAAGGGTTACTTAATTGTCTTTGACAAAGTATGGGATACCCTGATTCTGGATACCCAAAAATCGGAATTGATTGCCATAAACAAGAAAAAAGGCAATGATCCGCTTTTACCCTTTAAGGTGGCCCGGATATTACGCAAGCATAAAATAGACGTTTTGCATACCCATTCGTGGGGCACGTTGGTGGAGGGTATCGTGGCCGGCAAGCTGGCCCGTGTTCCGGTCATCATTCACGGCGAGCACGGTACGTTTCATAAAACGGGTAAACGCCGGACGGTGCAAAATATTTTTTGGAAAAAGGCAGATCACCTGTTGTCGGTTTCCGCTATTCTGGCCCGGAATCTGGAACGTACCATTGGTCTTCCCGAAAATGCTTTTGACACCATCATGAACGGTGTGGATACCGATCGTTTTAAACCGGATGAACAAAGCCGCGCCGAAGTTCGGGCCGAATTGGGACTCGCGGATGATGATGTGTTAATCGGTACCGTGGGGCGCACCATCAAGGTCAAAAACCATCCTTTGATGATCGAAGCGGGCCGATTGTTAAAAGAAAAGAAGCTGCCCTTTAAAATGGTAATCGTGGGCGATTCTCCCATGTATAACATCCGGGAAGAGCTGGAACGGCGCATAAAGGATTATCAATTGGAAGACCGGGTCTTCTTTACGGGCAACCGTGATGATGTCAACCGGGTAATGAATGCCTTTGATATTTTTGTGTTGCCATCCTTAAGCGAAGGGTGCTCCAACGTGATACAGGAAGCCATGGCCACCGGTCTGCCCGTTATCGCCTCCCGTGTGGGGGGAAACCCGGAACTGGTACAGGAAGATGAAAACGGCTATATGTTTATAAACGATGACGCCGCTGATTTCGCGGAAAAGCTGGAAATACTTATCACCGATGCTTCGAGACGCAAGGCTTTTGGAAAGCGTTCCCGCCAAAAGGCACTGGATCGGTTTTCGCTTGAGGGCATGGTACACGCTTATGAATCTTATTATGAAAAGGCGTTGAATAAAAAACGTGGCTGAATCACAAAAGGAACAGACCAGGAGCTTAACTCAAAGCGCCCGTCAGGGTGTTATCTGGACAGTGCTGCGTACATTAAGCAGTCAGGGCGCCCGATTCCTGGCGTCGATTCTTCTGGCGAGGTTGTTGTTCCCGGAAGATTTTGGTATTTACGGTATTGTGCTTATTGTAACGCGCTTTGCCACCCGTCTGGGCAGCTTCGGGTTTACCCAGGTTCTGATTCAGCAAAAAATGATCGATGACGCCCATATCCGCACCACCTTTACCGTGAATTTGGGCATTGCCACGCTAACCACCGTTACGCTCTATATCCTCGCGCCTTATATATCGCCCTATCTGCTAAAAGAGGACGATTTGGGCAAATTACCGTTGGTCGTCAATGTATTACGCCTTTTGTCGGTTAACTTCATACTGATCGCTTTTTATTCCGTGCCGGATTCCCTGCTTAAAAGAAAACTCAAGTTTAAACAATCTTCCATCATCGGCATATTTGGCGGGGTGGCTAAATATCTATCGCCGGTGATCTTCGCCTTTTTGGGATTTGGCGTCTGGAGTCTGGTGCTGGGGCCGGTCATGGGTGAGTTGATCTATGTGATCGCATTTTACACATCCACGCGCTGGGTGCCGCGTTTCGGTATTCAAAAGCAGGCGCTGAAGGATATTTTCTCTTTTGGCATGTGGATGAATATGTACAGTTACATCCAATATCTGTATAAAAACATCGATTATTTTTTAATCAGCAATTTCCTCGGGTTGCGTCTGCTCGGTTTTTATGAACGCGCCTATAATTTGATGAATACCCCGCGCAAAAGGGTTGGGGATATGATCAACAACGTGATGCTGGCTACGTATTCCCGCATACAGGACGAAGATGAACGCATGAATAACGCCATGCGTAAGGTGATGGGAACAGTGGCGCTGATCATCTTTCCGGCCATGATTTGGTTATGGTTTGCCGCGCCCTCTTTGATCCGTTTTTTATATGGTGAAAAATGGGAAGGAGTGGTGGCGCCCTTGCAAATCATGTCCGTAAGCGGCTTGATCGAATCGGTCACCATGATTTATTATCCGGCGTTCATCGCCCGCGGGATGGTTAAAAACAGAACCCGTGTCCATTTCATCGTTTTATGTGTATTGGGCACGGCGTTGTTTTTCACGGCGCGTATCAGTATCGAGATGGTTGCCTGGACCATCGTGGGTGTTTCGGCCGTGGGTTTTATCCTCAATTCCTTTGAATACATGCGCCATACCCGTTGGCGCATGAGCGATGTGTTTAAAAGCCTTCGTCCGGCCATCTATCTGGGGCTGATGTTGGTCGCCGCGCTTTATGCCGTACGTGAGCTGGCGCTTAACTGGCTGGATATTCATTCCATTTATATGTTGATGGCCCTGTCCGCCGGCGCCGCGGTCGTATATTTTGGTGGTAATTATCTTTTTAAATTTGCCGAGGTCAGGGAAATATTGGCTTTGGCAAGAGGGAAAAAAAGACGAAAAGCATAAGGATGTGCCATGAGGTCTAAATTAAAACATTTTTTATACAGCGGGTTGGAGTGGGGGCATATCAATGATATTGCCCGGCACCGGCGTAAAAAGGCACTGCTCATCATCACCTATCATTCCGTTTTGCCGCCTTCTGAAAAATTCCGGAATTTTGATTATCGAAATTGTGTGACGACCGATTCCTTTGCCGCGCAACTTCGGTATCTCAAAAAAAAATACCGGGTCATCAGTTTAAAAGAGGCGGAAGAACGCTTGCAAAACCACGATCTCCATGGTTATGAATGTGTGATTACCTTTGATGACGGCTTTCTTAACAACCGACGGTATGCCATGCCCATTCTTCAGTCACTGGGATTAAGCGCGGTGTTTTACGTCACCTCCGCCTTTATCGGCACGGAAGAGATGTTGTGGACCGAAAAAGTGAACGCCATCCTGATGAATGCCCAAACCGAAGGGGTGACCGTACAATTAGATGAACCCGTATATTATTCTTTGCAAAACACCAAAAAAAGAGAAGAAGCATCGGTGCATTTACGTACCTGGCTTAAGTATCAACCTGTGCGGGAACAGGAACGTGTGGTCCGGGCTTTGATCGAAGCCACCGGTTATACACCGCGACTGGTGGACAGTGATCCGGAGCGCTATGCTTTCATGACCTGGGACGATGTGCGCGTCATGCGCGATGCCGGCATGGAGATCGGCTCACACACCGCCCATCATTATCTGTTAAATATGTTGACGGAAAAAGAGTCTTATTATGAACTCAAAGAATCCCGTGAGACCATTGAAAAGGAATTGGATCAGGCTTGTACCTTTTTCAGTTATCCCAATGGCGCCGTTGGTAATTTTCTGCCGGTTCATTTTAAACAACTGGCGGAACTGGGCTATACCAACGCAGTGACCCAGGTGCCCGGCGTTAACAAACCGGAAGATAATATCTATGCGTTGAACCGGGTGAATATTTCGGCGGGCATGGATATGTCGGTATTTAAAGCCTACTGTTCGGGCGCTTACAAACTATTAACCTGATAAATTCATGAAATCGTTCCCCTTCGAAGAAAAAGACATTATTCAGGCTTACCTGGCGGAAACAGACCGTAAGGCTGATGCCGTTTTTGTGGAAAAGACGCTTAACCGGCCTCTTTCCATCGTGGCGCGTATCCGTATCGTTTTACAAGATGGTACCGCCGAACAGGTCTATTTAAAATATTATCGTTCCAAGCAGGGGGAAAGCACCGCCGATGTGGTGCGCCGGGATTACGCCACCTCGTTGTTCTGGTGGGGACGCTTTAAGGAAAGTTCCCAATTTAGTGTGATCCAGCCATTGTGGAAAGATGAGGAAAAGGGGGTTTTAATTACACGTGAAAGCGAAGGCGTGGATTTACAAACCGCACTGAACCGGGGTAAAATTTTACCAGGCCTCTTTCGGGATCGTGCCTCCATGAGCGAGATGATGCGCCTGACAGGCGGTTGGCTAAAGTATTTTCAGAATATCTCGCCGGAAGATATACCGGCCAATCAGCCTACGCTCGACTATATACTGAATTATATTGCGATACGCATGGATCGAATTGTGGAAAAAACCAACATCGGATTTGATCGTCGGTTGCAGGATCGGGTAAACCGCTATCTGGAAAATGCATGGGCGCGTACCACGGATCAAGACCGGCAAGCGGTCTATTTACATTCGGATTTTTCCCTGTCCAATGTGTTGTATGCCCCGGGGCGGGTTACCGTTCTGGACTTCACCAAAAGGGAAACCGGTTCTGCTTATAAAGATCTGACCCGGTTTTATCATCAACTCTTGTTGTTATCCTTCAAACCGGCCTTTTCAAAATCTTTTGTCCGAACCCTGCAACATCAATTTTTAAAAGGTTACGGAGACGAAGCGATTGAGGGGCATCCCATGTTTAAAATCTTTTTGATGATCCATTACATCAATCATCTCGGTAAAAGCGCTCGTTTCTGGGAGCAATCTACCAAGGGAAAACTCTATAATTATTGGGTTGTCTATAATGTGATGAAATTAATAAAGGCGGAAGTGGACTTTACATGACAGGCAAGATAAAAAAAATACTACGTATGTCACCCGCGGAAATCCGGTTTCGGGCATGGGAACAGATACGTATTCGTTATGAAAAGCAAAACGCCCGGCGCGAGTTGGAAACGGTGGAAAAGCCGGATTTTAATTTTTTTGTAAAGACCTGCGATTTCGAGCTTTATACCGGCGCCGATCCCACCGGATTGTGGCGGAAAGAGGGCTTTGCCCGTCGGTTATGCGAGCCCCTGACGGAAGAACGTAAACAGGCATTTATAAATAATTATCCCGAACGCTATTCCCTGGCCCTTAAGCGGGCGGATGCGTTTATGGAAAACCGTTTCGCCTTTCTCGGGGTTGCATTTACGCTGCCCGATCCCATCCCCTGGCAAAAAGACCCATTGTCGTTAAATCCGTATCCTGATGGCTTTTATCGTGATATCGACATATTTACCAATAAAAACGCCGGGGATATCAAACATGTCTGGGAAGTCAACCGGTTGCAGTATTTAATCGAATTAACCAAGGCGGCCTGGTTAAGCGGTGAACGGAAATATGCCGAAAAGTTTGAATCCCTGCTTACCGACTGGATACGGACCAATCCTTATAAAAGGGGTGTTGCCTGGGCAAGCGCCCTGGAAGTGGGTGTGCGTGTCAGTGCCCTGGTGTGGGCATTGGCCTTTTACCGCGCCTGTCCCTTTCATCGTCCCGATGTGCTGCGTGCCATGTTAAAGCTGATCTATTTGAGCGGCGCGTATCTGTATGAAAATCTGTCGATTTATTTCAGTCCGTATAACCATTTGATAGGCGAAGCGGCCGGATTGTTTCTGGCCGGTTACCTCTTCCCCGGTTTCCGTGATGCGGATAAGTGGGCAAACAGGGCCTGGGATGTGTTATGCGACCAGGTGGAAAAACAATTCCATGCCGATGGCGGTTCCGTGGAACAGGCGTCGTTTTATCATCATTTTACTTTGGGGTTTTATCTTCAGACCATTCAGGTAAAACGTCTCAATGGCCAGGAGGTCCCGGCCCGGGTAATGGAGCGGGTGCGACGGGCGATCGAATTTTCCGCCTGTTTAACCAAGCCCGATGGTGATATGCCTCATCTCGGCGATATTGATGATGCCCGATCCATCTATTTCGGCGATCCCACGCATTGGGATTTCAGCGCGTGGCGGGCCATCGGCGCCGCATGGTATGGCCGGGGTGCATTTAAATACGGACTTAAACAACTGCCGGAAGAGGCCTATTGGTTGTTGAGTAACCCGGATCAAGAGAACTATGCACGGCTTAAAGCTATACCACCCGATCAAAATGCGTTGTTGCTGAAAGAGAGCGGTTACGCCTTCTTTCGCAACGGATTTGGGGAAGACGCCCATTTTTGTATGATGGACTGCGGGCCGATCGCCCACGGCGTATTCCATGACGATACGCCCTCCGCCGCGCACGGGCATGCCGATGAACTGGCCATTGAACTAAGCGCTTTTGGCGAATCGTTTCTTGTGGACCCGGGTTTTTCCAATTACCGGGGTGATTTTGACTGGCATTGCTATTTCCGTAGCACCGCCGCGCACAATACCGTGGAAATCAACGGGCAATCCCAGGCCAAACAGGGCGGGATTTTGCAATGGAGCCGAGCGCCGCGTTTTAAACAACTTGAATTTGTCGATCATGAATCGGCCAAAGCCTTTTGTGGAGAACATTACGGATATCAACAGCAGCCCGGCGCGCCCGTGCATCGACGTTACCTGCTTTTTGTGGATAACCTTTTCTGGGTGGTGGCCGATTATATCTATCCCGCAAAGGGTAAGGGAGAACAGACGGATTTTAAAGAGCATTTTCATTTCAATGCCGGTCTCAAGACGGCTATTGAAGAAGGCAAGCAGAGCATCGTATGTCAGGGCGATAAAGCCACATTGTCCATCCATACACTTTCACAAACGCCAAGCCCATTACACTTCCGATTTACGGAAGGCGCGGATGGCGCCGACGGAGGCTGGATTTCGCCCACATATCGGGCTGTCCGTCCGGCCCCGCTTGTATCGATGGCCTATCAGGCTGTGCCGCCTCTGTGCGTGGTCAAGGTTTTGTACCCGCAAAAGAAAGGGCAAACCGGCCCCGAATTCCAAAAAGAAAATCAACAGTTGATGTTTGGTGATTATACAGTCATCATGGAGGAAGCAAGCGGCGACGTCCGGGTGGAAGCCGGGGGCAAACACTTCCGGATTTGTCATGACGGAAAAGACGGATATATACATCTTAACGATTGACTCCTGCGTGGCGAATGTTACGACGAAACATGAATGGATAAACATCAGGAATGACACATGGATAAACAACAGGTTAAAGTTTTACATATTACCTCGTATCCGCCTCCCCGGGCCGGCTGGGGTATGCGGGTCTATTTCCTCAAACAGGACATGGAAAAAAACGGCGATATCTGCGATGTGCTGAACATAGGGAAGGGCCGCTTTTTAACCGACCGGGATTTTGTACCGGTTTTAGGCAGCCTGGATTATGTTAAAAAGGTGTTGCGTTTTCGCCTGAAGGGGTACCTCATCCATCATCACCTGAACGGCGATTCGCCCAAGGGCTTCATTCTAACTTTGCTGTCGTTGACCATAAGTCTGCTTACTTTTAAACGGCCGATCATCACCTTTCACGCCGGGCCGGTGCAATTGTATTTTCCCCAACATAAGGCCCCTTTGCTTACCCCGGTTTATAAATACATCTTTTCCGTTTCCCGTTACATTATCTGTAACAGCGAAGCGGTTAAAAAGATTATTGTCGGTTATGGTATTAACCCGGATAAAATCCACCCGATTCAGGCTTTCAGTAAGCAATATATGGAATATGAAAAACAGGAACTGGCGCCCGAACTGGAGAATATTTTTAAAAATCATTTTCCCGTAATCGCCTGCTATGCCGCGTATCGTCCCGAATTTTTTCTGGAAGACATGGTGAAGGCGTATGCCCGTTATCATAAAAAATATCCGGACAGCCGGCTGGTCATGCTGGGGCAAACCATGGGCTCGGAAGCCATCAAACAGCAACTGGAAGAGGAGGGGGTTCTGGATTCCGTTTATTTTGCAGGCGACCTGGACCATGACGCCTTTTTAACGCTGTTGCACCATGCCACCATTTATTTAAGAACCCCTTTTAAAGACGGTGTCAGCAGCTCGGTATTGGAATCCCTGACCCTGAACACTCCGGTAGTCGCTTGTGAAAACGGCACGCGGCCGGAAGGGGTTATCACTTACGAAAACCAAAATATTGATGACATGGTGGCCACGCTGGAAGACACCATCTACCGTATCGATGAGATAAAGGCCAACCTGAAAGCGCCGCCCATACCGG
>RFFS01000036.1 GCA_003696775.1 Calditrichota bacterium
AATTGAAGCACGGATAATCGTTGTTGGATGATTTTATTTTGTGCCTTCATAATAACGTCCTTTCCTTTTGCTTTTTAGAATATACAAAATTGCGCGGAAAGGTGCTTAAGATTACACGGTATAGTAGATTGAAAGTTTGGTGTTTCAAAACGCCCAACGCCTCATATACTCACCGTTAGCTCAATCAATATACACGTTAATTGATATTATATTTCTTCAGTTTGGAATTGAAAGTGCTACGATTGATTTTCAATGCCTTGGCGGTTTGTACTTTGTTGTAGCCGTTTTCTTCCAATGCCTGTAAAATCAGTTTTCGTTCAAACTCTTCCACCGCCTGGGTCAGGCCGCCTTCCGTATTCAGATGGCCGTTCTCCTGACTGCCGGAAGGAACGATGGCCGGTAGGTTATTCACATCGATCACCTCACCCCGATTGAGCACAACTATACGCTCGATCAGATTTTCCAGCTCGCGTATATTGCCGGGATAGTCGTAATTCTTAAGAATGGACATCGCCTTGGGGGTGATTTCGCGGATATTTTTACCGTAAATCTTATTGAATTTTTCTATGAAATGGGAAACCAGATATTGTATGTCTTCGCGGCGTTCGCGCAGGGGCGGGACAGTAATGGGTATCACATTCAGACGATAGAACAGATCCTGACGGAATTCACCTTTTTCCATGGCTTCTTCCAGGTTTTTATTGGTAGCGGCGATGATGCGCACATCCACTTTCATCGTTTCCGTGCCCCCTACCCTTTCAAATTCGCCATATTGCAACACCCGCAATAACTGGCTTTGCATCTTCAGGGAAATATCACCGATTTCATCCAGGAACAGCG
Organism: Calditrichota bacterium; assembly: GCA_003696775.1. GTDB lineage: Bacteria > Calditrichota > Calditrichia > Calditrichales > J004 > J004. The sequence continues at coordinate 841 of RFFS01000036.1, forward strand.
TGCCGCCGTTGGCCAGTTCAAAACGACCGACCTTGTCCTTGATCGCGCCGGTGAAGGCGCCTTTTACATGCCCGAACAACTCGCTTTCCAGCAGACTTTCGGCCAAAACCGCGCAGTTTACCTTTATAAAGGGCCGTTTCATCCGTTGACTGTTATAGTGTATCGCGTTGGCGATCAGCTCCTTACCCGTTCCGCTTTCGCCACGGATCAATACCGTGGCGTTGGTGACGGCCACATCCCGTACCAACTCCAACAAATCCTTTATTTTGGCGGTTTTTCCAATAATATTGGTGAAATCATATTTTTGCTGAAGTTTGTTCAGCAGAAATTCATTTTCCTTAATGAGGGAACTAAGCTGGGTAATACGTTCCACCTTTGCCGTTAATTCTTCAAAACGCAACGGTTTGGTGATATAGTCCTTCGCGCCCAGCTTCATGGCTTCCACGGCATTATCGATGGTGCCGTAGGCAGTTACCATTATCACGGGGATATGGGCATATTCCTTGGAAAGATTGTCAAGCAGTTCCATGCCGTTCATTCCGGGCATGAAGATATCGGACAAAATGATATCGGGTTCATTAACTTTAATGGCGCGTAACGCTTCTATACCGTTGGAAGCCTTTTCGACAATATATCCTTTTTTTTCGAACACTTCCGCCATCAATTCAAGCGTATCGTGCTCATCTTCTACAACCAAAATTCTGGTTTTCATTAACGGGCCTCCCAACAAGACAGAATATAAATTAAAGGATGTGAGTTACGTGCATTGATAATATAGTGCATAAATTTAATTGGAATAGTGAGTTAAGGCAAATCATATAAAACAAAGCGCCCTAAAGATTAACGATTAAAAAGTATAAATGCGATTTTTTTTAAAAAAAATTACCCCTTTTCGGGGCGATGTCAATCGAGGCTGCCGAATAACGCCTCTTGAGGTAAGTTAAATTCCCGATGCAGCAGAACATAGGCCCAGTAATTTTTCATCACTTTGCGTACATAATCACGGGTTTGTTCATATTCTATATTTTCGATAAAAACATCTACTTCCGACGAGCCCGGTAACTTCTGCCAGCGTTTTACGCGATGGGGACCGGCGTTATAGGCCGCTAATATTTTCTCTTTTTGGCCGTTAAAGCGCCGCGATAAATAATTCAGATAGGTGGTGCCCAAACGAATGTTAAATTCCGGATCAAAAAGTTGGCGGGGATGTGTCAGGCACTCGCGGTTAAACGCGGCCATTTCCCGCGCGGTGGCCGGTATCAACTGCATTAAGCCGTAGGCGTTTGCCCAGGAATGGGCTTTAAAATCAAACAGGGATTCCTGTTTCATTAAAGCCAGTACAAATTCTGCTTCCAGTTTATTTTTCCGGCTGTATGCTTCCACAAGATTGTCGTAATAAAAGGGAAACCGTTGTTTGAGAATAAACGCTTTCCGCGTGTAAGGGATATCGGAAAAATAGATTCGGTTAATACGATCGTAAGTTCGATACGCCTTGCCATAGGCGCCGAACTTTTTATAGATTTCCGCCAGGGCAACCCATTGTTCCAGCGAGTTAATCTTCAACCGGGTATCTTCCAACGCGGCATAGGCATAGGCGTCATTCAGCACTTCACGCACTTCAAAGGCCTGCTCAAAAGCATCAATAAGCGCCAGATAACCCACGGATTGATACTGTAACAATTTTTTATCTTCTTTCAGCCTTTCCACATGACGGGTCAGACTGTCTTCGGGCATGACCAACAAATAGCTTTTGAGCGTGTAATAATCATCCCACACATGGGTGGCCAGTTTTTTATAGATAGCCCGCGCCTGCAAAGTATCTTTTAGATGAAGCGCGCAGGCGGCTTTCCAAAATGCGGCGCGGTTTTTGTCCACATCGGGATATCGGGCGGCGGCAATGTTTTCGAAAACTTTGGCGGCTTCTTCCATGCGCCCCAATCTGTAAAGGGTAAACCCTGCCCGGAACCGGGCTTCCCGGGCCAGAGCATTACGGGGCCATTTGCTCTGCAACTCGGTATATAAATCAAAGGCCAGCTCCATTTGCCTTTGTTCCTCGGCGATCCAGGCGGCCTTCCAGATGGCTTCGGGCGCCAAACGCCGCCGGGGATAACGCCGTGCGTAGTCCCTGTACATCTCTATCGCTTTGGATTTGCGCCCTTTTCGCAGATGAATACGCGCCAGATATAAACGAATTTTCGGTTCCAGGTTTTTATTACGCAGCCCTTTTAACATATTGTTAAAACCGTAAAAGGCTTCGTTATATCGTTTTTTGAAATAATAATATTCTATGAGATAAAAACGGGCTCTTTCCCTGTCTTCTTCCGTGCGGGCTGTTTTGATGTATGCTTCCAACAGACGACGCATGGTTCGGTACGAACGGTTGGCGCTGTAAACCTTAACCATTTTAAAAATATGTTTCTGAAAGAAATCCGCTTCGTTTTCCTTAAGCCATTCCGCCAGCGCCAATGTCTTCTCATTTCGGGCATAACGACTGATGATCTGACGGAACTCGGCCAGCGCCCATTTACGACGACCACCATGGTATAAACACATGGCGCTTTGAATCCGCGCGTAAGCATTTTGACTTTTATCCACTTTCCATTGACGAAACAGATCATACAAACGCCGGGCGTTATTATAATCTTTATTGCGAAAATAGTTATCCGCTAACGGTAATATTAAACTGTCGGCAAGAGATAGGCGGGGATGTTTCTTTATAAAGGTTTCCGCGGCTTCGGCAGCCCGGGCGGAGTCCAGAGCCCATAAGTTCCGGATACGGAAATAGGTTATATAATCGGGCAGGTACTCGGGGTGGTGGCGACGCAGGCTGTCCAATTGATTCAGGCTTTGGCGGTTTCGCCCGCTGCGATAAAGAGAAACGGCATACTTAAAACGTACGGAAGGCATCACGGCCTGAGGTACAAAAGACATTTCATCGCTCAGGATATCCGCAGCGCGTGCAAATTTCCCTTGAGAATAGGCACTGTCCGCCTGTACCAGCGCATCCATATGACGCGCAATCATCACAGGACTGTTATGCCTTAAACCCGCGCTGAAGTTACTCCATAAAAAAACAAAGAGTACACTGTTGATGAAAACCTTGTTCATAGTTGCCGATCCATGAATACTTTACACCATTATCGGAATCTTGTTTCACATATAAATAATAAATGAGAATTGGGGAAAGATCTGACTTCCCTGTCACATTTTTATAATATTCCCGTTTTTTATCAGGCGCAAGTCTATCCGGACCTATTTTATTAAGAAAAATCAGATGATCACATCGCTTCCAGGGCCTGTCCCACATCCCGGATCAGGTCTTCTTCATCTTCCACGCCAACCGAAAGACGGATCAGACCGTCCGTTAGCCCCATGCGCAGGCGTTCTTCACGCGGTACCGAAGCGTGGGTCATAATTGCCGGATGGTCCACCAGACTTTCCACGCCGCCCAGACTTTCGGCCAGAGCAAAAATCCGTACATTTTCCGCAAAGCGTCGGGCTTTTTCCAGGCTGCCCAGGTCCATGCTGACGATGCCGCCAAAACCACTCATCTGCCGTTTGGCCAACGCGTGTTGCGGATGGGCGGGCAAACCGGGATAATACACTTTTTCCACCCGTGGATGGCCTTCAAGATAACGGGCAATAGCCAGGGCGTTTTTTTCATGTTCCCGCATGCGCAGTGCCAGGGTTTTGGTAGCGCGAAGGATCAGAAAACAATCCTGCGGTCCGGGCACGGCGCCCACTGCATTCTGGATATAGTATAAACGGGAAGCCAGTTCATCGTCACGAGTAAGGATAATCCCCCCTACCACATCACTATGGCCGTTAAGATATTTTGTGGAACTATGGACAACCAAATCGATGCCCAGCTCCAGAGGTCTTTGAAAATAGGGACTCATAAAAGTATTGTCCACCACGCTTAAACAACCGTGAGCCCGGGCTATTTCCGCCAGCGCGGCCAGATCGCTTAAGATAAGCATGGGGTTGGTGGGTGTTTCGATAAAAAGCATTTTGGTGCGCGGTGTCAATGCCGTCCGAACCTTTTCGGGATCGGAAGTATCCACAAAGGAAAAAGCGACATTGAATTTCTTAAACACTGTTTCAAACACACGATAGGTACCGCCATAAACATTATCGCTGCAAATCACATGATCGCCGCTTTCCAACATTTGAATTAACGCCGAAATGGCGGCCAGCCCCGAGGCAAAGGACACTCCGTATTTCCCATTTTCCAACGCGGCGATATTGGCTTCCAACGCCTGTCGTGTTGGGTTTTGGGTGCGGGAATATTCATAACCTTTATGAACGCCGATGCTTTCCTGCACATAGGTGGATGTTTGAAAAATCGGTGTCATAATCGCGCCGGTGGTCGGATCCGGTTTTTGGCCGGCATGGATGGAATCTGTCTGAAAACCCATTATCAATCCTTTTGTATTTTTTGTTTAATCAATTCAAGTGCCTGCGGAATGGCTTTTTTTAACGCCCGGCCGGATAGTTCCGTTAAGGGAACATAGTCCGGTTCTTCCGTTTGTCCGTCGGCATGTATTTCTTTTTCTTCCAGAAACTCTTCCGGGGTCAGCCAGACAACTGGTGTCCGGAAATGGCTAAGATAGAAACGGTACATATTATTCAGGGGACGCGCTTCCCGTGAGTACAAATGATTGCCGCAAAAAAGGATACAGGGCGCGCAGGGGATGATGGCGGATAAGGCTTCTTTGACCGTGTGTTCATTGAAATGATCCACCAGGTAAAAATAGATGTCCAAATCCGGACCAACCGGCCATGTGATATGCTTAAAGGCATGATAGCTTTGCGCCTGATCCGTCCCGCTGCATTCCCGGAACCACGCTTCCCAGGATTGGGAATCGGCAAAAACCGGTATTTCAAGGATATCATTCATCATCGTTTTCCATTAAGGCGTTAAACCGATCCACCCGCTCCCATAAATGGAACACCCAGGGACGCCGGTAGAGCAAATCGCTGTCTTCATTTTCCCCCGTGGTTTTCAATTCCAGGTTATAATCGATCGCGCCGGTATTTTTTTGGCGGTTAAACACACGTTGAAAAATCCGCGACATGCCGCCGCGATTTTGCTCTTCTTCCAGTTGGGCCATTTGCCGGTTAAAAGCCGATCGCTTAATCAACCAGCCGTTTTTTATCCATGCGTTCAGATTTTCCGCCTGGCGTAACAATCCGTTACCATATTGATCCAGAAAATCAACGGGGGTCAGGCCTTCCTTAAAATAGCGTAAATATACGCGTGCCTGTGGCCCGACCTGTTCCCAATCCAGCAAAGGGGAGGTGTAAAAAACAATTTCCTTATCCGGAATGGCGGCGACGGCTTTTTCGTATTTTTGCTGATATTTCTGACATTCCCGGTAAATCTGCTGATTGTTGAGTTTGATGGTGGCTTTGTGATTTATTTTATCGGCTTCAAAGCTGAAAGAACCGTTTTGCCACTGGGCCATCATCTGCAACGCCAGCAACGGTTCAAAATCTTCGAGACGGGCATGGACCACGGCGCCTTTATTAAAGATGATATCCCCTTTCAAATCACCGTTATAAAGGGTTAACACACCGTTTTGGCGTCCGTCTTCCAGAGATTGAATTAAATCCATTAAGGCATATTTGCTTAACGCGCCTTCAAATTTTTGCGTAATGCCATTTTGGGAAACGGGTCGCTTTAAAATATTTTCGATGATGATGCGGAATTCCTTGCGCAACGCCGGCAGGCCGATCACCTCCGTGGCACCGGACATCCACAGCAATTCTCTTTCATCCCATTGCGCATGACCCAAAAAACAAATGAACGGCAGTTTTAATTGAAGTTTTTTGTAGCGCGCCAGCCAATTGTGCATCCGTTTTTTATCGCGCACGGCAAAAAATACAAAATCCGGCTTTTCCCTTTTAAAGGCCTCTTCCGCCCGATCCATATCCCCCACCCAGGTAAAATGCACGGGAATGCCCTTCAACTCCGTTACAAACATCCGGTAAATGCTTTCCCTGTCGCTGATCACAAAGGTTTCACGCATCGGGCATCACCTCGTCATTTGCAACGGACGTTTCATCTTCCTTTTCTTCCTCGGGTAAGCGCATGGCCCTGAGCGCCTGCATAACCTGCTCTTTATTCGTAAGGGTCGCCTGAACAGTTGTTTGTTCCACGGGCATGTTCAGTTTCAGCTTCATCTCATCCACGGCAGTCTGATCCATCTCACTAAAAAGAATCACAAAGGGCACCGGATAAAGCTGCGTCATTTTGCCGATGATATAGCGGGTGTAATCCAGGCGACTTTCCACGGCAGGGTCCACCACATAAACAAAACCGATCAGGTGTTCCTTACGGGCCTCCACATCATCAATGATTTGCTCGTTAATGGCCAGGGCCTCCAACAGGCAATGGCGATTCGCATCAAGATTCAATCGGCCCCGGTTGATTTCTTCCGGACTGTCCACCGCGGTTTGCACAAATCGCATGGCGCTTTGACCATCCGCGGATAGAACAGGGATAGAGTAATCGCGGGCGTTTTCTTCCAGACCAAACAACTGTATCAGGGCCCGGGCATCATCGGGGTCCGCCGAATGTTCCGCGACTTTCGGCGAAACGGGATGGGGTGTTGCCGCTTCGGAGCTTTTCTTTTTACCGGTTTCGAAAACATTCAGGTAGCCGTTTTTCAACATCAGATGTAAACGTTCCACCGTCTCGAAATTGGTATAAAAGGGGTTTTCCAGCAAAGTCTTTATTTCCGCCGGACGTTTAAGCAAATCGATAAATTCCGGTTGGATATCAAGGCCGGATTGAAGCAGATCGCCCAGATATTGTACCTTAACGGTGGCCTGCAAACTGCCCAGGGCGGCCAGATGCGCGGCGAACTGCTTGCGGATATGTTCCGCGGCGATCAACAACCCCACATGGCTGATCCCTACGGTGTATGTTTCATTAAATTTAATCTGTGATGTAAAGCGGAATGTCCCCTCGGGCCAGAACAACATATGCATCAGGGCGCGTTCCCCCGTATGCAATCCCACGCGGGCGTGTGTTGCAAACCCCTGCCGAAAATATATTTTACCGGCGATCTGATTGGAAAACAGACGCAATATCCCGGAACGTTCTTCACGGGAAATGGTGGCCAGCATATTTTTCAATGGTTGTTCCTGAAGATCGCCCGCGGAAATCAATTCATTATCCGTCCACTCCGAGGTAAAATTGCGCAGCGGTTCCCTGAGAGCAAAATAAATTTCCTTAAGGGGCGAAGCCAGATCAAAAACACGCCGGGCGCCCAGTTCATAAAACGCCAGCCGCTTATTGGCATCATCGGGCAGGTTGTAAACAAAGATGTTGTTGTGATCGTATTGACGAAATATGCGTATAATCGCTTCCCGATCGTTGATTAACAAGGCCGAATATTCCAGCAATATGGCAGCGACCGGCTTTTTTTCAAGATGGGCCAGCAATGCCGTCACATCCGGCACGCCGAGCACATCATAGCCGTCGCGTTTGAACATCGACTCAAAGAAATCCAGCCGTTGTTCATCACTATCCATTATGATTATTTGCGTTTGGGACATGGCCTTTTTCCGGCATTGTGATTAAAAAGAACCGTTGGTACGGAAAAATCAATTTAGATTGTCGTCATAAACGTGTCAAGCATAAGTGAACGGATTACAAATACTTAGCAACCATTCCATATAAAACAATGCCGTAGGCGACGGAAACATTTAAGGAATGCTTCATCCCCAGCATGGGGATATCGATGGCCTGATCGGCCAACTGCACCAACGGATCGCTGACGCCGTCCACTTCGTTGCCCATAATCAGGCAAAGGGGGAAACGGACATCCGCCTTAAAATAAGGCACACTGTCTGTCGTTTGTTCCACCACCAACAGTTGATAGCCTTCCCGTTTAAGCTGCCGCGCTGTTTCCACGGCGTCGCGCCGGAAGCTCCAGGGCACGGATTCCGTGGCGCCAAGGGCGGTTTTTTCTATTTCCGGACGGGGCGGCGCGGGTGTAAAACCGGTGAGGTACAGGTGACGCAAACGGGCGCCGTCGCTGCTGCGGAAGATGCTGCCCACATTATGCATGCTGCGTACATTTTCCACAAGCGTTACAATGGGCAGGCGCTCCTGTTGCCGGTTGGGAGAAGCGGCGCGTTGAGCGTAGATTTCATCCCAGGTTAATTTACGCATGATCTGTCAGATCCAGTTGGGCCACCGTTTCGATATGATAGGTTTGCGGGAACATATCCACCGGTTGCACGCGACGGATGGTGTATTTTTCTTTTAAAAGATGTAAATCCCGGGCCAGTGTGGCGGGATTACAGGAAACATAGACAATACGCCGGGGTCGGGCTTCCAGGATGGATTGCACCACATCGGCATGCATGCCGGCGCGCGGCGGATCGGTCACCAGCACATCGGGCTGTTCCTGCAGGCGGGCCATATGTTGGCGTACATCACCGGCCAGCCATTCCACATGTCTGATGTCATAACGTCGGGCATTGGCCCGCGCGTCGCGAATGGAACTTTCTTCAATTTCAAAGCCGACCACTTTACGTGCCTTGCGCGCCAGAAAAAGCGTTATGGTTCCCGCGCCGCAATATAAATCCCAAACCGTTTCCGTGCCGGTAAGCCCGGCGAACGCCAAAGCGGTTTCGTACAAACGGGCCGCCTGTAGGGTGTTGGTCTGGAAAAAGGAATTCGCGGAAATCTCAAATTCAAAAGGACCGATGGCATCGGTAATAACCGGCTGACCGGCCAGCAAAATTTCCTGATCGCCCCGTGCGATCTGGGCTTTGCGGGCATTGACATTATTCACCACACCGGCTACCTGTGGGATGTGCCGTATCAGATGTTCCGCCAGCGGCATCAATTCTTCCCCGGCGGGTCGTGATGTGACGATATTGACCATTATCGCGCCCGTGGACCGGCTTTGCCTTAAAACCAAAAAGCGCAACAGGCCTTCATGGCTGCGGATGCCGTACGGTTGCAGCTTTTTTTCACGACTCCAGTTATCCACTTCATTCAACACGCGGTTCATCTCCGCGCTTTGCAGCATGCAGTGATCGATATCCAATATTTTATCAAATGTTCCCGGCACATGCAGCCCCAACGCAAAGTCTTTGGATATTTCGGGATTGGACAGGTCCTCCGGTGTCAGCCATTTACGATCGGCGAAGGAGAATTCCATTTTGTTGCGGTAGCCCCAATGGGGATCGGCCGGGATAATATCTTCCACGTTAACATCTCCCAGGTCATATGGATGACGCAGGGCTTCCCGGACGATGGCGGTTTTTTGCTCGAGTTGATGTGTGTAATCCATGTTTTGCCAGGTACACCCGCCGCACCAATCAAAGTAGGTACAGGGCGCTTGCCGACGCATGGGCGAGGGCGATTCGATTTCCAGAATGCGCGCTTCGCCAAATTGCCTTTTGCGTTTGGTAATACGCACGCGGCATACATCGCCCGGCAGCGCCCGGGCGACAAACAATACATAATTATCCACACGGGCAATCCCCTTGCCTCCAAAGGCCAAACGCTCTATGGAAACAGTATAGTCATGCCCCTTTTTAACAGGGTAAACAAAATTTTCAGCCATATTTAGTTGTTATAATTAAGCGGATCAGGCGTTAACGGGACGTTCCTCGGGCAGGAGTTTATCTTCATATACCTCGTAAGTGAGCCCATCCAGGTTAAAACGGTTGCGCAAGGTAATCCAGCAGTCCAGTTCTTCCTTAACAAAACGCACGGTACCCTTGTCATGATCAAAATAACAGGGGATTTCATGACTGAATGCCTTGCGGGTCAGATCAAAGGGACGGTCAAAACCCATATAACGGGCGGCGGTGGAGGCGTTCCATTCCGTCAGGGTTCTGTTTGAGGCGGGCAACAATTTATATTCCCAGTCGTTTTTCAATTTTTCCTGCAACCATTCCGGATCATGCTCAAACAGTTCTTCGAGGAAAGGTAAATAATCCTTACCCTGCTTATAGGCCAGATGGGCGCGGCCAAATAATGCCAGTTCTTTTTCATCGTAATTATCCGCGATCTCCTGGAAAATTTGATCGGCCTTCTCAAACTCACCTAAATGAATGTAAGCCTGCGCCAGGGCGGTCAGGCTGGGCACGCCGGGATGACTTTGCGCGTAAAGTTCCATCGGTTCCAGGGCTTTCTCAAATTCACCGAGTTTACTGTAAGCCAGTCCCATGTATTTATTTAGCAGAACATGATCGGGATTCATGCGCTTGGCGATATTAAAATCCATGATGGCATTGGACCATAGCTCGCCGTTAACTTTATTCATACCGCGGTTCAGATGCACATAAAATTTGATATCGTCGGGCAATTGATTATAGTCCACATCATTATAGAAGAAATCGAGACTACGGGCCATGATCATGCGTGATTTACCGTTGCTGCGTTTATTGTTTTTAAATTCCTTAACGATTTTGCTAAAGAATGAAATGGTTTTGGGTTTGACATCATTATAGTTGAAAATATTTATATGCCAGTAAACATCCGGTTCATTCCGGGATAAAATATAACGGGCGTCTTTCATGACCTGCCCCAACAGCTCACCCGCCAGGGCGACTGCATTACCCAGCCGGAATTCTTTATGACGCCGCTGATAATGCCCATCCCAGCAAATGGAATAATTGACGGTCATTTTGTTTTCCACATACGACCATTTCTTAAGATAACAAGAAAGCAAATAGACATCTTTTTGCTCTTCCATAATGAACACACTCCAAATAAAGATATTTATAGTAAAATCACAAATCGTGAATAAAACACGATTTTATATTTAAAATACTTCGTTGACGGATAAAACAGAAAAAACAATGAAACTTTTCTGTTAGTAAAAAAACTTACCTGAATACGTGCAACAAATATAGACCAGGGGATAACCTAAAATTTAGTTATAGTAATGAAATTTAGCCATCCCCAAAATAACTGTCAAGCTTAAATTCTTACGCGATGCCCACATTGGGGCGTTTTTTGTATGATGCTATTGTTACTCTCAGGATACAAAACCGGTTCCGCGCAAAAATCACTTAAAAGTCATATTTTAATTCGAAAGTATAAAAAGAACTTTTAGAATCATTAAAGGCGCTGTCCAGATCCTTATCATTATCATACATGGCCACGGCATTTACGGAAAAATGTTTCGTTACGGGCCAGCGGGCAAAGAGAAGAGCGCTCCATACATTTTTATTGGCATATAAACTGAAATTGGCCGCGCTTTCGGCAAAGGGATAACGACGGGCACTGTATTTGAGTGTGGCGGAGATCATGGCACCGTCGGGCCGGCTGTAATCCAGGGAAAGCAGCACGCCCCTGTCTTTATAATCCTGCTGAATCACATATACGGAATCCAATCCCGGCGCCACCTTATGTTTCCGCTGTTCCCAAACCAAACCGATGCCAAGCGACGCGCCGCTGTCCCATTGCCAGGCAAGTTCCGGCTCGGCATTAAGCAGAGTATAGTCCGGTTCCTGTTCGGTTTTATATTGATAGGTTTTGATACGCCAGCCCGCCGACAGTTGCAATGCGAACCGCGCCCCCAGTCGAAGAGTGAACCGGGCGGGCAGGTACCCTACCGTGGCGCGGTTATTTAACAGACTGTCACCCAGCAGATAAGCGTATTGATTCCATTCACCCTGTGGGGAAAGCTGAATATCGCCCCACTCCCCCAGTTGCCGGCGCCAGTCCAGGACACCCTGCTGGTTGAAAAAATCGTTATTATCGGTATCCTTGCTCTCGTTCCGATCCAGAGTATAATAGATGTTGATGCCGGAAAACGCCCCGGGATAATAGCCCAATGTGGCGCTGAAGGTGTTGCGCAGGTAATCCGGTACCGTGGCAACCGGTCGGGCGTACATTTTTACCCGGCTCAGATTCTGGAAACGGATTTGCCATGTATCATTCAGAAATTGCCAGGAAACATCGGACAGCAGTTCATTAAAGCTGAGGTCCGGATAGACAGCATTGCGGTTATACAGATAGGCCGCGCGGAGGTTAAGCCGGTGCGCGCCCATCTGTTTATTTAGATTAACCGTTAAATTATTGTCCAGATTTTCCTGATCATAACGCACATTATCGCTAAGCGAGAAGGAACCGGATGCCCACGTCATCTCCAACCCCACATAGGGTTTGCTAATCTGATCCGTCAGAACGCTGTCCGACTGACTGTACCCCAGTTCAAATTCCTGCCGGTTAAAGTCGATACCGCTGACAACGCTTAATTGATAAGGGCGTGGGAGATCGGCCTGTAACGGGTTGCTATCCGCTTTTACCGGATTTTTTTTGGGAATCGGCAGAAGGTCCCGTAACTGATCCCGGGCTTCTTCCAGAAAAATGACCGCCAGATCATAATCCTTTTTAGAGGCGTAACTCTCCGCGGAATCCACCAAAGCTCTCACCTCCGCGGACGGGGCATAGGCGAGCCTTACGGACAATTCCATGCGCAGCATGGTATAATCATCCGCGGGGTTGTTTTGGGCCGTCAGCCATATCGGCGCCACCGAAACAACCCAAAACACGATTCCGGTTAGCCATCTTCCCTGGAGCATATTGATTTTGTAAAAATTATAAGTTGAGTAATTGACGTATCTGATTTTGAACCACTTGTAATATTTCCATGGCGGCCCGCAAACGGTCTTCCGAAGCCAGTTCCCGCGCTTTATCCAACATGGATGCCAGAGTGTGCACCTGTTGGTCATGACCGTGTTGCCATTCTTTATTATTTGTCAGCCTGTCCACAATCTGACGGAGCCGGTCATATTCACGATTAAAAGCTTCGTTTGTTACCGGCGCGGATGCTTCTTCCTTGGCCATAAGCCGTTCCGCGCGGTTAAGCAGGCGTAAAGTTAGCGTGAGTCCAAACCGGGCCGCCTGTGGTTCTCCCTGTTCAAGAGATAGACGGCTTTGCTCGTATAGCGTGCGTGCCTGTTCATGAAGAGCGCGTGCCGCCTGTTGTCCCTGCTGAGCGTTAAGACGTTGGTTCTGCATTTCCAGGAGCCTGCCGATATTTTCTGCCTGCTCCCGGACCTTGTCCGAATTTTGACCGGCGCTTTCCTTTGGGCCTTTTTTATAAGCCTTTAAGGCCAGACGTTGGGCCAGATTTATATTCTGAGCGGCCTGTTTCAATCGCCCATTGTTAAAATCGTTACGCGCGGCGGTCATGTAATGATTGGCTTTTTTTAATAAGCGGCGCGCGGTTTGATCATCCCGCGGCACGGCCTGATCAACCGTTTGCAGATAGCGTTCCAGTGAGGTGAGGTTGTTTTTAACTTTAGCCGAGTCATCTTTACCGTTTTCATTCATGTCTATTAAACGATAAATCAGTCGTTCTGCCATTTTTAACTGATTGATTGCGCCCCGCAAATCGCCATTACGATAGTTGGCCTCCGCGGTGCGGATATATTTTTCGGCATTTTTCAGAACTTCCGTTTCCAGTGATTTTCCGTTGATTCGTGTGGCCACACGGTTTTTCAACAATATGAGATTATTATACCAATTGTTAAAATCCTTTTGGTCGTCACCGCCATTGCCTTTCAACAAATTCAAAGCCTTATTGACGAAGTAGCGGGCAATGCGCAGATTCTCATTGCCTTTCAGATAACGATTCCCTGAAAAATTAAGCGCGGCTTTTTGAAGGAAGGCACGCCCCTTTTGAGCAAAATAACGGGCTTCCAGATTGCCCGGTTGGCGGGCCAGCAATGTTTCCAGTTCCTGAATCAGTCTGTCCAATTCACTTTTAAGCCGGGCGGTGGGTTTAAGCAATATCAAACGGGACACGGTATCAACAATTTTCGCGGCTATTTTATAATGATTATAAGCCTGAACAAGCAGAGTGCGTGATTTGCGGCCGCTGTTTTGCCATTGCCGGTACAAGTCCTGCGCCGTATTTAACTCCTTTTGGGCGTTCTGCAATTGCTCTACCGCGCGGGGTACATTATACTGCGCGGCCAGGGACAAGCTGTTTTCTATCTTACGTTCCAAACGCGAAAAATTATTTTCAATCCGCGCCGGATCAAAGTTTTGAGCGCTTGTCAGGGAAAAGAACAGAGCAATGATCCAAAAGGCTTTAAATACGTTTTTCATCGTGTATTCTTGTTTAAAATCTCAATATACATGTTTTTGTTAAAACAAAAAACAATCCGCCCCGGGGGGCGGATTGCCTGACCTTTCCACTCTTAGAAGGGAGATACGTGATAGGGCATTCCCCAGGTGGCGGAACTGTACGGATAGGTTACGTCATCCTTTTCAAGAATCGTACCGTTATCGATCACATCGATCACGGCGTGATGATAACCGGAAAATTGTCGTATGGTCCAGGTACCGGTGTAGATATTGTTCCCGGATGCATCCTGACCGGCATACTCGAAGAATTTTATCGCCCGGTTACCTTTGCGATTACGTCCATAGTGCAGACGTACTGTTTCCGTGGCAGGCGTATCCAACGGATAATAAACCGGATTAGCGGTGCTGTTATTGACATATACCTTAACCATGATTTCCGAAAAACGCGGCAGATTCAGCATATTGTTGCCATTGAAAAAGGTGGCCGTGGGATCGGTGATGACCATGCTGTCCTGATCCGAAGGATACAGTACAACCTTTTCGATACTAACCTGAGTGGGATTGGCCTTACCGTCGGCCATGGTCACACTGCTGACACGCCAGTTGCGACGTTCCTGCGCGGCATCATCGCGTACTTTTTTAAGCGTTACGATACGTTCGATATTGTGTTGCATGGGTTTCTCAAAACGGGTCAGTGTCAGCGTATCGTTTTTTAATTCTCCGGAATGGGTAACAAATTTACCGGTAAACGTACGGGAAATGTAAGCCGTGGCCGAGGTATCGCCATCGAAAACCACTTCCACATTGCCTTCACGTCCGGTTATGATGCGTCCGTAACGCAAACGCTTGCCATCTTTGCCAAATGCGATACCGCTGCCATCCCAGTTCGGATCGGTATTGTCAATGGCGTCTTCATCGGGATCACCGATTTCATCATAGGTCAGATCATCCGATTCCAGGACGGATTTGATGGCTTCTTCTTCGGCGGATAGATCATCTGTGTTATTGACATTGTTACAAGCGACTAGTGACATTATCGCTAACAAAGCGGCAAATAAACTTAACTTCTTCATGATAAACTCCTTAAAGTTTGGTTAAACAATGTGTTGAATTCCTTAAGGGCCCGTGGAATTCCTTGAATTCTGCCCTAATACTTACATCTATCGTGCCAAAAAAGAATATAAATCCATAATTATTTGTTTTTATTAAATTTAAAAACATTACATCTATCTGGATAATTATCAGGCCGATCGTTCCGGCAGGTACAGTTGTACCAAATGGTACACACATGGCGTTGTTTAGAATTCCAAAAACATATAAATTAAGGCTATGTCAAAAATCATTACCGGCGACGCCACGCCCGAGCACACCGCGGAACTTTGCGATACCCACGATAAAATACGATATACAACATGGCCTGCCACGGGGCATACAGCCGCGCCATTGGGATTTGGTGCTTATCGGGTACATGTTAACCTGGAAACCCATCGCCACGCCCTTCGTAAGGCGCTCCTAAACGGTGTGAATGTTGTGGATACCAGCGCCAATTACACGGACGGCGGTTCGGAGCAGTTAATCGGTTCCGTTTTACAAGAGTGCGGCAAGGAAGGTCTTCCGGATCGGGAACAAATCATCCTCATATCCAAGGCGGGCTATATACAAGGTAGCAACCTCAGTCGTTTGCAACAGATGAATCCCAACGGTGACGCCTACCCGGAAATCATTCATTTTCAACAGGGGCTTTCCCATTGCATCCATCCCGATTTTATTGAGGATCAAATCACGCTTTCCCTGGAACGTCTGCAATGTGAAACCATAGATTTTTTCTTGTTGCACAATCCCGAATACTATCTATTTGACGCGCATAAAAAAGGCATGGGCATGGAGGAAAGCCGACGGGTCTATTACGATCGGATAGACCGGGCCTTTTTACAACTCGAGCAGGAAGCACAGCGGGGGCGCATACAATATTACGGCATCAGCTCCAATACCTTCACGCTCAATCCGGCGCATTACGCCTATACGGATTACGACCGCCTGCGGGAACTGGCCCGGCGCATCGGTAAAAATAACCGCTTTAAAATGATCCAGTTTCCGATGAACCTGATGGAGACCGGCGCGGCGGATGATTTATTGCAAAAAGGCATCAACGACCAGGTGGTAACCGTAAGCAACCGGCCGCTTAATGCGTATTTCCATAACCAATTGATGCGGCTGGTGAGTTTGGAATTGTTGGAAGAAGACCCGGAAGCTGAACTTAAAAGCCGGTTGAAAACCCTTGTGGAGCATGAAAAAAAATATTTGGAAACGGTGGCGCCTCACTTAAAAACCGATCCTGAAAAACAAAAACATCTGGCCGGCATTTTTGCGACGGGTTACTATCTGGCGTCCAACTATCATAAACTAACCGGTTACTGGAACTGGCTGGACCAGCAGGCCCGGTTTCTGGCCGATTCTGTTTCCTATGGTGTGCAGGAGATAAACAACCTGAAAGACATCCCCGAATCCGTCAGCCAATGGCTGGATGAATATGTGGAACGCATCAACGCGGTTCTGGATCAACTCACCTTATATCTTGGGTATCATGCCGCTATGTTGAACAACCGGATTTTTAATTTGGCCGGCCAACTATTGCCGCGTCATCTGAATACCGGACTGTTACAGGATATTGCCGTGAACGCCTTGCGGGCCACAGCGGAAGTGGATGTTACATTGCTGGGCATGCGTCATCCGGCCTATGTGGACGACGCCATTGAATGGCTGTCTCAGGAACACCCGCCCCTTTCGTTAAACAAATGGCGTAAATGGCATAAGGCGCTTAAAGGGCTCAGCATCTCCCCTTCCTGATCACCACCCTGTTTAAAATATTCGCCAAACGGTTTTCCGGAAATGTTTCCTTACCCAATTTTGAGCGCGTTCAAAATCGGGATAGAGCCGTTCACGGCGTTTAAATTCCGGCGGATGGATGCGGCGGCGGCCGTTGACCACTTCCACCGGAATGGCTATGTGCAGCATCTCGTGATACAGGATATAATCGATGACAAAACCGGGGGTGCGTTTACGATCCAGACTGCGGCTGACCACCAGCAACTGTCGATGCGCGTCAAAAAAGCCCAGGCGTCTCAGGCTTTCTCTCTGGCTCCAACCCAAAACAGGCTTTTTCAGCCTGCCGTCAAAAAAACGCTTATTCAGTGCGTGAAAGCGTTCTTCCAGATTAAAAAACGTACCCGCCGCCTGATACGTTTCGGCCACGGCAAGGCTGTCCGGCGGATTATCTTCGACCAAAGAGGCAACATAGTGGCGATACACTTTGCGCCAACCGGGATCGACCTGATAACGGAAAAGGCGGGCCATCAACATAAGCAGAAGGGATTGCCATACGGCGCGGGGCGCCCCGGTCATCTTATCGGACAAACGGATATAGATGACGCCTTCTCGTAAGCGAATGGTATGGGACAGATTTTTATAGGGGTAAAAAGAAACCCACACCGACAGGGAGCGGGCTTCTGGAAAATGATTTTTTAATTCTTCCGCAAGTTGTTGCACATCGTACAAATTAAAGTGCAATGGTTGCTCCAAAATCAACTACTTGTGCCTTCATATCCATCAGTTCCACTTTACTGACAAATTCATTGGGGTCCACATCAATCATATCAAAAGTTTTGTAATGCATGGGGATGGCCAGTTTCGGTTTGACCAACGCCACCGCCTCCGCGGCGTCATCGATGCCCATGGTAAAATTATCACCAATGCACACCAGCATGGCATCCACTTTTTCGTGCTTGCCGATCAATTGCATATCGGAAAATAAACCCGTGTCGCCGGTGTGATAGATAGTGGTATCGTCCAATGTCAGCAAAATACCCGCGGGCATGCCGCCATAACTGCCATCCGGGAAAGAGGAACCGTGAAAAGCCTGGGTCAGCTTCACACGGCCAAAATCAAAGGTATGCGCGCCGCCGATATGCATCGGATGGACGTGGAAGCCTTTGTTGCCAAAATGCGTGGCGATTTCAAAATTGGCAATGATAACGCTGTTGTGCGCTTTGGCGATGGTTTCCGTATCGCCTATGTGATCGCCGTGGGCATGGGAAAGTATGATGTAATCGGCACGGATATCCTCCGGTTTATGTTTGGCCAGGGGGTTACCGCTTAAAAAAGGATCGATTACAATGCTCAGGGAATCTTTTTCCACCAACCAGGCGGAATGGCTTAAATAGGTCAGTTTTACCATGGGACGCCTCCTTTTTTGGATGTGCTTAAAGATACGTAAGTCGCCGGATAGAAGGCAAAGACAAAACGTCTTTTTCAAAAATAAAAAGGCGGACGTCCTCTCTCCAAACGCCCGCCTAAACTCACGGAGGTGTGTGTGAGCCGATTGTTTATTTTAGCGCCCAAAGGGCATCGTAGGCACGACTGGCTTCTTCTTTTTTAATTATATTGATACCTTTGGCCAGAGCGCGCATCAATTCTTTCTCACGAATCACATTGGGCAGGACATCCATAACATAATCCGCGTTCATTTTAGCTTCATCAAGAGGCAGGCCGCTGCCGTTCACCAAACCTTGCAAATAAATGGTTGGCCCGGCTTTATAACCATTGGGCGGCCCGGAGATGCGGATGCTCATCCTTGGCGTCAGCGAAAAGGATTCCCACGGCATTTCCAAATCGATGGTTACGGCGATCAGACCGTCCACGCCCAGTTCGCGAATCAGTCGGGAGTCCTTGCGGTCATACGCAAATGTGCTGGAGGCGTCCTTAACAATTTCCGACAAGGTCGTCGGAATCAGATTTTTGGTGCCTTTATAACTTTTTTCAACTTCCACAACCGATACCTTGTCTTCGATAGGATGCAGCGCCTGATAAGAGGGCGCCTGTTTCACACGTTCCACGGGTATCAGTTCGATTTGATAATTGTCCATAAGAATTTTTTCAAAATCCGCGTATAAACGATTAACCAGATTCTCCCAATAGGCATCCGGTAAAGTGGGAAAAGTTCGTGTGGTGGTGGTGGTCGTAGTTGTTGTGATTTTATATCCGGGGCCGTATGATGTATTGGTGCTGGTGCTGCTTCTTTGTTGCCTCAACCTGGTGGCGCGGACACTAAACGACACCATGGCGAATTTTTTCCCGCTGCTCATCGGACGACCGTAATAGGCATTGGGTTTATTAAAAGTCACCTCCATCCAGCCGTCGTTGCTTTCCAGTTTTTCACTAACCTGAATACCTTGTTTATCCATGGTGCCTACCCAGGTTTCTTCCACGGCGCCCTGTACATTTACAGGTATGCAATCCAGGGCTTGCCCGATTATTTGTGTGGCGCCCACACCTTTTACATTGGTCGGCATAACATCAAACCGTTCCACGCGTAACCAGTTTTGTCCGGATACGGGCGCATAGGGAGTGATGGCATTGTACCACATGGCCGCCGGAATCGTCATTTTATTTTTATATTTGAAGGTACCGTACTCCAAAAAGGTACGGATGCCCATCACATCACTTAACAGGGCAACACTGAACTCCGTCTGACGACCGGCCTGATCCGCTTCCAATTCCAGCCGCAACGGTTTCGAAATATCAATAACAGGATTTTCCGCCGTGCCGTTCACTTTTTTAATCTTGATAGGCGGCGGAGGGGTAACGGTAAACGAAGCTTCCTGACCGGTCGATGTGCGGATGACAACCTTTTTAGGTGACACATCATCGGGATCCAGCCATTTACCGTAGAATCCGTTTTTAAGATGTGGAACGACTTCACCGTCTATCATAACCTGACCATCCACCTTTAACATACCCACACCATCACGGCTCAATAAGTTTACATAAACCATGTTGGCACCATCTCGCCAGGTGTTTTCAAAATATTCCGTGGCGACATCACCGGTGGCCCTGGGATACACGTTGCGCATAAAATAAACGCTGATAGCCGCCTCGTTCAGGTCTTTCGTAGTGCCGGTGAGCAAACTACCGGCCAGATTTCCCACCTGTTTCATAATGCTGCCGCAACTCCAAAGCAGACTCACAGCCGTTATGAATAAAATGATTCGTTTTAATGATGATTTGAACATGCGCCCTCCTTTATTGTGTGTTTATTGTATTTTTTTTCCGGATTTTTTTATTACGATATTTTCACTGCCCGACAGTATGAACGAAACGGGTAGCGTGTTGCATATTTTTTGTGCGGTTGCGGGATCGGAAGCGGTCATGATACTGTAACCGGCCCGGGACAAAATTTCTCGTAAGCGGCGCAGCTCGCTGGTATCATCATCGATAATCAATATGTGTTGTTGCATAATCAGCCCATGTTTACTCATGCTTAAGGCAAGCCTTGTGCCACGGCAATAATTATTCATATAAAGTTCGTAAAAACAATATGTTATAAACACTACAAAACAATCAGCCCGACAGGAAGCGTCGGTGATTAGCGGCAGGGATGCGTTTCATCTGTCGCACTGTTACGACAAAGCATGGTCCCCTTTAGCCATTTTATATGGCGTGCATTTCATGCATGGATCGGCCCTGATAAATCTGTTCCACAATTTCCACCCCAAACATAAAATGTGTATATTGCCGCCATGACATCGCAACAATTTATCCAGGTAGTGAAAGAGGCCGGTATTGTCGGCGCGGGAGGAGCGGGGTTCCCCACTTACAAAAAGCTTGAAAACCCCGTGGAAACTGTGATCATCAACGGCGCGGAGTGTGAACCGTTGCTGTTTAAGGATGTGACCCTCATGGAAAACCATGCCGCGGATATCATTGACGGCTTACAGGCTGTGATGGATCACACGGGCGCGCGTCAGGGCATTGTGGCTATTAAAAGGAAAAACCATGCCGCCATAAAGGCCATCCGGTCCCGACTGAAAGCGTCCATGCATATTTTTGAAATGGAAGATGTATATCCCGCCGGGGATGAATACGAAGTGGTATTTCATGCCACCGGCAAGCGCATTCCGGCCGGCGGTTTTCCGTTTGAGATCGGTATTCTGGTTCAGAATGTGGAAACCATTTACAATATCCGGCGGGCGATACACAATCAACCGGTCACCCATTCCATGGTCACCGTCAGCGGAGCGGTTAACCAGCCTTATACGGCCTGGGTACCGCTGGGAACGCCTTACGCCCATTTGCTGGAACAGGCCGGTGGCGTTACCGCCAATGGATTTGTTATCCTCGACGGCGGGCCCATGATGGGCAAGGTGGTAGAAGATTTAGAGACAACCGTCGGTAAAACCACGTCCGGATTGGTGGTCATTCCACGTGACGCGCATCTCGCCGCACGGAAAACACAGGATGAACGCACTTTTCGCCGTATCGGTAAATCCACCTGTGATCAATGCAGCCTGTGCACGGAGATGTGTCCCCGTTACCTCATGGGTTACCCCATTCAACCGCACCTGGTTATGCGTTCTTTATTAACCAGCGATCCATTAAGTAAAAGTTTAACTCCCTGGGCGCAAGCGTGTTGTGAATGCAATATCTGTAGCCTTTGGGCGTGTCCGGAAGAATTGGACCCGCGCAATGTATGCGCCACGACCAAACGTGATCTTAAAGCCCAAAACATGTGGCAGGACGCCGCCACATTGCAAACGCTTATGCAGCCGGTTCATCCTGTTAAAGATTACCGTGCGGTTCCGACCAGGCGGCTTATGCGTAAACTGGGTATTGCCCATTTATACCGCATGGCGCCTTATCGCGATACGCTGCCCGTTGCAACGGAACTGCGTCTTTCTCTACGGCAGCATATCGGCGCGCCGGCGATACCGGTTGTGCGTGTTGGGGATGCTGTCCAAAGCGGTGATCCGATAGCCCGGGCCGCGGAAGACGCCTTAAGCGTACCCGTTCACGCCCCCTGTAACGGTGTCATCACAACCGTGGATGATAACCATATTACCCTTATATCGGATTAGTTCGGGTCCTTACCCTCCTGCCCTTACGGACGCAGCGAGGCATCTCCACACCACTCACCCAGTCATTCCAAACGCAGTGAAGAATCCCCTAACACCATACCTGTCATTCCGAACGCAGTGAGGCATCCCCTCTTGTTAGTATTATTTTTTCACCGCAAAGACGCAAAGACACAAAGAATTTTGACATTCTTCTTTGTCATGCCGAACGCAGCGAGGCATCCTTTACCTTTTAAAACCGATGAATCGGTTTGGGGTATTACGCGTGTGACATGCCACCCACGATTAAAATCGTGGGTTAATTACAAAAAGTGGTGTCATTG
>RFFS01000037.1 GCA_003696775.1 Calditrichota bacterium
CTGATACAACAGGCCGAAAACATAAACGGTGTAAGGGTGATTGTCCATACCGTAAAAGACACGGACATGAATGCCCTGAAAGATTTGGGCGATGCCCTGCGGCAAAAAACAAAACAAACCGTGGGACTCGTGGCCGCGCAAAATGGTGAAAAACTGGTTTTTATGGTTTTTGTCACCGACGACCTGTTAAAGCGCTACAAAGCCGGTGATCTCATTCGTGAAGTGGCCAAAGCCGCCGGTGGCGGCGGCGGCGGACGCCCCCATCTGGCCACGGCTGGCGCCAAAGACGCCAATCGCCTGGAGGACGCCCTGAACCGCTTCCGGGAATTGCTTAAGGCCTGATCCTTATGAAATGACACCGGGAAAACCACTGACAACAACGTGATTTCCCGGTTTTTTAATTTCGAAACGGCAAAGGGTCTTTGAGGAATATTTCCCTTTTCTTACGGGTTTTATTTGCTTTCATTGAATAATTTACTTACTTATCAACTCTTCGACTCAACCTAACCGCATCAAAATTAAGGAGATATGTATGAAGCGATATATTAACTATACCCTGTTGGGTATTACGGTTCTTGTCCTGCTTTTCGCCTGCAAGGGCAATAAGCAGGAGAACGATGCCACCCCTCATAAAGCGGAATTTGTTGCAGAGGAAGGCGGATTCCAATTTTTACCGGCAGCCACCACCGTACGTTGGACGGCCTATAAAACCAGCGATAAATTACCCGTAAAAGGTACCTTTAAGCTGGATTCCACCGCCTTTACCGGACGATCCGGCGCTTCGCCGCTGGCCGCCGTGGACGGGGCGCAATTTAACATCCCCGCCTCCGCCATTTTCAGCGGCAATCCCGAACGCGACGCGATTCTCAGGGATTTCTTTTTCGGCCTGATGGATAAAACCGTTTCCCTGACCGGTACCTTCTCTATCGATAAAAGCGACCATACCAGCGGAATTCTGGCCGTGACCATGAACTCCGAATCCCACGATGTACCGGTTCGGGTTACCCTTGCCGGTGATACGGTACGCATCAATGGTGTATTGGATCTAAACAACTGGCATGTAAGCAAGGCCCTGGCCAGCCTGAACGAACATTGTAAACTACAACATACCGGCCCGGACGGAAAAAGCAAAACCTGGTCCGAAGTGGCCATCGAAGCCGAAACCGTGGTGCGCGCGCACTAACCATTATAAAAATGGGCCCGACCATGGGCCCTTTTCTTTCCAACTTACCTGATTAACGCAAAAGCAACATCTTACGCGTCCGTACGATATTTTCCGTTTGTAATCGATAAAAATAAATCCCGCCGGCCAGATGCCCGGCATCAAATGTTACCCGATGGGAACCGGCCGCCTGCACTCCATTGACCAAAACACGCAGCAAACGACCCCGCACATCATACACGGCCAATTTCACCCGTTGCCGGGTCGGCAACACATAGGGGATAACGGTGGACGGGTTAAACGGATTGGGATAATTGGGGAATAAAGCCGTCCGGGCGGGTCGGGGCACATTTTTGTCAATCGTGGTCACCGGATCCAGTTTAATCATGGTACGTATCAGTTGCTCCCGGGCATGGGCATCTTCGATAAGTTCCAGGGGAAAAGCCGCGAAAGTCAGGGCACCGGAACCGAAAGGATCGCCACTTTGACCGCGTTGTTTGAAAACAGCCGCCGGCGTGCGCGCGGCATCGTTAAAGCGCAGCACCACGGTGGCAAAGTCTCCCGCTTCCGCGCCGTTATAGTTTCCCGTCCCGCCGTCCGGCAAGCGCAACGCGGCTTTAAATCCTTCCAGATCGGTGCCGGGCTCTCCGTAAACGGAATCCGCGGTAACAAGCGCGCCGCCCTGGTTATAAAAATGGGCACGATACCAGTCCAGGGCTTCGCTACCACCGTTTTGCGCCTGTTGATAATGCCCGCTGCCGGAAATGATCAGATGACCGCCCGAAGCGCGCATATAAGCATCGATCCCCTGCTTTTCCCTTTGGGTCAGCGCGCTGTCACTGCTTTGCCCGTCATCACCCGTAAACCAAATGGTAACGGGATAATGGTTCAGGGATGTTCCGTCCGGATGCAACGTCTCATCGGCAAAGGTATCGTAAGCGCGGCCCGCTTTATCCAACGCCATGGCGTAACGCAGGGCGAAGTCATGGCCTTTATCGAACCAATAACCGTCGCGGCTGTCAAAGCCGTCCACAATGGCTAACGGCGGCGGACTATTTGTGGCGCGAACCCCATACGCATCCGACCAGGGACTTACATTGACCAACGCGGCGGCGTCATAGCAACGCAACCGAAAAAAGATGCTCTTGTCCAATGAAAAATTATCCACGGTAAACACACTATCGCCCGGCGCGATGGACACCGACAAGGCGTCATTTTCCGTCCAGTTTTCACCATCATAGCTGAACTCAAGATTATAACCGGCAATATCGGTGGTATCCGGAACGTGCCAGCACAATGTGAGTGTGCCCTGTGCATCGGCCGTAATGGATTGCAATTGGGGTTGGGGCGGCGGCAGATCATCGGGAAGGGTAACCTGCACGGAGGCCCAGCGTTGCGCCGTATTGCCGCGCGTATCTTCCACTTCCACCCACACTTTGTACAGACCGGGGTCCAGATTGCGGGTATCCCAATATCCGTCTCGGGTTATGGGGTTGGTAGGCGTGTAGATATAGGTGCTTTGATCACTGCCGTAAAAATAGACATTGGTAATATAGCTGTCCGATGAGGGAATTTCATCAAATTTATACGGTGTTTTTTTTTCGGTAATCGCCTGCGTACCCGTGGAATCGAACACCTGCCAGCTCATGCGGTAAATGCCGTTGTTTGTCCCCACGCTCGAGGCGTCGTTGGTTCGATCATACGCCCGGGAAACAATTTCCACCAAGCCGTTTACCTTACCGTTTGTAAAGGCCGTTGTGGTATTATTGATATAAAATTTGATGTAGGCCACCGTGGGATCATACGTATCGGTTAAAGGGGTTAACCCTCCGCCGGAACGCAGGGCATTGATTTCGGCACCCGGGTAACCGTCTTTAAAATGCACATGATTCTGATAATTGGTTACGCCCACCACATCGCTGTATGCGCTGACCGGATCGCCCACATCGAGATTGGGATTTGGGTCCACATGCACATAAGCATACCGCCCGATCCGGATATAGGCGTTGCCACCGCTGCGTGACAACGAAGTAACGTTGGTGGATAAGATGGAATAGACATTACCACCTTCCGACAAGCCAAAATCCACACCGTCATGAAAATGATCGCGCAGTACGCTGCCGCTGATGCGGTTCTCGCAAAAGGTGCCGTTCACTCCGTGCTGCTGATCAAACGGCTTGGCCGGCCAGTTATAACTTTGGGCCCGTATCGCCCCAGCACTAACTATACAAGCATATAACAAAAATAACCGGTTCATCAGCGCGCCTCCCTTACCACTTGTCCTTCTTCCAATCCGATCCACACCTTGTTTTTTTGGCTGATCAGGGAAGGATAATAGGTGCTGCCAGACAAAGCCTGCCGGGATAACTCACGCCCCTTTCGGTCGATCCGGCAAAGGGAAAGACCTTTATAAACCCAGGCCGGATAGCCGGGTCGCGCGGAACGACGCGCGTTACCTGCTTGCAGCCACCAGCCGCCGTTGTTATCCGGAGCGACGGCGTTAATCAGCGTGGCACTCGCATAGACGCCCTCTTGCACGCCCGTAATCAATGCGAACAGGGTCAGGGATTTGGTATCCTGCAAGGCAACCTGTTGCCGGGGGCTATCAAAAATAAAATCTCGTACCCGTCGCGGATGCTGAATAATACGTGTCCCATCCGCATTATAAACCGCGCTGTTGAAGCGGAAAGGGGCGGTGTTGTACAGCGCCACTCCGTAATAGGCGCCATCCGGCGATAAACGCGCCTGACGCAGATACTGATCCGTGTATTTTTGTCGCGTTATGGGCTCCCCCGCGGGCGACCATAACGTCAGCAAGGTTTCCCGGGTATGGGCTAACCATATAACCGTTAGCAACCGGCCGTTTTCACTGACATCCAACAGACAGATATTTTCACTGTTATAGGCATGGGAAGGATATAGTTGACGGGTGCGGATCAGGTGGCCGTTGGCATCATACACTCGCAAACGACCGCCCACATCCAACGCGGCCAGGGCGCCGTCCGGCAAAACGCGCACCGCCGGCATGGGTACATCCGTCTGCCAGTTCCATTCCAGATGATGACGGGTTTCGTTGTTCCGGGTTTGCCATTCCACATGCAAAGCCTGCCCCTGGCGCAACGGACGGATAAGCCCCCGGCCGTTCACATCGCTAAACGGCCAGGCCCGGCCCTGTTCATTGACGGTAACCAGCGCCGAACGGGGCGCCGTATAGTACATGCCGCCTTCACGCGCGGCCAAAATAGCGCCGAGGCTCAAAAGCATTAAAAAGATACGATTCCAGACGATCTTTACCATGACAAATACCTACATTGTTTGGATTATGAACTAACTTACAAAAAAACCGGGGCATAGTTGTGACGAAATTGGTAGGGATGATGTTGTCCGGTTTGGAAGGCATTTAAACTCGGAGCCTTTACCGGTCGGAGGAAGATGTTGTTGCTGCGTTAAAAAAAGTCCCGTGCCCGCCGCAGGGCATCCACAAAAATATCCACTTCCTCACGAGTGTTGTAATAATAGAGGCTGGCGCGGGCGGTGGCGCTCTCGCCCAAACGATGCATCAGCGGTTCGGCGCAGTGATGGCCGACGCGGATGGCCACCCCCAATTGATCAAGGAACTGGGTCAGATCAAAAGGATGAACGCCCCGCAGTTTAAACGACACCGCCGGACCGCGATTTTCGGTTGGCCCAAACAGGGTAACATCTTCCAATGCGGACATTTGCTGAAGGAGATAAGCGGTAAGCGCTTGTTCGTAAGCGTGAATGGCCTCCATTCCGATCGTTTCGATGTAATCCACGGCGGCGCCCCATCCGATGGCGCCGGCGATATGCGGCGTGCCGGCTTCAAATTTATGGGGCAACCCGGCCCAGGTGGCGCCTTCCTTGCTTACATGGGCAATCATTTCGCCGCCCCCCATAAAAGGACGCATCTCTTTTAAAATTTCTTCACGGCCCCACAAGGCGCCCATTCCCGTCGGCCCGCCCATTTTATGTGCAGAAAATGCCAAAAAATCACACCCCAATGCGCCAACGTCCACCGGCATGGAAGGCACGCTTTGCGCGCCGTCCACAATAACGCGGATGTTTTTATCACGGGCCAGCGCGCACACCTGCTCCACGGGATTGCGGGTGCCCAGCACATTGGACATATGTGTCATGGATATTAACCGGGTACGGGGCGTTATCAAATCATTCAGGCGGTTCAGGTCCAACACCCCGCCTTCTTCCATTTCCCAAAAACGTACACGAATGCCCAACATATCGCGCATCAAAAACCAGGGCACGATGTTGCTGTGATGCTCCATTTCCGTGAGAATCACCTCATCGCCGGAGGTCAGAAAGGAAGAACCGTAGGCATAAGCCAGGAGATTAAGCGATTCGCTGGTGCCGCGGGTGAAAATCAGTTCATGCGATGAGGGCGCGTGGATAAGAGCGGCTACTTTTTCACGCGCCGCTTCAAATCCGGCCGTGGCGCGCTCGGCAAGCGCATGCAGGCCGCGGTGTACATTGGCGTTATCGTGTTCATAATAATGACGCAGGGCATCGATGACCCTGCGCGGTTTTTGCGTGGTGGCCGCGTTATCCAGATAGACCAGCGGCCGGCCATGCACCTGCTGATGCAGGGATGGGAAATCCTCACGTATTTTTTGAACATCCCATGCTTTCACCGACGGTGCGTCAAGCGTTTCCTTCATGGCACTCCCTAAAAATATCCCAATTCAAGCCGCGCTTCCTCGGACATCATCTCCATCCCCCAGGGCGGGTCCCATACGATTTCCACTTCCACATCCTTTACCCCCGGTATGCGGCTGACACGATCCTTTACCTCAAGCGGCAGCGATTGCGCCGAAGGACAGTTGGGCGTGGTCAGGGTCATTTGAATGAATACCTTGTCATCCTTAATGCGGATATCATAAATCAAACCCAGTTCATAAATATCCACCGGAATTTCCGGATCATAAACGGTTTTTAGGGCATCGACGACCTGTTCACGGGTTATGCTTTTTTCTTCCATAATGGTTTACCGTTAAAATTCCGTAAAATCGATTTCATGACCCAGTTGACGGGCCAGCAGGCGGTGCACCGTGTCGCGCACGGCCTCCACTTCGATACCGCTGATGATTTCCTCGGCAAAGGCGTAGGTCAGGATGCCCGTCGCCTTGTGACGCGGAATACCCCGGGCGCGTAAATAAAAGGCGGCTTCTTCATCCAACTGGCCGACCGTCGCGCCGTGGGTGCATTTTACATCATCGGCATATATTTCCAACTGGGGCTTACTGTTGATCCGGGCGTCATCGGATAATAGAAGACAATTGTTGCTTTGCTTGGCGTCCGTTTTCTGGGCATCCGGTCGCACCATGATTTTACCGCTGAACACCGCACGCGCCTTATCCTTCAATATTCCCCGGTACAACTCATGGCTTTCGCAATGTGGCTGCGCGTGATCGATAAAAGTATGATTATCGATCAATTGTTCATCGTGCCCCATATAAAGACCGTTTAATATGGATTCGATCCCCTGACCGTTGAGTTCGGTACTGATATTATTGCGCACGATGCGTCCGCCGAAGGTAAAGGTTACCGAGGCATAACGACTGTCCTGTTTTTGAGCGATCGCGGTGTTACTTATATGAAAGGCGCCGGCTGACTCATCCTGTATGCGGTAGTGGTGTAAACGGGCATTGGCGCCCACAGAGACTTCACTAACCACATTGGTCAACGTTGTATGATTGTTTAAGGAATGGAACGTTTCCACTAAAGTCGACCGGCTGTTACTGCCCGCGATATAAAGACTGCGCGGGAAAGCCACGCGCGGTGTTGCGTCGCCTTGCAGAAAATGGGCAATCCACAGCGGTTCCTTAACCTCAACATTATCGTTGATGCGGATGATAATTCCGTCAGTCAGAAACGCGCTGTTCAGACGTGAAAAAGGCGTTTCATGCTTTTTAACGATGGAAGAAAGATAGGAGGTATAAAGCGCGCGTTCCTCCTCAAGTGCCTGTTTAATGGATATTACTTCTACACCGGGTATATCCCGCCACCCTTTTGACAGGCCGGCATCAAACCGACCGTTGATCAAAACAATGCGTGGCGAATCGTTGTTTTCAGGCAAATACGGCGCAATCGTTTCTTCCGCCAATTCGATTTTTTCCGCCGGCATAAAAGGCGTTTGCACAATCGGCTTAATGTTGGTAAAACGCCATTCTTCCTGTCGGACGGTAGGAAAGCCTTCTTCCTCAAGGATATTAAGCGCTTTTTCGCGCAGGGTATGCACCGACTGCCGGGCGCTGCCGTTATGAAAACGGCTAAATTGTTCTTTATAATGTTGAATGCTATTCATGGTAACGGCGTCTCCTACTTCAGCCAGTCATAACCTTTGGATTCCAGTTCCAGCGCCAGTTCCTTGCCGCCGGATTTCACAATTTTACCCTTGTACAACACATGCACCACATCGGGGACGATATAATTGAGCAGACGTTGATAATGGGTGACCACTATGGTGGCGTTATCCGGGCTTTTCAGAGCGTTCACCCCGTTGGCCACAATGCGCAACGCATCGATATCGAGTCCCGAATCGGTTTCGTCCAGGATGGCCAGCCGCGGTTCCAGCACCGCCATCTGGAATATTTCGTTACGTTTTTTCTCCCCTCCGGAAAATCCTTCGTTAACCGAACGGTTTAACAAAGACTTATCCAGTTCCACGAGATCGATTTTCCCGCGCACCAATTTAAGAAACTGTGCGGCATCCAGCTCTTCCTCGCCGCGTGCCTTGCGGATTTCATTGAGCGCGGTGCGCAAAAAATAAACGTTGGACACACCCGGTATTTCCACCGGATACTGAAACGCGAGGAAGATACCCTGATGGGCCCTTTCCTCGGGGTCCATTTCCAATAAATCTTCACCACGGTAAATGATCTGGCCACCGGTCACTTCATATTCCTCACGTCCGGCCAGAATATTGGCCAGGGTGCTTTTGCCGGAGCCGTTGGGCCCCATGATGGCATGCACTTCACCGGCATTAACCGTCAGGTTTATCCCTTTGAGTATTTCCTTGCCCTCGATCGAGGCGTGCAGGTCTTTGATTTCAAGCATGTTTTTCTCCAAAATTCCTGTTTAAATGGTTTATAAATTATCCGACGCTGCCTTCCAGGCTGATGCTGAGCAGTTTTTGGGCTTCCACGGCAAATTCCATGGGCAACTCCCGGAAGACTTCCTTACAATAGCCGTTCACGATCAGGGAAACCGCCTGTTCCGTGTCCAACCCGCGTTGATTACAGTAAAAAATCTGATCTTCACCTATTTTGGATGTGGTGGCCTCATGCTCCACTTTTCCGCTGGTGTTATTGACTTCGATATAAGGAAAAGTATGAGCGCCGCACTTGTCGCCGATCAGCAGACTGTCACACTGGGAGAAGTTGCGGGCATTCTCCGCGTTTTTCATAATCTTTACCAATCCGCGATAGCTGTTTTGGCTACGTCCGGCGCTGATACCTTTCGACACGATATTACTGCGGGTATTTTTGCCGATATGAATCATTTTGGTACCCGTGTCGGCCTGCTGAAATTTGTTGGTCATGGCCACGGAATAAAACTCGCCTACCGAATGATCACCTTTTAGAATCACACTGGGATATTTCCAGGTGATGGCCGAACCGGTTTCCACCTGTGTCCAGGAAATTTTGGCGTTTTCATGGGCAATGGCCCGCTTGGTAACAAAATTATATATGCCGCCCTTGCCTTCCTCATCGCCAGGGTACCAGTTTTGCACCGTGGAATATTTAATTTCGGCATCCTTTAACGCCACCAGTTCCACAACCGCGGCATGCAATTGGTTTTCATCCCTTTGCGGCGCGGTGCATCCTTCCAGATAGCTGACATAGGCGCCTTCATCAGCGACGATTAATGTCCGTTCAAACTGCCCGGTGTTTTGTGCGTTGATGCGGAAGTAAGTGGATAATTCCATGGGACACCGCACACCTTTGGGTACATACACAAAGGAGCCGTCGCTGAACACGGCGGAATTGAGCGCCGCGTAAAAATTATCCGTGGACGGCACAACCGAACCCAGGTATTGACGTACTAAATCCGGATATTCTTTTAAAGCTTCTGACATGGAACAAAAAATGATGCCCATTTCAGACAATTTTTCCTTGAATGTTGTCGCAACGGAAACACTGTCGAACACGGCATCCACCGCCACACCGGCCAGAATTTTCTGCTCTTCGAGCGGGATTCCCAATTTGTTATAGGTTTCAAGCAACTCCGGGTCCACTTCATCCAGGCTTTTGTATTTGGGTGCGTTTTTCGGAGCGGAATAATAGACGATTTTTTGGAAATCGATTTCCGGGTAGGCTACCTTGGCCCATTTGGGCTCGGTCATTTCCAGCCAGCGTTTATAGGCTTTTAAACGCCATTCCAACATAAAGGCCGGTTCGCCTTTTTTTTGAGAGATGGCGCGAATCACATCTTCGTTGAGCCCCGGCGGCAGGGCGTCGGCTTCGATATCGGTGACGAAGCCGTATTTGTATTCCTGTTGCGCCAACGATTCCAATTGTTCAGCTTCGCTGCTCATGCGCTTATCCTTTCTTTTTAAATATCATATCCCAGTTCCAGACGGGCTTCCTCCGTCATGCGTTCCATCGTCCAGGCCGGCTCCCACACCACGTCCAACGCGGCGTCGGTAATGCCATCCTGTTTTTTCACCGTGCGGATGATTTCCTTTTGCAGTTCTTCCACCGCCGGACAATTGGGCGAGGTGAATGTCATGCGTACCACCACGTGTCCGTCTTCTTCAATGGTGATTTTATATATTAGTCCCAGGTCAACTATATTGACCCGGATTTCCGGATCATACACATCGCGCAGGGCATCCAGAATTTCTTCTTCATCCGCCATGAGATGTCGCCACCTGTATTAGGGGTTGTACCAGATTATCTTTTAAGGTAACCAATGAAATTTTTTCAAAATAGTTACGGATTTCTTTTTGGATGAATTGCAACGGCGATTTGATGGTACAACGCGTGAATTGCACGCAATCGCAATTAAGCTCCGAATAACAGGACATCAGGGCAATGGGCCCTTCAATGGCTACCACGATTTCGCTCAGAAAAATATCCTCGGGCTTACGGGCCAACAGATATCCGCCCTTGGTTCCCTGGATGGAAAGCACCAGCCCCGCCTTTTTCAGGGTTTGCAGGATCTTGCCCAAAAGTTCACCGGGAATGGCATAGGCCTCGGCCATCGCCTTGACCGGCACCGGCTCCTTGTGTTCCTGTCCGGCCATATCCACCAGGGCAATAATCGCATATTCTGTTTTTTTGCTGAGTCGGAGCATATAGGACTGTTTTGGTCTTGTTTGCGGTTAAATAAAATCCGACCATTTTGATCGGATATATAAATATACTTCTTTTCCACAAAGCATGTCAAGCCTATTTCCGTGCTCAAACCTTCCATCCAATTGTTTTTTGGCCGTCCGATTCGCCCACCGTCCCACATTCCATACAATAGAATATCTTCTCGATATAACTTTTTGATTTATATTCCGATATTATAACTATATGAGTTATTTTTGCAATATATAACTTATTTTGTTAATATAAATATGTCTCATGAAGTCATAACAAACCGGATACAAAACAAATGGTTATAATGTGAAACGCTTATATCTTGTCATCATTGGCGACATGGTGCACTCCCGCAAACAAACGGAACGGTCGGGCATACAGAATAAATTCCACACCGCTCTGGGTTACACAGCGTTGAAGTTCGCGGATGCGGTTGTCTCGCCGCCCACGCTAACCATCGGTGATGAATTTCAGGCGGTGCTCCCCCCCGACGGGCCGTTGTTTGACATGTTGGCCTGTTTTGAGTTCAGCATGAACTATTTACCCTTTCGTTACGGTATCGGTCTGGGCGAGATCAGCACGCGGCTCAATCGTGAAGCGGCTATAGGCATGGACGGCCCGGCCTTTTACAACGCAAGGGATGCCCTTGAAACCGCCCGTCATAACGGTTTCCTCTATCATTTTAAGGGCCCCACAACGCCACGAACGGAGACCGTCAACCTGCTGCTACACTGGATGAGTCTGGAGCGCGCTTCATGGAAACTCCTGAAGAAGAAAGCTTATTATTTGCATGGCCGCGCTTTACGCCAAAAGGACATTGCCGAACGACTCGGTATCACTCAACCCGCCGTTTCCAAAATGATCGGTACGCCGGGTGTGCATTTATTCAGACAAAGCTTGGCCCATGTGGAACAGCTTATCGGAGCCATGACATGACCGTATTTTCCGTAGCCCTTAACACACTTCTCCTGTATCTGAGCGGTCGGCTCTTTTTTTACGACATTCGTGTGATTACAGAGAATACCCGGCCGCGTTGGCGTTCCCTGTTGGCGCGTTACCTGTGGAGCCTGGTCGCCTTTGCGCTTTTCAAAAACCTGGAAACAGCGCTCATCGTCTGTCTGGGGCATGTTGTTTGGGTGACCATGGATACACGGCTGTTTTTTCGTCCGCATTCCCTCAGCACCTACATCATACACAACCTATTGTTTTTATTAAGCTTGATTATCCTTCCGCTTAGCCGGACATTTCTCACGGAAACGCCCAATCCCATGTCGGCGGCATTCCCCGGTCTGCCGGAATTGTGGGCCGCCGGACTGGCCGGCATGGTGTTCTCAATTAAAGAAGCCACCATTTGGATACGGCTGATTCTTAACACGGTTAAGGCAACACCGCCGGACGCGGCGCATCCGGAACAGCAGGATAAGGCGGAATACGAAAGGGGAAGATTGATTGGCGTGCTGGAAAGATTACTCTTTTATTTCATGATTTTATTCAATCAAATCGGGGCCATAGCCATTGTAGTCGCCTTAAAATCCCTGGCGCGGTTCAAAGCTTTGGATAACCGTGCTTTTGCGGAATATTTCCTGATCGGCTCACTGCTCTCGCTGATTTTGGCGGCGTTGCCGGCCTTAGGCGTTCTTTACATTAAAAGCGTGCTGCCCTGATTCCGATCAGGAAGTGGTGAGGCCCGTGCCGGGCGTTCAGGAGGCCCGGATATCCGCGTGGGCATCGGCATGATACGAACTGCGCACCAGCGGCCCGGACTCAACATGACGAAAACCCATATCCAGCGCAATGGCTTTCAGCTCGTCAAATTCATCGGGATGGTAGTAACGCTGGATGGGGTAATGCTGACGCGAGGGGGGTAAATACTGGCCAATGGTCAAAATGTCCACATCAATGGCGCGCGCATCATCCATTAAGGAGACAATTTCGTCCTTTGTTTCCCCCACACCCACCATGATGCCGGTTTTGGTAACGAATCCGCGTTTTTTGGCATACTCCAACACAAACATAGATCGCTGGTAGGTGGCCTGGACACGCAACGCTTTCTGCAACCGTTTTACCGTTTCCAAATTATGATTGAGAATGTCCGGACGGGCATCCAGTATGGTGTCCAGGTCATCGGTATCCCCTTTCATATCGGGGATTAAAACTTCGACGGTGCAACCCGGTTTTTTCTGACGTATCCGCCGGATGGTTTCGGCAAAAATAAACGCGCCGCCATCACTCAAATCATCACGGGTAACCGACGTGATGACCGCATGACGCAAATTAAGCTGTTTCACCGATTGCGCCACTCGTTCGGGTTCATCGGGATCATAGTGACCGGGGCGTCCCACTTCGATGTTACAAAAGGTGCAGCTACGGGTGCAAATATCGCCCAAAATCATAAAGGTCGCCGTCCCCCGGTTCCAGCATTCACCGAGATTCGGACAACGGGCGCTTTCGCAAACGGTATGCAAACGTTGTTCGCGCACCAACTGACGCAGGTTGGAAAAATTGTTATTATCCCCCAATTTGATACGCAGCCATTCGGGACGGCGCATGGAGGTGTTTTGAACAATATTCAAAGGATTTTTTTTCTTGGCCACTATATTTTTCCGTTTTTAAAGTTTAAAGATGGGTAATTTACGGTAATGACAAGCGATGCTGCAAAAATATTCTTCCGCCGGACATCTTTGTTCAACAAGATCATATAAAAAATACAACCGGGTGGTTAAAAACGAATCAGATTGGCGCCCCAGGTAAAACCGCTGCCAAATGCCACCGTGCATACCAGATCGCCCGGTCGGATACGCCCTTCTTCCATGGCTTCGGTCATGGCAATGGGAATGGAAGCCGCCGTGGTATTGCCATATTTGTGAATATTACTGAATACCTTTTCCGGAGCTACATCCAATCTTTGTTGCACCGCTTCCGTAATGCGTTTATTGGCCTGATGCGGAATAATCAGATCGATATCATCCTTACTGTAACCGGTGGCCCGCAGGGTTTCCAGGATGGATTCCGGGAATCGTGTCACGGCGTGTTTGAAGACATACCTACCGTTCATGTAGGGATAAATGCTGCCGTTGTCGATCATTTCATGAGTTACCCGCTTCTCTCCGAAACTACCGGGCGCTTCACAAAACAATTCACGGGCATATTTACCGTCAGCATGCAGGTTGCTGGTTAATATCCCTTTATTTTCATCATCTGTCGCGGTTAGCACGGCGGCTCCCGCGCCGTCACCGAAAATGACCGCCACATCCCGCCCTTCGGTGGTCAGGTTCAGCGCGGTACTTTGCACTTCCCCGCCCACGACCAAAACGGTTTTGTACATTCCGGAGCGGATAAATTGATCGGCAACGGACAACCCGTAAACAAACCCCGTACATTGCGTTCGGATATCCAGGGCGCCCACACCGTTCAGTCCCAGCATATCGCCCAACAGGCAGCCGCTGCCGGGAAAGGTATATTCCGGGCTTAAAGTGGCAAACACGATAAAATCCACATCGGAAGTCTGCAAGCCGGCCTGTTTCAGCGCCTGACGGGCGGCTTCCGCTCCCATGCTGGCGGCGGTCTCCTTTCCGGGTTCCGCCCAGTGCCGGGTTTCGATGCCCGTCCGTTCGCGGATCCAGGCGTCATTGGTGTCCATCCATTTTTCAAGATCATGATTGGTTACAATACGTTTGGGCAGGTATTTACCCAAACCGGCAATTGAGGCGCGGGGCATGCGTATCCTTTCAGGCAATCTGTTGTAAGTTTTCGGGGAAATGGTTCAAATGATCGATAAATTTTTTAAGACGAAGGAAAGCGGTATCTTCCACCCAATAGGCGCGGTCTAAAAACCGTCCCGCATCTTTAAAGATATACGGATTATCGGGGAGTATTTGCAAAGTATCGTGTTCCCCGTACAGCATCACCGGACGGCGTATGAGATGCAACAAACGTTTGGGCGCCACCCGCTCAAATCGTTCTCCGGCTCTAAATTCAACAAAACGCGTCATATTATCCAAAAAGGATGCCGGCACTTTATTATCCAGGAATCGTTGTCGCACCACTTCTTCCAAATCCGGGAAAACGGCAGACAATATAAGGCCGTCGATGCCGGTGTCCATGGACTGGACATAAAGGGCCACGGCGGCGGCATAACCGTGCCCCACCAATACAATACGTTTTTCGGGATATTTTTTTCGAATAAAAGCCAGACTATCCTGCACATCATTACGAAAAGATACAATGGACAAAAATGGGGAATCACTGCTGCCGCAATGGTTTCGCGTATTAAGCAGAAATACACGACCGAAAGCCCGTAAACGCGTGGTCACCGGCAACAATACATCGGCCGCTTTATTCCAGCCGCTGAAGCCCAGAAAAAGCAGATCGCTATCCTTACCGTCGATTTCCCACAGTTGTAAATTTTTATGATCTTTTATTTCAATACGATGTTCTTGACATTTCATGTTAAAATCACGCGGTGTGTATAAACAGTCCACATGCGGAAGCCGGAAAGCTTTTTGCAACTGATAATGAAAAATAATGAAAAATGTCAGAACCCCGGTGAAACTTAAAAAAAGAATGGATAATACAATGCTGACAGCGTTGCTCATTTATTCATACGCTCTTTTTGTGTAACTTCCTCATTCAAGCAATGGCAAGATATAATAAAAAAAGATGAAATGAAACCATGATGATTATTTTTCGATACCTGACACTGTTTGCCCTGTTCATGGCGGCGGCCTGTACACAACGCATAACAACCGACGATGACGGGGGTTTTACTCCTGTTGTAGAGCCTTACGGCGACAGTACGACTTTTGAAATAGCCACCTGGAACATGGAATATTTTCCCATGCAGGGCGCCGCCACCATCAACGCTTACAAGGATATTATCCGTTCCCTCAATATCGACATGTACGGCGTTCAGGAAGTGGCCGATGTGGATGGTTTTAACACTTTACTGGATTCTCTCGAAGGCTGGCGCGGGGTGCTTTCCGATGATGTTTACAGCGACGGCAGTTATCAGAAAACCGGTTTGTTATACAACAGCCGCTATATCACGGTTAGCGGCGCGCATACCATTTTTAACGGAGATTACAAACCGTTTCCCCGCCCCCCCCTCTATGCCTACGCGGAAGTGCGGGACAGCCGGGGCTTGCAATACAATTTTAATGTGATTGTTTTACATCTCAAGGCTTTCAGCGGTGAAAGTAACGAAGCGCGGCGCAGGGAAGCCTGCGATAAGCTGGCCGCTTTTATCGAAAGTGAAATAGATGCCGGCGCCGATCCTGATTTTATTGTTCTTGGCGACTGGAACGACCAGCTCAACGATCCGCCGGCCAGCAATGTCTTCACGGCATTTACGAAAAAACCACAGCTCTTTCGCTTTTTAACAAGCGGCCTGACACAGGGCTCCTATGTTTCCTCCAATTCCAGCCTGATCGATCACATTTTAATTACAAGCGATAGTGAAAGCGAATACGATGGCGGGACAACGGAAGTCCGATATTTGGACAATGATATCGCCAATTATACAGGAATCGTTTCCGACCATCGCCCGGTGATCGCCCGTTTTAAGGGCTTTGATATTCTTTTGAAATAAGCGTACGGAAATAGAGCATGCCAAACGTAAGGATGCCCGCCATATCCGCGCACCAGTCCCAAAAATCCGGATAGCGTCCCGGCACAAGGGATTGATGCCATTCATCAAAGGCCGCGAATAAAGCGCCGGCAATCAACAACAGCACCCATTGCGCGGAGGACGCCCCTTTACCGTTGTAAAATACGGCGCGCGCACCCAACCAGCCGGTTACTCCGAAAATTAAAAAATGGATCACTTTATCCATTCCGCGCGGTAAAGCGCCCAACATGGCGGAACTAAGCGCCGACTGCAGGGTTATCAGAACCAGCATTATAATCCAGGGCAGGTGCCGGTGTAAAAAACTTACAATTCGATCCACGATTTTCCCTTGTTTTTTCGTATATTTTTCAATCTTATTTAAAACGAAAGTCCAGCCGGTTTGACATTGGCCCGGTACGGCGATAAATTCCCCCGCTGATTGGAGAAACAATGTCCGAAAAAATAGAGTTTCAACACAAGGAAAAATTTCCCAGTTCGATCGAGTATCTCGACAAAATTGAACGCCTTTCATCAAAAATCGCACGGGAAGCGGGTTTTGACGAATCCACCGTGGATGATATTTCCATCGCACTGACCGAGTTGGTCAACAACGCGATCCACCACGGAAACAGGGACAACCGCGCCAAAAAGGTGACCGTCACCTTTACGCAAACACCGGAAGCCCTGCACATCGCCATCCGGGATG
Organism: Calditrichota bacterium; assembly: GCA_003696775.1. Classification (GTDB taxonomy): domain Bacteria; phylum Calditrichota; class Calditrichia; order Calditrichales; family J004; genus J004. The sequence goes on from RFFS01000037.1 coordinate 16,818, forward strand.
AAGGCGGAGGTTTTGAACCGGAAAAACTCAACGATCCGCTGCATCCGGAAAACCTGCTCGCCGATAACGGACGGGGTATTTACCTGGTTAAGGCTCTGATGGATAACGTGGATTACCGTTTTCCCGGAAACGGTACGGAAGTAATTATAACAAAGAAAAGAAAAACATGAATCAAGATAAAACAGTCGTTATCGCCATGAGCGGCGGTGTGGACAGTTCCGTGGCCGCGGCCCTGCTTAAGGAGCAAGGCTATCGGTGCATCGGCATAACCATGAAATTGTGGGATTACGAGCTGGTGGGCGGCAACATCAATCATGAAAGCGGGTGCTGCTCGCTGGACTCCATAAACGATGCCCGTATGGTATGCGCCAAACTGGATATGCCCCATTATGTTCTTAACTTCAGCCGTGACTTCCATGACGGCGTGGTGAATAATTTCGTTGATGAATATATGGCGGGACGCACGCCCAACCCCTGTGTGCAATGCAACATCAAAATAAAATGGAAATCCCTTTTTGAAAAAGCCGAAGAATTGGGCGCCGATTATATCGCCACCGGACATTACGCCCGTATTCGATACAATGAACAGAGCGGCCGTTACGAACTTTACAAGGGACTTTATGACCGCAAGGATCAATCATATGTACTATGGGGAACGCGTCAGGAAAACCTGGCCAAGACCCTTTACCCCATAGGCGCCTATACCAAGCCGCAGGTTCGCGAACTAGCGGAAAAATACGGCCTGCGCACCGCATCCAAAAAAGAAAGTCAGGAAATCTGCTTTGTTCCGGATAACGATTACAATCGTTTCCTGAAAAAAGTGGTGCCCGGTCTGGAAGAAAAAGTACGTGACGGCGATCTGGTCACCAAAGAAGGTAAAAAAGTGGGCCGTCACAAGGGCTATCCCTTTTTCACCATCGGTCAAAGACGGGGTATCGGTACCGCCTTCGGCAAACCCATGTATGTGATCGAAACCCATGCCGACAGCAATACCGTCGTGGTGGGTGAAGAATCGGATTTATTGCATTCATCCTTTGAAGTGCATACGCTGAATATGATCAAATATGCCAAACTGCCAACGGAAGGCATACGCGCAACCGTCAAAATCCGCTATAACGATCCGGGGAAACCGGCTACGGTTTATCCCGTGGACGATTCCCACGCGCGCGTTGTTTTTGACAGTCCGCAAAAAGCCATAACACCAGGCCAATCCGCTGTGTTTTACGATGAGGATTGTGTTTTGGGCGGCGGCATTATAGACCGAATTACAGAAGAGTAACCATGTCACTTTCTTCCGCTTCAAAAAAGATCACAGTGCCCGCCATTCGAGCCATGAAAAGCAAGGGTGAGAAAATAAGCATGCTTACGGCTTATGACGCCCTGATGGCCGAAATTGTGGATCAGGCCGGCGTGGATATGATATTGGTGGGCGATTCCGCCGGCATGGTGATGGGGGGCCGTCCCAACACCTTGTCCGTGACCATGGACGAGATGTTGCACTATACCCGTTCCGTCAGCAACGCCGTTGCACATGCCCTGCTGGTGGCCGACATGCCTTTTTTAAGTTATCAGGTCAGCGTGGAACAGGCGCTAACCAACGCCGGGCGTTTTTTACAGGAAGCCGGCGCCGAAGCGGTTAAGCTGGAAGGTGGCCAATCCATGGCCGGGACCATCCGCCGCCTGACGGGAACAGGCATCCCCGTTATGGGACACATAGGCCTGACTCCGCAATCCATGCACCAGTTGGGCGGCTTTAAAGTGCAGGGACGTGAGGCCTCCCGTTCGGAAGAATTACGTCAAGACGCCCTGGCTTTGCAGGAAGCCGGTGTTTTTTGCATCGTACTCGAAAAAATTCCGGCGGCGCTTGCCACGGACATCAGCCAAAGTCTGAGCATCCCCACCATCGGTATCGGCGCCGGCCCCGGATGCGACGGCCAGGTGCTGGTTACCCATGACATGCTGGGCTTGTTTCGCCGATTTCGTCCCAGGTTTGTCCGCCGCTACGCCGAATTGGGCGATGCCATGGAAAAGGCGGTGCAAGCCTATATCAAAGATGTTAAAGCCAACACTTTCCCCGATGAATCCGAAAGCTATTAACACCTTAAAATCCCCCAACATATATGGATAAAGGAACGGCCCATATGAAACCGGAAGTGATCAGCACGCCAGAAGCCATGCGGGCCCGCTCGGCGGCATGGCGCAAAAACGGTGAACGCATCGGCTTTGTGCCCACCATGGGTTATTTGCACGAAGGGCATCTCAGTCTTATTCGCGAAGCGCGACGCCACAGCACACGTTGCGTGGTGAGTATTTATGTGAATCCCACCCAGTTTGCTCCGGGGGAAGATTTGGACAAATATCCGCGTGATTTTGAACGTGACCTGCAATTATGCGCCGAAGAGGGTGTGCAGGCGGTATTTTTTCCCGATGATACCATGATGTACCCCGAGGGTTACCAGACCTATGTCTATAACGCCTCACTCAGCGGGCTGTTATGCGGGCAAAGCCGCCCCACGCATTTTAAGGGCGTAACCACCATTGTCGCCAAGCTGTTCAACATAGTACAACCGGATGTGGCGGTATTCGGCCAAAAAGACGCCCAACAGGCTCTGATCATCCGGAACATGGTGCGCGACCTGCATTTTCCCATAGAGATCATCGTGGCCCCCATCGTGCGCGAATCCGACGGCCTGGCCATGAGTTCCCGCAACCGTTACCTGACAGCGGAACAACGCAGGCAGGCGCTGGCCCTGTATCAAAGCATCCGGCAGACGGAAACCGAATGGCAAAACGGCAGGCGCGACATCGCCGGACTTACCCGTAACATCCGCACCCATATTGAAGCGCACCCCGCATGCCGGGTGGACTATATCGCATTTGTGGATGCGCGCACCCTGCAACCCGCCACGGAATCCTCCCGGGAAATATTACTGGCATTGGCGGTCTATGTCGGTTCAACCCGATTGATCGATAACACCCTGCTCACCCGATAACCATTAAAATCCGCCCAAAACATAGCAATTTACAAGAGACAAAAATAAGGTTTTTCTTAAACCATACGACACTGTACAAAACGACCAAAGAATAAGGAAATCCAGACTATGAGTACGCTTTCGACCGTGATTATGGCCGCGGGTAAAGGCACCCGCATGAAATCCGATTTACCCAAGGTGCTCCATCCGCTTAACGGACGTGCCATGATCCATTATGTGATCGATGTTGCCGAGCAACTGCATTCCGATAAAATTATCCTCATCATCGGGCATAAACGGGAATTGGTGGAAAAGGAATGCGCCGGCCGCCCGGTGGCATTTGCCATTCAGGCCGAGCAATTGGGAACCGGACACGCGGTTAAGCAAACCGCGCCGTTTTTTAAAGATTATGAGGGCGATATACTTGTCCTGTCCGGCGATGTGCCATTGCTTACCGCCGATACACTTAAGGAATTGGTTACACAACATCAAAACAGCGGCGCCGTGGCCTCCCTGCTTACCGCCCGACTACAAGACCCCACGGGATACGGGCGCATCATACGTGATGACAAACATCATGTTAAGGCAATTGTGGAACACAAGGACGCCACCCCGGAACAACTGGAAATTGATGAAATCAATGTGGGGATTTACATTTTTAAAGCTGGGGCTTTATTCGACGCCTTGGATCACATCAAAAACGACAATGCCCAGGGCGAATATTACCTGCCGGATGTAATCCCTCTTTTCCTGAACGCCGGTAAAACCGTCACCGCGGTGGTTGCCCAAAATTTTGATGAAACACGCGGCATAAATACCGTGGAACAACTGAAGGAAGCGGAAGCGATTCTTAACAACCGCTCCTAACCGGCTGGCAGACCCCAAGAGGAATATGGTGAAACAAGGCATGGAATTAGTTTCATCCGATGAATTATCCCAATTTGCAGACGCCTTACTCACAGGCAGTCACAGTGGCATCCTGATCGCCAATGAAAAATACCAGCTCATTTACGCCAATGAGATGGTATATGAAATCACCGGATACACTAGGGATGAGATAATCGGTAACGATTTCAGGGTATTCATCAGCAAAGAATCCCTGGAAAAGGTGACCATGTATTATAAATTGCGTCTGCAGGGAAAAAAAGTACCGGATAAATACGACGCCGCCATCATCCACAAATCCGGCCGCAAAATATACATCTCCATCAATACCCGTACGCTGAATTTACCCGGCAAACCACCGCGTACCGTCGCGCAAATTCTGGATATTACAGATCAAAAGCTGGCAGAAGCGCGCAGTGAGCGTATGTTGCGATTATACAATGTGTTGCGGCAGATATACCGTAGTTTTCAGCATGTTACTTCCGCCGGCGCCCTTTACCGTGAAATTTGCCGAATTTTCACGCAATACGGTGATTTTGCTCTCTGTTGGATCGGCCGGCCCAATACTCAAACCCGTCGCTTCGACAAAATTGAAGTTCATGGCCCGGAAGCCGCTTTTTTGGAAAGAATAGAGATTTCCACCGTGCCCGTATCGAATCAAAGCCCTACTGCACTGGCCTTTATCAACGGTACCTATCAATTCAATAATCATATTAAAGATAGCAGGTATAAATGTTTTTGCCGGGAAAAGGCGCTCCGTCACAATTTAAATTCCGTGGCGGCGGTTCCCGTGCGTGTTTTTGATAAAATCACCTCGGTTATTACCCTGTTTTCCTATGAAGAAGATTTTTTCGATACCGAAGAGAGCGAACTCATAGAAGAAGCGGCGGCGGATATCGGTTTCGCTCTGGAAAAATTGGAACTGAAACAAAGGGAAGATACCTTTCGCAACCAACTATTGGAAAACGAACAACGATATGAACTGATTTCCAGACTCACCACGGATTACATGTATGCCCATTCAGTGGATGACAACGGCAACCAGCAACCGGAATGGTCCATGGGCGACATTCAAAAAATATGCGGTTACTCCGAGCAGGAAATTTTAAAGGGTACGGTCTGGCCGGCATTGGTTCTTCAGGAAGATACGGACCTTTACCGCACGCATACCGAACGCATTGCCAACGGCATTCAAAGCCGTACGGAATACCGGATCCGGTCGCGGGATGGCAGTATTCACTGGGTACAGGATGACTGTTTTCCCGTTTTCGATAGTTCACGGAAACGCATAATTAAAATTGTCGGCGCGCTCAAGGATATCTCCATCCAAAAAGAGCTGTGGCTACGCAAAACTCAAGATGCCGAAAAAATTGCCCGCATATACGCCACCCTGGCCGACGCCATCCTGGTAATCGACGATGAACTCAGGATTACGGAAGCCAATGAAACAGCGGTTTCCATGTTCGGTTACAAACGCAAAACCAGCCTGATAGGTAAAAACATCATCCGCTTTTTGAATCCGGATAATTTGATGGAAAATATAACCCGGCTGAAGGAATTGGAAGTAACCGACAAATTATTGAATATTTCCATGGACGCCAGGCGGATTCGCAATAAAAAATTCCCGGCCCTTATCTCCCTTTCTAAATTAAAAGGCCCGGACAATCAATGGAACGGGTTTGTTGCCATTATTAAGGATATCAGTCGGCATGAGGCGCAAAAGAAAGAGATTGCCGCCATGAAGGAAGAGCTGGAGATGATTATCTCCAACAGTCCCGCCGCCTTTTACTCCTTCGAGGTTATTAACAACCGTATAAACACAAAATACATCAGTCGTAATCTGACACGTCTTTTGGGATATGAACCCGACGAACTATCCATAACCACTGAATGGTGGGAAAGCCGGATACACCCGGACGACTATGATCATGTTATGCAAAACAAAGAACGCCTGTTGAATAAAGGCTATCTTCTTGATGAATACCGCATCCGCCATAAATCGGGCAACTATATCTGGATACGAGACGAAGTGAAACTGATACGTGACACCTTTCATGCCCCACTGGTCATTTTGGGTACATGGATCAATGTCACGCAAGGGAAAATGGCGGAGGAAGAACTTCGCTTTTTAGCCCTGGCTTTGCGCAGTGTCAATGAATATGTAACCATAACCGACCTGGATGACCGGCTGATTTTCGTGAACGATGCCCTGTGTCGCGCCTATGGCTATACAAGCGCGGAGTTATTGGGACAAAAGATAGAAATTTTCAAATCCCAATTTATAAACAGCCCCCACGAAAAATTTAACGCCCGGATTATAAAAAAAGATGGCTGGAGTGGCGAGCTGCTTAATACACGAAAAGACGGCAGTGTATTTCCCATTTACCTTTCCACAAGTGTCATCCGGGATACTAAAAACAATCCCATTGCTTATATAGGTGTGGCCAGGGATATATCGGAAATTAAGGAGTTGGAGCAGCAGCTCATCCAGGCTCAAAGACTGGAGGCCATTGGCCGTCTGGCCGGCGGAATCGCACACGATTTCAACAACTTGCTAACCGTTATCCTGGGCTCCGCTCAGTTGGCCCAACTTCACATTACCCATAAGGAAAAGGCCTTGCCACTCATCCGCCAGATTGAGGAAGCCTCGGAACGGGCCGGCGGTTTAACACGACAGCTACTGGCATTCAGTCGTAAACAGGTAATGGAAACCCGGGTTTTTAATGTCAACGATTCCATCGGGAAAATGGCAAAAATTTTGCATCGCCTGCTGGGTGAACATATCGAGTTACAACTACTTTTGGATGACAAGCTTCCGGCCATTTCCGCCGATCCGAATCAATTTGAAATGGTGATCATGAATTTATGCGTCAACAGTCGTGACGCCATGCCCACCGGCGGGAAGATAGAAATCCGTACCGGTAAAAAGAAATTCAGGAAAGCCCCGGCTCATCTGCCGGACATGGAAACCAACAAGACCTATATCCATATATCCATTAAAGATAACGGGCATGGTATTCCCGATGAGGCGTTGCCACACATTTTCGAGCCCTTTTTTACAACCAAGGCGGAAGGACGCGGTACGGGCCTAGGATTGGCATCGGTCTATGGGATTGTTAAACAATCCCGGGGCATCATCGATGTGGATAGTTCTCAAAAGGGTACCGTGTTTCACATTTATTTCCCAGCCAGCCGTGAGCCGGTTGTAACGCAACAGGAAACGGAAATCGATACGTTACATACTAACGCACATATTCTTGTCGTTGAAGATCAGCCCGAAGTTCGTGATTTAATTGTAAAGGTATTGAGTCTGAAAAATTATCATACCACGGCCATCCCGCCGGACGCCCTACCCGATGTGCTGGAAAACAATAATCTCGAATTTAATCTGTTACTAACCGATGTTATTATGCCCAAAATAAACGGCGTGGAAGCAGCACGGCTCTATCTTAAAAAATTTCCCGATGGCAAAATTATTTTCATGTCCGGTTACACCAGTGATATATTGGAAAAAAGCGGGTTGAATATGCACACGCAAAATATATTGGCCAAACCGTTTACACCGCGGGAACTCTATAATCGCATTCAAAAGACCCTGACCAATCAATCGGAAGGTGTGGATTTAAAGAGTTGATTTAAAACTTTATGGATCTCGTTGAAGGTATAGGGTTTTACGATCACCCCGGCAAAACCATGTTTTTTATAGTGAGACATAATCGGGTCATGGGCATAGCCGCTGGATACAACCACCCGGACATGTGCATCAATTTTCATTAAGGCTTCCAAAGTTTCAAGCCCTCCCATGCCACCGGGTACGGTGAGGTCCACGATCACCAAATCATAAGGATGCCCGGCTGTATGGTGTTCCTTGTAATGGTAAACGGCGGTTTCACCATCGGGGACAGCATCCACCGTGCAGCCTAACTTTTCCAACAGACCGCCGGCCACATCCCGCACCGCCTGTTCATCGTCCATCAACAGAACGGTTATTGCATATTGCTGATAAGTATCCAGTCGGCTTTCTTTTTCCCAATCTTCCCTGGAACATTCCGCGCAAGCCGGTAAGTAGATGGAAAATTGCGTACCCTGCCCTTCCTGAGAACGCACCCATAAAACGCCGCCATGTTTTTTTATAATCGAGAAAGAAACTGCCAGCCCCAGCCCGTTACCGGTTTCTTTTGTGGTAAAATAAGGCGTAAATATCTGATCCAGAATTTTTTCGGGAATACCCGGCCCGTTATCCGAAATATGCACCCCGACATACTGTTGATCCGGGTCAGGTAAACCGTTTACCGTACCCGCTGCCACATTTTTCAATCGTATTTCAATATGCCCCTTGTCGTTCAACGCTTCCTTGGCATTAATAATAATGTTTTGAACGACCTGACCAATCTGCCCCTTGTCCACGTTGGCCAGCCATAAATCTTCCGGAATATGATAGGTTTGTGTTACGGAGGAACCGGCCAGTACAAACCCAGAAGATTCCTTGACAACGTCAGAGAGACAAACGGTTTCCACAACCGGTTCGCCACCCTTGGAAAAAGTGAGCAATTGCTGGGTAAGGCCGCGGGCGCGGACGCAGGCTTTTTCCGCGGAGGTCAGCAGTTCTTCCACTTTTGCCGCGTTACCCTTAAATAGCTTGGACAATTCGATATTACCTAAAATCGCCGTTAACAGGTTATTAAAGTCATGGGCGATGCCGCCGGCCAAGACCCCTATGGCTTCCATTTTTTGGGTTTGCAGCAATTGCTGGTGTAAAGCACGGTTTTCGGCCTCGGCTTTTTCACGTTGCACGATTTGCTGATTCAATTTTTCATTTATTTCACTCAATTCCCGATTTCGACGGTGCATGCTCATGGTGCGCCATCTGTAAACAACGATGAGCAATGCAAAGGCCAGAATGATGGAAAACAGAATAAAAAGAGGCGTTTTCCAAAATGGTGGGATGACGTAAATTTTAAGACTTTTATAACTTTTTGACCATTCGCCGTTTCGGTTGGTGGCTTTTACTTTAAATATGTAATGTCCACCCGGAACGGAGGTATAGGTGGCATAACGGCGCCTGGCGTCGGTATATATCCAATGGCTGTCAAACCCTTCCAATTTATACGCGTAGTTAATATTATCCGAGCGCGCGTAATCCAGCGCGGCAAACTCTATGCTGAACACATAATCGTCATAACGTAATTTTAATTCATCTATCCGGTTTAAACTTACAGGTAAAATGGGATTATTTTTTTGAGGGATTTCCTTGTTAAATATCAACAAATTATTCAATACCACAGGCGTGGTAAATCCCACATTATCCGGATGCCCGGGCAACACCATGTCCAGCCCCTGTTTACCACCGAAATAAAACGTGCCATCCTCCCCCTGCCAGGCGGCATTGGGCACATATTCATAATTGGTCAGACCGTCGGATAAATTATAATTGACAAACATCTCCAGCTTTTTATCCATATAAGCAAGACCACGCTCCGTCCCCACCCACAGGTAATTTTTATTGGACGGACGAATAAAACTGATTTTATTGTCCGGCAGACCATCGGCCATATTATATAAACGATTTTGGCCGGTTTGAGGATTATAGCGTATCAATCCGTCTTCCGTCCCCAACCAGATCAGGCTGTCCGATTCCACAAAAATTGTGAAAAAACGCCTGTCGTGATCATATTGTTTTGGGAAAGCAATATGATCAAATTTTTCACTTTTTAAATCGAGCCTATCCAGGCTGATTCCCGTGCCTACCCATAAATGATCCTTCCCTGAATATTCAACAAAATAGACTTCATTATGACTTATACTGTTCGGATCATTAGCCTGAGGGGTAAATTGACGAACGAGTTTCCCGGTTTCCGGGTCTAATTTGCCTAACCCGCTGAGATAATTACCAAACCAGATGTATCGCCCCACACGACGGATGGAGGTAACGGTGGAAAAAGTAACCTCGCCTCTTATCTTATATGGCAGTTGAAGTGAATGGAATGTCTCTTTACGCGGATTGTAAACATAAACCTGTTTTTGCGTGCCCAACCAAATTACATTGGGATCAACCGGGTCCGGATAAATGGAATTAATAAAATTACCTTGTAAATAACGGGCATCCATTTGATTAAAGGAGTAAAAACGAATCGCCCCATTTTGCGGGTCGTAGCGATAAAGGCCATAAGGGTTGCTAAATAGAATGTATTCATGACCGTCAATATTAAAACCTGACACGGCATGGATTTCCACACCCTGTAACTTGTACCTGCCGCGATCTTGTGAAATCATGGTACGAAAACGACGCGTTTGAACCGGATTAGTGTAATTGATCCCTTTGTTTTTTGTGCCCACCCAAATAACGCCGGAACGATCCTGATAAATGGATCGTACTTCTATATCATTCAATCCGACAGGGTTGGAACTGTCTTCTTTGATATGCCTGAATGTTTCGGTCTTCGGATCAAAAATAAAGATACCGTCGCCACTGCCAAACCAAATCGCTCCTTCTCGCACACGGTATATGGCATTTATCGTAAATTTAGTGAAACGATAACCTGAAACGGGATGATATAAATACCTTTTAAAACGCATGGTACGGGTGTTTAAACGTGTAATCCCGGCTACCGTCCCCATCCACAAAAGGCTGTCCTGCACCAGAAAATTACGCACCACATTATGACTGATGCTGTTTGCATCGTTGGGGTCGTGATAAAAACGTTGCGCTTTTCCGCTTGCCGGATCAAACAGGTTCAGGCCATCGGATGTACCGACCCACAATTTATTCCCTTCCGCGGGCGCTATGGCCCAGATGCGGTTATTACTAAGGGAATGGGGATCATCCGGATCGTGTTTAAAAACCCTGAAAGTTTTGCTTTTTGGGTCAAACCGGTTGAGCCCGCCACTGAAAGTTCCCAACCACATGATGCCCTTTTCATCTTCGTACAGGCTTTGCACCCGGTTGTCACTGATCGTATTGGGATCATTGGCTTTATGTATATAATGTGTGGCCTTGAACGTCCCCGGGTCAAAAGCTTCCAATCCGCCCCCCCAGGAACCTATATACATAATTCCTTCACGGCTCATATAGATGTTGCCGGCATTGTTGGACAAAATGGAGGTGGAATCGTCGGTTTGATGCTTAAAAACCTTTACGGAATATCCGTCAAAACGATTCAGACCGTTGGGCGTGCCGAACCAGATATAGCCATCCTTATCCTGGGCAATGGAATAGACGGTGGAATTGGACAAGCCTTCTTTAACGGTTAGGTGCTTAAAATAAATGTCCTGAGCTTTTTGCCCGTAGAGCAGCGGATGCGCCAATATCAGCAAACTAACCATATACTTTATTTTTTTCAAGACATTCATATAGCCATAATCGGAATGATTTAAAAGGCATTAACAATTTACCCGGTTATAAAAAAACCCCGGTCGCCCGGGGTTGTGTGCATAACCTTATTTTAAACCGCGCCTTTTAAGCAAGGGTTCGATATCCGGTTTACGTCCACGGAATTTAACATACATCTCCATGGCATCTTCCGTGCCGCCTCTGGAAAGAATAAAAGCACGGAATTTATCCGCTGTGTCACGGTCAAAAATACCATGTTCCTTAAAGGCTTCAAAGGTATCGGCGTCCAATATTTCCGACCACAAATAACTATAATATCCCGCGGAATAGCCGCCAACCACATGACGGAAGTAGGTGCTTCGGTAACGGGGAATAATTTCCGGAATCAGACCTATTTTATCCATGGCCGCTTTCTCAAAGCCGTTTACATCCCAGTCCTGTTCCGCGGTTTGCGTATGCCAGGCCATATCCAGGTAGGAAGCGGCCATGTATTCCACCGTGGCAAA
>RFFS01000038.1 GCA_003696775.1 Calditrichota bacterium
CTAAATTGTTTCTATGCATAGAAACACGACCTATCAACAAAAGAACCTGGATTTCATTTACCGGCAAATGGCCCGGCTAAACAATCCCGCCGAAATCGGGAAATTATTTGAGGCCCTTTTTACACCGGCCGAACTGGAAGACCTGGCCGCGCGCTGGGAAATACTCAAACGGCTGCATCGCGGGGACACTCAGCGCAAAATCGCCGGAGAGCTGCACCTGGGATTATGTAAAATCACCCGCGGATCTAAAGAGCTGAAAAAAGAAGGCTCTGTTGTAAAAGAGATTCTAAACTGCAAGGAATAATTCACCCTATAACAGCTAAGGAGGCACAATGGCTGTCAAAGTATTATTAGATGAAGCGGATATGCCCAAGCAATGGTATAACCTGGCACCGGACCTACCCACACCGGTTCAGCCGCCCTTAGGTCCGGACGGTCAGCCGGTATCACCGGACATGCTGGCGCCGGTTTTCCCCATGAACCTGATTGAACAGGAAGTGAGTCAGCAATCCTGGATTGATATTCCGGAGGAAGTCCGCGCCCTGCTCTTTCGCTGGCGGCCATCGCCCCTGCATCGTGCTTATGCCCTGGAAAAGGCTCTAAATACGCCGGCGCGCATCTATTACAAAAACGAGAGTGTATCGCCGGCGGGCAGCCATAAACCCAATACAGCCATTCCGCAAGCCTGGTATAATAAGCAATTTGGCATTGAACGTCTGACCACGGAAACCGGCGCCGGCCAATGGGGTAGCGCGCTCTCTTTTGCCAGCGCTTTGGTCGGCTTGGAATGCAAGGTCTATATGGTGCGCATCAGTTTCGACCAAAAACCATTCCGTAAGGTGATGATGGAAACCTGGGGCGGCACCTGTATTCCCAGTCCAAGCGACACCACCGAAATCGGACGGAAAATACTGGCGGAAACACCAGATACACCCGGTAGTCTGGGCATCGCCATCAGCGAAGCCGTGGAAGCGGCGGTAACCGACCCCAGCGGGAAAACGCGCTATTCCCTGGGCAGCGTGCTTAATCATGTGATGCTGCATCAAACCATTATCGGGTTGGAAGCGAAAAAACAACTGGCCAAAATCAATGAGAACAAAGTGGATGTGGTCATCGGCTGTGCCGGAGGCGGCAGTAATTTCGCCGGTTTGGCTTTTCCCTTTGTTAAAGATAAAATCGAAGGCGCGGACATCGACATTATACCGGTGGAACCGGCATCCTGCCCCACGCTGACCAAAGCACCCTATGCCTATGATTTTGGTGATACCGGACAAATGACCCCCTTGATGCCCATGCACTCGCTGGGGCATAAATTTATCCCGCCGCCCATCCATGCCGGGGGATTGCGTTATCACGGCATGTCGCCGTTGGTAAGCGCCGCCGTCAACGACGGCCTGCTGGCACCCCGGGCCATTGGCCAGATCGAATGTTATCAATCCGCCGTGCAATTTGCCCGAACGGAGGGCATCATCGTCGCGCCGGAAACAAGCCATGCCGTGGCCGCCACCATACAGGAAGCCAATAAAGCGCGCGAGGAAGGTAAGGAAAAAGTCATCGTCTTTGGATTATCCGGACATGGCCTTATGGACCTGTTGGGATACGAAAAATATTTTGCCGGCGAACTGGAAGACCATTATATGACCGATGAAGAAGTGGCGGAATCGGTTAAAAGCATGGAAGGTTTACCCAGGCCATAAAACAACGGGCATAAAAAAAGCCGCTTTATAAAGCGGCTTTTTATGTTTTTTCTTGTGAGGAAACAATACTCTGAGAATTACAAAAACTGTTATAAGACAGATTTAACAAGAATCAGCCCAAGGCCTTATCCCATTCACTTACCTTATCGGCTGTTTTTTCCAATAACGTGTCCACATCCCCTTCCACCTGTATGGAAAGGATTTTATCATTCTGACGAATGCTGTCCACCACCTTTTGATCCGCCTCGGAAAGCACTTCGCCAAAAACGGCGTGTTTTCCGTCCAACCAGGGGGTGGCCACATGGGTAATAAAAAATTGACTGCCGTTGGTATTGGGGCCGGCATTGGCCATGGAAAGCTTACCCGGCGCGTCATGCCGCAAAGTCGGATCAAATTCATCTTCAAAACGATAGCCGGGGCCGCCGCGTCCGCTGCCTTCCGGACATCCGCCCTGGATCATGAAATCATCGATAACACGATGAAAAGTCAATCCGTCATAAAACCCCCTGCGGGCCAGATTTACAAAATTCGCCACGGTATATGGGACTTTATCCGCGAACAGACGCACATGAATATCCCCTTTTTCCGTTTTAATCGTTGCCGTTACATCCAAAATAGTTCACTCCTTACCGCAATGCACGCATTGCCATGTTCTGTTATTTCCTAAACCGTTTTCATGGAAAAGGCATTTGCATGCCAACTTTCCTTAAACGGTCTTTCAAATTTACCCTGACGCGCGTCTCCCAACCGTATGCAGGTCATATCGAACACGATGGTATCGTCGTCTATCTCACCAGCGGCGACCAGCACCTGAAACTCCGGCCGCGAGACGGCTTCGATTCCGCGCTTGCTACGAAAAAAAACCAGGTTTGGGTCCAATGCGTTTAAACCGTAAGTCATTTTCAATTCCTTGAAAACCGCCACGCTGCTGTCTATGGAACATCCGGAAACATCATCATCCGTCACCAGCATAACAATTTGGTTTTCGATCATTTCCCAGGCGCCGCGCACCGGTTTGCCATGTACCTGCCAGTTTTGACAAAACGCATCCAGGTGTTCTTTTACAATCTGAAATTGATTGGGATTGAGGCGTACATCAAAGCCGTAGGCCCACATCCGGGCGTTATCGCTAAATGCATCTAACATAATGTTCCTTATTTACAATGGGTTTCAAACGCTTCGATAAGATTTTGCGCGATCTGTTCCGGCGTGTAACCTTCTATGCCCATGCGCGGGATAAAATGTACCAGTTGGCCGTCTTTAAACAGGGCCATGGAAGGCGACGAAGGCGGGTAGCCCAAAATATAGGAACGGGCTTTTTCCGTTGCCGCGCGATCCACGCCGGCAAAAACGGTCAGCAAACGATCCGGCCGCGTTTCATGCGCCACGGCAAGGTTAACCGCCGGACGGGCGCTGCCCGCGGCACATCCGCATACGGAATTGACGACCAAAAGCGCGGTGCCTTTTTGCTCCGACAAGGCTTTGTCCACATCTTCTTCCGTTCTAAGTTCCTCAAAACCAAGCGTGGTCAGTTCCTGACGCATGGGCGCCACCATTTCTTCCGGATACAACGATTGCATTTGAAACATATAACTCTCCCTTGTTTCTTATAATTTTATTATTCCAGGCATTGAGTGTTGGTTAAAACGATATGGAATATAATTTTCTTCCCGATAAAAATAAAGTGCCCGACATGAGTTGTTAGAGCATAAAGCATTCGCTACGTTACAAATAAAATCAAAAAAGTAAAAAAAATCCCCGGCTCTTATGGAACCGGGGAAAAGATATTTTTAACGTTACTCTGTTTTTTCCGATTGGTCGGCAGGCATTATATGCCCTTGCTTATCCAGCATGACCGGCGCGCCCAGTCCCAGGTCTTTCAAATGAGCCGCCTGGGTTTGAGCGTCTCCCACCACAAGATAAATCATTTTGGAGGGAATAATATATTTGCGCGCCAACTCTTTATGTTTTGCAACCGTCATGTCACGTACAATCTGCTCCTGCTGACGTACATAGTCGAACGGTAATTCGTACTTGGCGATGTTCCCCAACATACCCAATAATGCGCGCAAGGTTTCAAAACGACGGGCGTTGGACTGGATGAGCGCGTTTTTGGTGAAAGCCATCTCTTCGGCGGAGATGCCCTCGCGGTAGCGGTTCAGTTCATCTTTAATGATTTGCATGGATTCAAAAGTGGCATTGGAACGTACACCGGTGCTCACCGCAAAGGGACCGGGGTAATAGCTGCCGGAGAAAAAGGAAAAAGCGCCATAGGTATATCCTTTTTCCTCGCGTAGAATCATATTGAGTACACTATTGAAACTTCCGCCCAGTTTGTAGTTCATCACATACGCCGGATAAAAATCAGGATCGGTGTAGGCCAGAGAGAGGTTACCCACGCGTAGCTGTGATTGCTTGGCGTTGGGAACATCAACAAAATAGAGTTGTGCTTTGTCCGGCGCTTCAGGCGTAGTGTATGAGGGAAAATCAACTTTATGGGCCGGCCATTGCTCCTCAAGCTCATCAAAAAGGGCTATGGCTTCTTCCCGGCTGATATTTCCGACCACGGTCAGATAAGCCACCGAGGGTGAAAAATTCTTTTTATAATAGGCCTTCAGATCATCCAGAGTGATTTTTTCCACCGATTCCCGCGTGCCGGAAACAGTATATCCGAGGATATGGTCGGGGCCATACAACAAACGGTTGAATACATTGTTGGCAATGACGGAAGGATTGGCTTCCTGTCGGTTGATGCCTTCCAACGTGCGTGCTTTGACACGTTCGAACTCTTTGGCGTCCCAACGAGGTTCGAGCAGAATTTCATCAAACAGTTTCCAGGTATCCTTCACCTTATGGCTCAGGGTATTGGCGTTGATGGTAATCGCCTCGCGCGATGTAACCATGTTGATGGAGGCGCCCAGTTCTTCGATGGCTTCTTCCAGTTCCTGGGGCGTTTTGTTTTTTGTTCCTTCCATCATCATATCGGTTATCAGGTTAGCCACGCCCACTTTTTCAGGATCATCCAGCAACAAGCCGCCTTTTAATGTTAAAGAAAACGTTACCAATGGCAGTTCATCCTGTTCAATGCCATAAATACGCAAACCGTTTTTAAGGGTATGATGCCACACTTTGGGTAGATTTAAAGCCGGGGCCGGCCCCTTGGGAGGTTCAACCGTACGGTCAAATGACGACGGTATTTCCGGAATTTCGATATTGGCAGCCGTCTCCTGTTTTTCCGTAGAGGCCTCTTCCGTTATTTTTTCTTCCACGACCGGAAAACGTTCCGAATTTTGTGCCGCCAGCTCCGGATGCCCCTTGGGTACAAAACTGGTCAGCACACAGGGTTTGTTTTTGATATAGGTTTTAAAAACACGCCAAACGTCATCGGAGGTTACATTTAATGTGTTTTGGATATCCTTGGTGATAAAATCGGGTGAACCGGCATATTCATTGTATTGAGCCAGTTGGAAGGATTTTCCGAGAATGCTGGCGATACTGTTGTAAAAATTTGTTTCCAGTCCGGCTTTAACCCGCGCCAGGTCTTTTTCGGTGAAGCCTTCCTTTTCAAATCGATCAAAAGCCTCGTAAATTGCTTTTTCCACATCGGTCAGATTTTTATCCGGAAAGGCGCGTACACGGATGCGAAACATGCCGGCCAGTTCCTGGCTTCTTTCATAGGCGCTTACGGAAGGCGCCAGTTTCTTTTCTTCCACAATTACTTTATATAACGGCGCTTTTTTTCCACCAGCCAACAATTCGGAAAGAATATCCAATGCGTAACTGTCCTTATGGAATTGTTCCACGGTCGGGAAGACCATATTTAGTTCCGGTGAACGGGCAAAATTATCTTCATGAAAAGCGCGTTTGGTTTCCGAAAGGGATACCGGCATCGGTTTGGGATCGGTTACATCCCTGCCGCGGGGAATTTCACCAAAATATTTGGCAATCCATTTTTTCACTGTTTCTTTGTCGTAATCCCCGGCCACAACCAGGGTGGCGTTATTGGGGCCGTACCATTTTTTATAAAAATTATGGATATCCTGCTGACTGGCTTTTTTAAGGTCTTCCAAGGAACCGATCACCTGCCAGTTATAGGGGTGCCCTTCGGGATACAGCAATTTTCCGATCACATAATCGGTGTGTCCGTAAGGCCGGTTATCCACCCGTTGCCGTTTTTCATTTTGTACAACTTCTTTTTGATTGGCCAGAGCTTCCTGTGTCACGGTGGGCAGCAACCAGCCCATGCGATCGGATTCCATCCATAGCACCATCTCCAGGGCGTTTTTCGGAACCACTTCATAATATACCGTTCCATCGGCCCAGGTACCGCCGTTTAATGTTCCGCCCGCGGATTGAATTTTTTTAAAAAACTGATCCTGCCCCACATGTTCGGACTCTTGGAACAGCATGTGTTCAAAAAGATGCGCGTAGCCGGTTTTACCCGCTTCTTCACGGTTGGAACCCACATGGAACTGAATGGCCACGCCCACAATCGGGTCGCTTTTATCTTCATGCAAAATCACTTCCAGGCCATTGGGCAGGGTATATTTTTCATAGGGTATGCGCAAGGTTTTGTTTTGCGCGTTAACAATCGACATAAAGCCCGCTAAAAACAGGGCCAAAAGTGTAAACAAACGGGTAACAGACATATAAGCCTCCAAAAAATAATTAACGAATAAGCCCAATTTACGTAAATCTTTATAAAAAGTTTTTATAATGTCATAAAAAAGTATCCATGGCACCGAAGACCGGCTTACAGGCTATGATTCAGTGGCATTAAATTAAAAACTATTATAAATTTTTTTATGGAATATCAAATGCGTCTCCGCCTTGGGCAAAAGTTCCCCTTTTATAAACTCATCACCGCGATTTTATTATTTGTTACTACACAAAAGCCACTTTCTGCACAGCCCATGCCCTGGGCACATGGCCGGACACCCGCCGGGCAACTTTCCGTCTATCTGGTCACCTTTGGTCCCGGAGACGATCTGACGACCTGGTTCGGCCATGCCGGACTGGTAATACGCGATTCGGTGGCTCATCTCAGTAAGATTTATAATTTCGGTCTGTTTGCCTTTGATGAGGGGTTTATTAAGAATTTTATCTTCGGCCGCCTGATTTTTTGGAAAGGACGCAGCGATCTGGCGCCCATGCTCACTTACTATAAGAACGAACACCGTACCATCCGCTTTTACCGTTTAAATCTTGAAGATTCGGCAAAAGTCGTCCTGGCCCGGCAGTTAGAGGAGGAAGTACGTCCCGGCAACCGGAAATATCTGTATGACCATTATCGGGATAATTGCGCCACCAGGCTGCGCGACCTTATTGATAACGCCCTTCACGGTCAATTTAAAGAACAAACCCGGTTAATGACGCCCGACACATACCGTACACTGACCATGCAATACACCGACGCGCATCCCTTATGGCAATGGCTGTTGCTTTTCCTGATGAACGATACCATCGATGCTCCGTTAAGCCGCTGGCAGACGATGTTTTTGCCCGATTATCTGGCGCGATATGTTACGCAGGCCACCTATACGGACAGTCATGGCGTCAACCGGCCGCTGACAAACCGTCACTGGACGGAGTATGATGCCGGGCGCCAACCGCCACCATCAGCGGATAAATTGGATACTCATCCTGTCTGGCCCCTATTGTCGGGACTTTTTTATATGCTCTTGATGTATCTGTTATCCGGAACCGCGCGCCGTCATGCCGTAGGCCGTCGTGCGCTGGCCTTTTCACTGTTCTTCTTCCCCTTTTTGGCGGGCATAATAGGCAGCGTGCTTTTCTTCATGGCATTTTTCACCAACCATACAGTCACCTGGCATAATGAAAACCTGCTGTTGTGGCATCCGTTAACCCTGCTATCCGCGTTGCCGGCGCTGGCTACCTATTCCCCCAAAAACGGCACGCGCCCCTGGAAGCAATTGGAACTATTTTGGCTGGTTCAAAGCCTGCTTGTCCTAATCCTGCTTATAGCCAAAATATTCCCACCCTTTTCCCAGGATAATTTAATGGCACTTTCTTTCGGCGTCCCCTTTGTGTGGGCCCATTATTTGGCTGTTAAAAGATTTCAAACTAAATAAACGGTACCCTTATGAGATATGCGCTTTTATTCTGGCTTTGGTTATGGTGCGCCGCCTGTCACACAACTCAAGAAAATACAGTGCTCCCGAATTCAGGTAAACTCACCGAATATCATCTCGCCGACCCGTGGGATAGCAAATACGGTGAATATTCGTCTTTATATACCTCGGGTGACACGCTGTTTATCATACCCGAAAATCCCGAAACCTTTTCAAAAAACCGCATTCTTTTTGTTAAAACCGAATCGCTTAACAAGGATTCCGGGCTCGTCATGCCCCAAACCATCTCATTAAAGGGACGTTGGGACCGGATTATTGAAGGATTTGAAGGATTTGAGGCCTTTGTACTCCGGGGGGAACGCGCCTACGCGCTGATTGAAGCGAAAGAAAACGGGCGGATGAAAAGCTGGCTGGTCAGCGGTTACCTGGACAGACAACGCAATCAGCTGAATTGGGACATGCATCGAAAAAGCGCTGTTCCCGTAGCCGATACGTTACGCAATCTTACCGCCGAAGCGCTTATTATTTTTAATGATACACTCTACGCGCTGGCCGAGGGGAACGGGCGTCGCATCAACCCCGCGCCCAAAGCCTATATGTTTGATTTGCAATTAAACTATATCGGCGCCCTGCCCTTTCCTTCCATTGAGTACCGTGTAACCGACGCTACCCGCGCGGACGAAAACGGTGTGTTTTGGGTAAGCAATTATTTTTTTTCCGGAGAAAAACGGCTGTTGCGCCCGGCGCCGGAAGACAATCTGATCCCCATTCAATCACCGCCAGACAATGACAGGGAAGTGGAACGCCTGATCCGTCTGCGTATTACGGCACGGGGCATTGTAATCGATGATGCCCACACTCTGCCGCTGTATTCCCCCGTTAAAGCCGGTCGTAATTGGGAAGGGCTGGCCCGGGCGCCGTACGGTTTCTGGATCATTACCGATCAGTATCCGCGCACCATCTTCGCCCGGATTGACACATCCTCCTTTTCCGAATAATTACAGTAAAACATAAACTGTAATTTGAAGGTCGGTTTAAGACGGACGTTTCAATTGAGTTCAGAATTTTTCACACAGAGTTTTTTATAAGCAGGCACGGAAAAACGGCAAACTATTTTTTAAATACAAATCCATGGACACATTTTTTTAAATTGGAGAAAATTATTTGCAATATTTTAACTTAATGGAAGTAAATACTTAACATCAAGCCCAATTTAGCGCATGGCATAATAAACCGGGAGTGTCTATGGCCATACTGTTTAAAGCTACCAAAATGCTGGAAAGCAAAATCGATCATTTTCTGGATGCCGTCAGTGAAGGCAACCTTGTATTTAAGCAGGGCATTCAGGATTACCTGGAAAACAACCATAATCGATTTGCCGAACATGTGGCAAACATCAACCGCCTGGAAGAGGCCGCCGATAAACTGCGTCGGGAAATTGAAAGCGCCTTGTATGAACAATCGCTGATCCCCGAACAACGCGGGGATGTCATGCGTCTTTTGGAAGCCAGCGATGACGTGATCGACACCGCCAAGGAGGTCCTGCTGCAACTGGATATTCAACAACCACGCTTTCCCAGGGAAATCACAGGCGATTTGCGACGACTGAGTGAGCAGGTTATGCAGGCCGCGGAAGCTCTGGTGTTGGCCGCCCGGGCTTTTTTCCGTAATATCAGCGCGGTTAAAGACCATTTGCATAAGGTCTATTTTTTTGAACGTGAAGCGGATAATCTGGGCATGACACTTATGCGAACCATATACGGCGGTTCCGCCTCACTGGCCGAGAAGAATCACTGGCGTTATTTTATCACTGTCATAGACAGCCTGGCCGACAAAGCGGAAGCGGTGGCTGACCTGCTCGGGATTTACACCATAAAACGGACGTTATAAGGCCTTATGATATTTTTTTCCCTTTCCAGCGGACTATTTTTAGGCTGGTCGCTCGGCGCCAATGACGCGGCCAACATTTTTGGCACGGCTGTCGGCAGCCGGATGATCCGTTTCCGTACGGCGGCGCTGCTGGCCGGCCTGTTTGTGACCATCGGGGCGGTGATCAGCGGAGCGGGCGCCAGTGATACCCTGGGCGCGTTGGGCGCGGTGAACGCATTGGGCGGCGCCTTTACCGTGGCCCTGGCCGCCGCTCTTTCCGTAACCTGGATGACACGCCTAAAACTACCCGTTTCCACATCACAGGCCATCGTCGGCAGCATCATCGGCTGGAATTTTTTTACGCATAACCCCACGGACTGGCATGTTCTTAAAAATATCGCCTTAAGCTGGGTAACATCACCCATATTGGCCGCTCTTTTTTCCGCCGTTATATTCATTGCTTTCCGGGCGTATCTCAAACGCATCCGGTTGCATTTATTGCATATAGATATGCACACGCGGATCGGATTGATTATGGTGGGTATCATGGGCGCTTACAGTCTGGGCGCCAACAACATCGCCAATGTGATGGGTGTGTTTGTCTCCGTGGTCCCGCTGCGTGATTTTCACTGGGCGGGATGGGTAATTACCGGCAGGGAAATTCTTTTTTTTATCGGCGGACTGGCCATCGCTCTCGGCATATTCACTTATTCGCGCAAAGTGATGGAAACCGTGGGGGGCAGTTTGTTAAAACTCACGCCCACGGCGGCCTTTGTGGTGGTTTTGTCGGAAGCGCTGGTGCTATTCTTGTTTTCCTCGGTCACCCTGCATAATCATTTACAGGCCTGGGGACTTCCCGCCCTGCCGCTGGTGCCCATATCCAGTTCGCAACTGGTGATCGGCGGTGTATTGGGTATTGGTTTGGTGAAAGGCGGGCACGGCATTCGCTGGCGTGTATTGACGGAAATTGCCGCGGGATGGATTGCCACACCCGTTTTGGCCGGTGTGATCAGTTTTATCCTGTTGTTCATCATGCGCAATGTTTTTGCCATGACCGTGGCGGGCGCGACCTAATCCAGCGGACGGCCCACATCAAACACGATATTCAAAAAGGCGCTTAAAATAAAAGCGGTGACACCCCAAATCGTATCTTCCCCGTAACGATAAAAATGCACAAGCCAGGTATGTTGCTTAAAGGTACGTTCTTCCGTGTAAAAGCGGGTATCATCCAGAAAATGTTCCAAAGGCGCTTCGATCAGGCGGTCGATTTCGTTGATGCTGACACGATATTTTGCCGGTTTGTTGAAACAGCCCACAAAGGGCGTCAGCAGATAATGGGTATTGGTCAACATGCCGTCACTTTGCCCCAAAATATCGATGCCGCGCGCCGCCAGCCCCACTTCTTCTTCCGTTTCCCTTAAGGCGGTAAACAAGTCATCCGGATCGCTGCTGTCGCGACGTCCGCCGGGGAAGGAAATTTGTCCCTTATGATGTTCCACGATTTCGGTACGTTTGGTAAAAAGCAGATGCGCGCGGTCTTCCTTAAAAAACAAAGGTATTAACACGGATGCGGGCACGGAAGAGGCATGCGGATCATAGATGTAATGACGGGGTGTATGCGCGGCAAGCTTTTCCCGGATATACTCGCAAAGTGTGGCCCGGTCGCCTAACAGGGTTTTAACTGTACTCATCTTCACGGATATCGTATTCTTCAAGCTTATTGTATAAAGAGCGACGGGAGATGGATAGCATTTCCGCGGCCTTCAATTTATTGCCTTTGGCCATTTTCAGGGTTTTTATGATCGATTCGCGCTCAATTTCCGGTAACGGTGTCCCGGCGGGAAACCGTATTTCGTGTCCGGCGCTGATTCCCTTACGCACCACTTCGGGCAGGTCCCGTTTACCAATGCGGGTTTTGGCGCTGATCATGGCGCGCAGGACAATGTTGCGTAGTTCGCGCACATTGCCCGGCCAGCCGTACGCTTGTAAAATTTCCAGGGCTTCGTCATCAATCCCGGCGATATTTCGTTTATATTGTTTATTGAATTTATAGATGAAATAATCTACCAGCATAGGGATGTCCGAAACGCGTTCATTCAAAGGTGGCAAATCGATGGAATAGACATTCAGGCGATAGTAAAGATCATCGCGGAAACGCTTCTCACTGATCAGCTTCCCCATATCTTCATTGGTGGCGGCCACAATGCGCACATCCACTTTTATCTCCTGCGCGCTGCCGATGCGTTGCACGGTTTGAGTTTCCAGCACGCGTAGCAGGGCCACCTGCACCTCTTCACTCATGGAGCTGATTTCATCCAGAAATAAAGTGCCGCCGTCGGCCTCTTCAAAGCGTCCCTTTTTACGTTCCACGGCGCCGGTAAACGCCCCTTTTTCGTGGCCGAACAATTCACTGGCGATCAGTTCACGCGGGATGGCGCCCGTGTTGACGGGGACAAAAGGTTTTTCCCGTCTTTGCGATGCCTTGTGAATGGCCTGAGCCACCAGTTCCTTACCCGTGCCGCTGGCGCCGTATATCAGCACCGGCACATCAATATCGGCGATATCGTTAATCTTTTTAATAAGCTGACGCATGGGACGCGACTGGCCGATGATTTGATCAAAATGCATGCTTGGCGTGCCCTGGGGAGCGGGACGACTTAACAATCTTGCGATCACTTCCTTCAGACGAACCGGGTCCACCGGCTTGGGGATGTAATCCGTGGCGCCAAGATGCACCGCTTCCACGGCATGTTCGATGGAACTGAAACCGGTTACCATGATCACCTTTAACAGCGGGTCATAATCATTGATCATTTTAAGCAATTCCATGCCGTCGATCTCCTGCATCTTATAATCGGTGATCACCAGATCATAATTTTGACGCCGGATCAATCGCATGGCGGCTTCGGCGCCGTTCGCCTCATCCACCAGATAATGTTGCGCCTGCAACAACAACACCATGCCTTCACGGTGATTTTTGTCATCATCTATAACCAGAATTCGTTCGCTCATACCGTCCTTGTTTTTTACCTTCAGGATATTGTTTCGGATGTTTTGGTAAACTTATAAATCCGTAAGAATGAATAACTTAACAGTGTATTGTAAATTAAAACACACTGATACATTGTGCCACAGGTCAAGAAGAAGCGAGTCAGGCTCAAAATTATAATACGACTTTTCCGGTACACAAAATTTCATCCCACTCCGGAAATGATTAAATTAATCGTTTGATTCCAAAAAATGAGGACATATCATGCCACACACCATAATGGAACCATTTCGCATTAAAGTTACCGAACCTTTGAAAATCATTTCACGGGAAAAAAGAGAAAAAGCGCTCAGGAAAGCGCATAATAATGTTTTCCTGTTACCGTCCCCGGATGTGAGTGTCGACCTGTTGACCGACAGCGGCACGGGGGCCATGTCCACCAAACAATGGGCGGCCATGATGCTGGGCGACGAAAGCTACGCGGGCAGCCCTTCTTTCCGCCGTTTTGAACGCACCATCCGGCGTATAACGGGAATGAAGCATATTTTCCCCACTCACCAGGGCCGTGCCGCCGAAGGTATTTTGGCGCTGACCCGCACCAAACCGGGCGATGTGGTGCCCAATAACAGCCACTTTGACACCACCCGCGCCAACTTTGAATTTGCCGGTGTCAAAGCCCTTGATCTGATTTGTGAGGAAGGTCTTCAAAATGATTTGGTCGCGCCGTTTAAGGGCAACATGCATTTGGAAAAACTGGAGTCGGTTATAAAAAAATACGGAAGGGAGCGCATCCCCTTTGCCATGATTACCGTGACCAACAACACCAGCGGCGGCCAACCGGTGAGCATGGCCAATATCCGCGCCACCAAAGCGCTGTTGCAAAAATACGATATACCCCTGGTCATGGATGCCTGCCGTTTTGCCGAAAACGCCTATTTTATCCAACAACGGGAAGAAGGCTATCAGGACAAATCCCTCTATGCCATCGCCAAAGAAATGTTTTCCTGCGTGGACGCGGCGACCATGAGCCTGAAGAAGGACGGATTGGTCAACATCGGCGGTTTTTTGGTATGCCAGGACGATACCTGGGCGGAAGATTTCCAAAACGCGCTGATTTTGCGTGAGGGCTTTATCACGTATGGCGGCCTGGCCGGTCGTGATCTGGAAGCGGCGGCCGTGGGGCTGATGGAAGCCCTTGATCCCGAATACCAGACCTACCGCCACGCCACGGTCAGTTATCTGGCCCGGGCCATGGAACAACGGAACATACCCTATGTGAAACCGGCGGGCGGGCACGCCGTGTTCATCGACGCGAAGGCCTTCTTACCCCATATACCGCCCCTGGAATACCCCGGCATCGCTCTGGTCAACGCCCTGTATCTG
This sequence comes from Calditrichota bacterium, assembly GCA_003696775.1. Lineage (GTDB taxonomy): Bacteria > Calditrichota > Calditrichia > Calditrichales > J004 > J004. The sequence continues at coordinate 14,031 of RFFS01000038.1, forward strand.
GACGGCGGTATCCGTTCCGTGGAACTGGGCTCGGTAATGTTCGGCCATTTTGACGAACAAGGCAGGGAACAGCCTTCCACACTGGAACTGGTACGTCTGGCGATCCCGAGACGCGTTTACACCCAAAGCCATTTCGATTATATCATAGAAATACTGGACACCCTGTTACAGGAACGCGACCGGTTGAAAGGCTACCGGATCACCTATCAGCCGAAGTTACTACGGCATTTCACCTGCCATTTTGAAACCCTTTAGGTATTGGATTGAAAAACATAAACCGGATACGGAATGCCTCTAACGGAAACGTATCCGGTTATTTTTTTGATTATGACTTTCTTTTTTTCGTAAACTTGTTTTTTGCAGATCATTATTTCAGTGTTCGGGAAGCGCGGTGAAAATCCGCCACTGCCCCGCAACTGTATTAGCAGACGAAAATCCATCATGCCACTGTTCCCTTGTGGAATGGGAAGGCGGATGAGTAGGATGAAGCTTAAGTCAGGAGACCGGCTGAAATATTATCCGGGCAGTATCCACGCGGGTGGACGGATTGCCCCGCCCCTTTTTTTAGATGGGGGCCGACATTTCCGGATTTTATTTTAGCCTTCCCGGCGCTTCATCCGTATTTTACGGAGTTTTTTTGAAAGCGCACAACATCCTGTTTATACACATCGTGCTCGGCTGGATGCATACCCTGGTTCCGGGGATATGCACGGCCGAAGGCATCATAGTACGGGACAGTTGGAACCAACAACCGGTCACCGGCGCCTGGTGGGTCACGCCCTCCGGTGACAGTCTGGCCGCAGACACACACGGGCGGATTTCCCTACGGCAGTTCCCGGCGACCGGGCGCCTTTATGCCCCGGGTTATTACAGCCGAATATTAACGGTTACCGATGATGATAGTCTTATTTTTATGGAACCGGTCTGGTTCACCGAACCCATCACAAGCGTACAAAACGCGCAGCCCTCATCCGGCACCGCCTCTTTTAACAGCCGTGTTACCCTGACCGCGGCGGAACGGCTGACATTATCACAAACCGATGCCCTTTTGCGCCGCCAGGCAGGCCTGCATATCAAATCATACGGCGGTGAAGGCGGCCTTCAGTCCATTTCCCTGCGGGGCATGGGCGCGGAACAAACCCAGGCCCTGCTGGACGACATCCCGGTAAATAACATGCAACTGGGCATGCTGGACATGGGCTACATGGACCCGGCCATGACCGACGCGGTGGATATCCTGCGTGGCGGATCGCCCATACTTGGAAGCAGCGGCTCCATCGGCGGAGCGGTGAATTTTAAACTTTCCCCTCCGGCGGACAGTTTGCGGCTTTCCTTCAGCGGCCAAATGAATAGTCTGGCCAATAACCGTTTGTTCGCGGGATTTACCCTGCCCGTGCGTAAACTGCGTCAACGGTTGCGCCTCAGTCATCATTGGGGACGTAACCGCCGTACCTATAACAATATCCCGCTCAACAACAGGGATTTCAACCGCTACAGCCTGCAATGGCAAGCCCTTTATCCCATTAGTGAACACCAACAAATAGAAACACTCATTCACCATTTTCGTTCACAGGCCGGCGCGCCCAGGGCTTTCATCAATGCCTCCATTGAGTCCGCCAATAAAGCACGAATATCGGTAAACAACACCCTGGCGCGCATCCGCTGGCGCGCATCTTTCTCCACCGGCTCGCTGCAATCGCAGGTTTACGTGCGCAACGAGTGGATGAGCTATTTTGATCCGGTGGTTACCGTAAACAACGTACCTTTGAAAAGCCACCACTTCAACAATGAACAGGGATGGATCAGCCGCGTGCGTTACCTGCCCGAGCGGGATTGGTTGGTTACGGCCGGTTGGGATGTCCGGCGGCAAAATATGCGTAGCACCAACGCCGGTACCCATACACGGTACAGCGGAGCGCTTTACGGGGCCGTGGACAAGGAATGGTCCCACGGATGGCATACATTGTTTTCCTTAAGGCAGGAATTCCCCAATGTCCGGCAGACACCGGTTACATTGCCCACATTCAGTCTGCGACGTGTTTGGGATAACGGTTCCGCTTATCTGAGTTATATGCGCAATTTTCGCGTGCCCGCCTTTAACGCCCTGTACTGGCAACCCGGCGGCAATCCGGCATTGCGTCCGGAAACCTCAACCGGCGTGGAAAGCGGCCTGGATTTCCGTATGCGGCGGCACGCCGTTACATGGGCACAAAATATGGCCGTTTACAACACCCGCGTGCGCGATCAAATTGTCTGGCTGCCCGGGGCTGACGGCATCTGGCGGCCGCAAAATATCCGTCAGGTGGCGGCTTTTGGCGCGGAATGGGCCCATACACTTACCTTTCCGGATATACATACACAATGCACCGCGCGACTGACTTATAACCGCACGGTTAAAAACGGTAGTGAGTCGGCTTATGACAAAACAGTGGGCCATCTGCTGCCTTATCACCCTGAATGGCGGTTCTACGGAAAATGGGCAAGCCATTGGAGCGGTTGGTCTGTTGAAACCGAATACGAATTCAGTTCCTTTGCCTATGCTTCCATCGCTAATGACGACAATAATTTTTTACCGTCATACTACCTGTTGCACGCCACGTTAATCAAATCATTTCACCCGGACGGCTGGCGCTTTACAGCGGCTCTGTCCGTTAAAAATATTTTAAACAGCGCCTGGCAGACCCAAAAAGGGTATCCCATGCCCGGACGTTATGCCGGATTGGCCATAACCATTAACATCTGAAATATTTAGGAGGTATTTATGCGTATTTTAGCGACTTTAATCACCCTGTCTCTGTTCCTCACATCGTGTGCCGATCCCACCGGATCAAAGGATACAACCCGTGTATCTTTAAATGGTATCTTTATTCTGAATGAAGGACAGTTTTTCCAGGCGAACGGCTCGCTTTCTTTTTACGATCCGGAAGCCGACAGCGTTCAAAACAATATTTTTGCCTCGGTCAACAACCGTACCCTGGGAGATATTGTTAACGATATGCTGATCGTGGACAGCCTGGCGTTTATTGTGGTTAATAATTCCAATACAATCGAGGTGATGTCCCTGAACACCTGGAAAAGCAAAGGGACCATCCCGGCGGGTGACTACACCGCACCATACAATATCGCATTGGCCGCCCCGGGAAAAATGTATGTTTCCAACCTGTATGCCAACAGTGTTTCCGTAATAGATATCGCTTCGATGGATATCGAAAAAACCATTGAAGTGGGCCCCAATCCGGAGGGGATAGCCGTGGCGGGCGATTACGCCTTTGTGGCCAACAGCGGCTTTGGCGGCGCCAAAACCGTTTCCGTTATCGATACCCATGACGATACCGTTACGGCCACGCTCACCGTGGGCGATAACCCGCAGGCGGTAGCCGTGGATTTAACGGGACGGGTTCATGTTTTATGCAGTGGTAGTTACGGTGACTGGAACGATCCGAATGACGATACCAACGGCGGTATTTATGTTATCGACACCGAAAAACTGACCGTGCTCGATTCGTTGATCATTGAAGGCCACCCCGGTCGGCTGGTTATGGATGACAAAGGTAACGGATATTTCAAAAACGGACAGGTGGTCCAATATAATCAGCGAACGTTGCGGATCAAAAACGATGCTTTTATCGACAACGGCGCTCTTTACAATTTTAATTATGATCCCGTGAAGGATTTGTTCTGGGGGTGTGACGCCAAGGATTTTACACAAAACGGTGAATTGATTAAATACGATGCGACAGGTAAGGAACTGAACCGCTATAAAGTGGGTGTCGTACCCGGTAAAACCATTTTCTATTATCAGGAAAATTAACAACTCATGGCCGCCTCCGCCGCTCGATCTTCCCCCAATTCCCCTGGCGGGGGTGGCTGTTTTTTAAAGAAAGTTAAAACGATGTTTAAACGATTTCTCATCATAGTGACCGGATGTGTGCTTGCCGCGTGCAGTAACGGAGCCAAAACCATCCCCCCGGAAAAGATACCACAACGCATTGTCACCCTGGCCCCTTCCATCACGGAAATCGCTTTTGCCCTGGGATTGGGTAAACGAATCGTCGGCGTGTCCGATTATGCCGAATTCCCGCCGGAAGTCAGGCAAAAACAACGGGTTGGCGGTTTGGTGAACCCTAATTTGGAAGTCATTGGGGCGTTGAAGCCGGATATCATCCTGGCCACCCGCTCTTTCCGAAGAGAAAACGGTGCTTTTGAGCAGCTTAACTGGCCGGTGCATTATCTGCCGGAACGAAGCCTGTCGGATCTGTTTGCCGCCATCGATTCCGTGGGGCGTTTGTGCGCTGTTCCAGGTTCGGCGGACAGTCTGAGTGGGCTTATTCGCAATAGTCTGGAACACTACCGTTTCCGGGGGAGAGATTCTCTGAATGTTTTGTTGGTGCTGGGCAGGGCTCAGGGCGCGCCGGCGCAAATCGGCATAAGCGGTCCGGGCGCTTTTATTAACGATCTGCTGGAGCAGTGCGGCGGCCGCAATGCTTTTGACGATATCCCCGTTACATATAGCCGCATCAGCCGGGAAGACCTGCTCAAACGTGACCCGCAAGTGATCATCGAATTCACCGCCGACAGCAGCAGGCAAACTAAAGAACGCCTGCTCGGCGAATGGCGGTTGGAACCGCGTTTACAAGCGGTGCGCCATCACACCGCATTTATTGTGGAAGGCGGTCAATATCTGATACCCGGCCCGCGGGTGGCGGTTCTGGCGCGGCGTTTCTCTAATCTGCTCCGGGAAGCACGCGCCGCTTATCGTAACTGATCCGGATTCAGACCCCGCAAATCTTCCGGCACAAACAATCCGTCCTTACGAATCAGCGTGTCGTCAAACCAAATTTCCCCACCGCCGTATTCCGGGCGCTGAATACAAACCATATCCCAATGAATATTGGAACGGTTACCGTTATCGGCGTCTTCATAGGCCTGCCCCGGTGTGAAATGGAAAGACCCTTCAATCTTTTCATCAAAAAGGATATCCAGCATGGGCTCGCGCACATAAGGATTAAATCCAATGGCAAACTCACCAATGTACCGCGCGCCTTCATCCGTATCGAGGATTTCATTCAGTTTCGTGCTGTTATTGGCGGTGGCTTCCACCACGCGTCCATCCTTAAACACCAGGCGGATATCGGAAAAGACGGTCCCCTGATATATGGTATCGGCATTGTATTGGATAACACCGTTCACGGAATCGCGCACCGGAGCCGTAAACACTTCGCCGTCCGGTATGTTATGCGTTCCGGTACAGGGAATGGCGGGGATGTTCCGGATGCTAAAACTTAAATCGGTACCTGGGCCGGTAATACGGACCTTGTCGGCGGCTTCCATTCTTTTTTTCAGCGCTTCGGCCGGTACGCTCATTTTATTATAATCCATGGTACACACATCAAAATAGAATTTCTCGAAAGATTCCGTGCTGCGCCGCGCCTGTTGCGCCATGGAAGGCGTGGGCCAACGCAGTACCACCCATTTGGTTTTGGGAACCCGTATTTTAAAATGAACCGGTTTCAGCCAATGTTCTTCATACAATTTCATTTTGTCACCCGGCACATCGGACAACTCGGCAATGTTATGACTGCCCCGCAGTCCTATATAGGCCTGCATCTTGTCCATGCGATAGGATTCCACATCTCCGGACAGACGCATGGTTTCCATATCCGTCCCTCGTAGTATTTCCCGTTGTATGCTGTTATGTTTCAACGACACCTGAGGCCGTCCGCCGGCAGCACGTACCGCCCGGATCAGGGCAATAACCATCGCGTCCGGGATATCAATCGCTTCTATCAGAACATTTTCGCCCGATTGCACACGGGTGGAATGGCTGACCAAAACCCTGGCTAGGGCGTCATATCGCGTATCGTGCATGGTAAGTCCTTTATAATTAGATCTGTTAGAATAAAACATAAAAAATACGGCCTGTTCCCCATGAGGCGCAAGCCGTAGCAAAAGATTTTAACCGCGGGCATCCGTGAAGTACACCGTGTTTAATGGTGTCCCCACACCTTTTCACCCGCCGGCACTTCCACCGACAGGATATTTTGTTGCGGAGGCAGCGGACAGGTGGCGTAGGGTGTAAACACACAGGGCGGATTATAGGCTTTGTTAAAATCGATCCAGGTTTCACCGTTTTCATCCACGGCGGGAACCACCAAAAATCGCCCTGCTCCGTAAGTAGTCTGCCCGTTGCTGGCATCTCCGAAAATGATAAAATATTCCTTGTCACCCGGTTCACCGGTGGGATCGAGATGCAGTGTCTGACCGTCTATTTCAAAAACCAACCGTCCCGGACTGCGTATTTTGTTAATCTGCCCCAATACATTGGGGACGGCGATGGTAGTAACACTGTCATGGGGAACCAGCCGGGCCCTGACGCGCCATTTCGGGTCCACGGGAAATCGATTGATTCCGGTAAAGGAGCGCAGAACCGGCGAGGCACTGTTTTTAATACGAATTCCCGTTTTTTCACTACGGCGGATCACATACCAACTGTACGTGCCGTGGCGCATGATATCGGGATGACCGGTCAGATCGGAGCGGAGCGCTTCCGGAATTTTATTTGTTTCATTGATCGTCACACCGGCCTCCGGTAAAAGGCTGACCCGCACGGTTGTATCCGTTAATATAAAGGTGCCCATGTGCGCCGGTAATTCTTCAGGGAAGACCAGATCATTGTCTTGCGCGCTACCAAAGGTATTGGGTCCTTCGCGCAACCAAAGCAGCCCGGCCAGTGTTAGCCAGCCGTCGGATTTTTTAAGACGCTCAATACGCTGCTGATGCCAGCGGTCGATTTCCTTAACATAGGCTTGTTTATCCGTTGCCTTTTGTTCGTTACAAGAGATCAACAGACCAAGCACCGTTAAAATGAACGCGGTTACCCTTCCCCTCATGAATTCTCCTTATGAATTATGCGTTTAAAATTGAAAGAAAAAACGCCCTTAGGTCTTCCATCTGATCATGCGCCCATTTTTGCCCGACCCGCGCCGCGAAATATAAGATCAATTCCAGGAAGATAGCCACCGGTACGCTCCACAAAGCCCACGGCAGCTGATTAAGGCTGTATTGGGACATCCCCCAAAACAATCCCATCAGCCCCAAAAATCCGAACCCCATATAAAAAAACATAAACATCGTCCATACCGCCGGACGCGGTCCGAAATGCCCTTTTATCAACGCCCCCTGCTCCGCCGGTAACACTTCCACGGAAAGCAGGGGTGACCAATAATGTTGTTTGTTTGCCGGGATGCTGAGGACGGTATGGGCACCGGTACGCTCCACGCCAAAACCGTCGGAATTGTCCCGGCGCCGGGCATCGAGACGATTTAGAATTTCATCCGGTTCAAGAGGCGAGGTCAGTTTAAATCGGGGGCGTAATTCCAATACGTGCATCGTTGTCTATTTTTCTTCTTCCAGAATACTTTTTACGGCCTTAATCAAACGCGCGGGTTTATATGGTTTTTGCAGAAACCCTGCTAATCCCTTTCCCACAAAATGGCTGGTGGCCTCCTGTTCATTATACCCACTGGACAAAACAACTTTAACATCGGGATGAATGCGCCTTAATTCCCTGAATGTCTCCAGTCCGTCCATTTTAGGCATGGTCATATCCATTAATACGATACGAATTTTCTTTTTATGCCGCCGATAAATTTTTATCGCCTCCTGTCCGTTGGCGGCGGTAAGGGGTTGCATGCCGACATGTTTCATCGTTTGGGCGGCCAGTACACGTATGGACTCTTCATCATCAACAATCAGAATGTGGCCGTCGGTTTTCCATTGTTCCAACGGCGCCTCCTCGGATACAAAGTTTTGCACCGCTTTTTCCGATATGGGGAACAAAACTTTAAAGGTGGTGCCTTTGTTTTTTTCGCTATAAACCTTAATGGTGCCGTTATGCCCGCGGATGATACCGAGAACCGCCGCCAATCCCAGACCGCGTCCGGTGAATTTGGTGGTAAAAAAGGGATCGAATATTTTGGCCAGTGTTTCTTCATCCATGCCGCAACCGGTATCGGAGACTTCAAGGAACACATACGCTCCCGGACTGAGATTGTCATCCAGATAGGTTTCCGACAAATAGGCCTTATCGCATTCCATCATACCGGTATGTATGGAAATGATGCCGCTTTTTTTACCAATGGCATCGGAAGCGTTGATGATCAGATTCATGATAACCTGTTGTATTTGGGCCGTATCCACTTCAATGGGCGGCAGATTTTCCGTAAGGTTGTATTTGATCACAGCCTTATGCGAAATGGAAGATTCCAGCAAGGTGCCTATTTCTTCCACAATTTCATTGATGTTTACGGACATGATTAAAAAACGGCCTTTACCGGAATAAGCCAGTAACTGCCGGCATAAATCGGCGGCACGCATGGCCGAGGATTCGATACTTTTGATATTTTGCATCGCCGGATGTGTGGCGGATAACTGAATTTCGCTCAGACCCACATTCCCCAAAATGCCCGTAAGCAAATTGTTGAAATCGTGGGCGATGCCGCCGGCGAGGATACCCAGACTTTCCAGCTTGGCCGCGTTGCGAATTTGCTCTTCCAGTTTCTTTTTTTCTTCTTCGGCGCGTACTAACTGGGTAATATCACGCACGTGGCCAATGACATACTGTTTACCGGACATTTTTATGGGATATCCTGTTATTTCCACAATAATTTCCGCGCCATCCTTACTGATGAGCGTGGCCACGCGTCGCCCCTTGCCGCCATTTAAAATTTTTGGAAAAAGTGTGATTTTTTGATTCGGCGCCAACAGATCAAACAGGGTCATGTTTGTTAATTCTTCACGGGTATAACCCGTTAAACGGCACATGGCTTCATTAACCAAAATATAGTGTCCCCCGGAATCGGCCATAACCATGCCATCAGGCGCTTCTTCCATCACTTTTCGGAAAAGACGCTCGCTTTCTTCCAATTTTTCCTGTGCCTTCAATTTTTCGGTGATATCCCGACTGATGGTAACAAGCTGAAAAGGACGGCCATTGGAATCATGCATCAATACGGCGCTGGTTTCCAGAGGGATGATTTTTTTATAACGGTTCACGACATATATAACCCCCTGGAAATGCCCTTTTTCCAGAGTATCGGCCAACAGTTTTTTTGTTTCCTCCTTTTTTGAATCTGGAATAAAATCAAAACCAGATTTACCAATTAGGGAACGGGAATGTTTATAGCCGTAAATATCGGCGGCCTTTTGATTCGCGTAGCGTATGACGGCATGGGTATCAAGGGAGATGATCGCATCCGGCGACGCCTGAATCAACGAGCGGTGCAGCTCTTCACTGGCCTTAAGCCGCTCGGCGTCACGGTGCCGAATGGTGGCAATGGAAAGCTGATTGGCAACGGTTTGGATAAAGGCCTTGTCATTGTCCGTAAAAACATGAGGATGATCATAATAGACCATGAATTTGCCGAACAGGCGACGCTTATGGGTTAATGGAATGAAGGCCATGGCCTGAATATTTTCATCGTTCATAATCGAACGGTACGGTTTGATATAGGCGTTGGTGGCCACATCTTTAATATAAATGGGTTTGGGGTTCAACGCGCCCGGCTTCCAGGGCGAATGGCCGTTTACACGCCGACGATATGTATTAGACAAATTAAACCAGGTGACAAATTCCATGACTTTTTCAGGATTCAACAGCAAAATGGAGGCGCTTTTAATGCCCAGCCCGTCCTGCAACGCTTCCAGCACATACGCATACACTTTTTTAAGACTATCCGAACGACTGATCGAATTGGAGAGATTGAGCAGTATATTTTGTTGTTTCAGCCGTTGCTCCAATTGCTTTTCCGTTTCCTTGCGCTCATGTATATCATGAATAATGACAAACAAGATCGCCCCTGTACTAAGCTGTATCGGTGTTGCGTAAACTTCCACATCGCGAACCGTGCCGTTAGCCAGTTGATGCCGAAATTCAAAACGGGTATTGCTGTGCTTAAGGGCTTCCTTCATAAGAGCCTTGCGCCGGGCATCACTGAGAATATTGATTTGCCCCATGTGCATGGTAAGCATTTTTTTCTTTGCATACCCGTAATAACGGCAGGCAGCTTTATTAGCGTCCAAAATACGTTGATCACGCGGATCAACAATCAGAATTTTAGCCTTGTTATCCACAAACATTTTACGAAAACGTTCTTCACTTTCCTTCAAACGTGTTTCGATTTCATATTGTTTGGTGATATCTTCGGCAACACTGAGCACACCCCATGTACCGTCAGCCAGTTCGATACGTTTCTCATTCAGGCGCACATGACACATACACCCATCCTTGCGCCGGGATGAAACTGTATGGATCAATTGCTGGCCTGACAATATTTTTTGAATATTAGCGTATATTTCACGGCGTGTCGTCCGCGGACCGGCAACCAGGGAAATATGCTGTCCCAACAGTTCCTTACGACGGTATCCGGAAATTTTATAATAAGCGGGATTGCATTCGAGTATGGTCCCTTTGGCATTCAGAATGACAAATCCTATGGGTGACAATTTAATAATATCGGCATAGCGATCGGCCAAAAGGTTGGAAGTACGCTTGGATGACGAGGGCATGATTCGATACCTTTATATAAACACAATACATTAGGGAATAAAATGGCTTAAAGCAATTATCGATGAGTTTTTTTATTTCTTTCCATCTTATTCCCAAAATCACCTCGTATCCCATACGACTATTGGACAGGAGATATGATATCACTCAGAGCTTCTTCCATACGTGGAAAAACAAATTGATAACCGGTTTCGGTCAGGCGTTGGGGCCGTACCGTTTGTGAACCCAACATGGTTTCCCTTGCCAAATCTCCCAGGACGGCCTCTAATACCGGTCCGGGTATGGGCAACCAGGCGGGTCGTCCCAGCCTGTGGGCCATGAGATGTGTAAAATGCGCCATGCTTACCGGATGAGGTGCCGTTACATTAAACACGCCGTTTGCCTTTAGTTGCATCACCTTTTCAAAAGCGCCCGCCACATCCCGGATATGCACCCAGGAAATTATTTGCCGGCCACTACCCACCGTTCCGCCCACATACATCAACA
>RFFS01000039.1 GCA_003696775.1 Calditrichota bacterium
ATGGCTCCGGCGGCTCCGTGACGCATGGCCTGTTCAAATTTATAGGTCCAACGACCGTAGTAGGTGCGGGTGTCGCCCTTGAAGAGCGCCCGGCCGTTTTCCGTTACGGGCGGATCATTATTAAGGAATAATAAAACTTTCCCGCGCACATCCATGCCCTTAAAATCATCCCATTGGTATTCGGGTGCTTCCACACCATAGCCGACAAAGATAAGGGGCGCCTTGTGTATATCCACCACGGTGTCCCGCGATGTGGACCAATATGTCAGGGTTTGATCCGATTGATAGGGAAGCGTACGGCCGTTTTTGTATATCTTTAAGGAAGAACGCCCCGGTTTTTTACGGGTGCCGACGAGGGTCATCTCCTGAAAATAACTGCCGTTAATGGGGCTGAGACCGGCTTCCTTAAAACGACGGGCGATGTACCGGGCAGCCTTTTCACCGCCGGAAGTGCCCGGCGCGCGGCCTTCCATATCATCGGCGGATAACACCCGCACATCCCGGAGTATATCGTCAGCGCGGATAAGGGAAGCGGCATTATCCGTATCGTTTTCCCGTGACGAGTGGCATGAAAATATGACGGCGATAAAAGTCGCCGATAAAACAAGGTGCAAAATCCTGAAGGAGGGCATAAACGTTCCTTTAATTTATTTTTTAGAAGGGACTTATGTAAAATTTGTTGCATTATGTTCGATGTTCGGACGGAAGTGGGTTAATAACGGAAATGTTTGATCTTTTCCCCTTTTTCTTCAATATCGGTCATGGCTTCGATGCCGATTTCCAAATGCAGATCGACGTATTTTTGCGTGACCATGCGATCCGATTGTTCGGTCTTGATGCCTTCGGGGGTCAATGGCATATCACTGACCAACAACAAGGCTCCGCGGCTGATCTCATTAACATGGCCCACGATAAAAAAGGTGGCGGTTTCCATGTCGATGGCCAGGGCGGATATACTACGCAGATAATTTTTGAAATCTTCATCCCATTCCCATACCCGCCGGTTGGTGGTATAAACAACGCCTGTACGGTATTCCATGTTATGCTTGATAATTTTTTCCGAAACAAATTTATGCAGCTTAAAGGAAGGCAGGGCAGGGACTTCGGATGGCATATAATCGTTGCTGGTTCCTTCACCGCGTACCGCCGCTATGGGCAGTACAAAGTGTCCTATTTCCGCGGATTGCTTTAAACCGCCGCATTTTCCCAGAAACAACACGCCTTTGGGGTTGCGCGCCACAAGCAAATCCATGATGGTGGCCACATTAGGCGACCCCATGCCGTAATTTATAATCGATAAACCATGGGCATTTGTGGCCACTTTCATCGGCCGGTTTTCGCCTTTTATATCACAGCCAAAACGATCGGCGAATTTTTCCACATAATTTTGAAAATTGGTTAACAGAATATAATCGCCAATTTCATCCACATTGGCGCCGGTATAGCGCGGCAGCCAGTTTTGGGCAATTTCCAGTTTTGTCTTCATACAAGCTCCGTGATTGAATGAGCTATTAAACATACGGATTTTGTAATAACAATCAAGATGTTTACACAGACAATACAGTGTTGGGAACATTGCTTCCTGAACTATTTTTTGTATAAATGTCATTCCGGCTATTGGCAGGTTTTCGGACTGCAAAGGACATATAAGTAATAAGCATCGAGAAAACAAAACACCCTAAGGAATTGAATTAAATCCTTTATTCTCTTTGAGTTCTTTGTGGTCAAAAAACAACAGATGGGTATGTTTCAAATCCTGTATCTTTTTCTTTGGAAAATTATTTGAAAAGTGCCGTTGGGAGCCGGCAATTTTTTTTCCCGGATTATTTAGGGCGGATGTGTGTCGGGATATGAAAAAGCCTGCCCGCGCGTAGCGGACAGGCCGGAGGGTTATAGGCGATTAAACGTTACGCTCAGAATGAAATTCCGTCCCGGAGCGTACAAAGGCCGGCCGCTGCCTTTCATGTTGCGGCTGAGATGTTCATAATAGGCCACGTCAAACATGTTGGCGGCGGTTAAGGAAAGCGTAACACCCTGTATAAATTGCCAGCTTAGCCTGCTATCCACGGTGGTGAACGACGGAGTAACGGTTTCTCCGTAGCGCCGGGAAATGCGATCTTGTTGGCTGACGTGGCGAACAGTGAGCGCAGTTTGCAGACGTTTGCCGAAAGCGGGCACACGCAGCTCATAGCGTATATCCAATGGTGCGATCTCCGGTAAAGGTTCGTTCAAAGCAAGATTTTTACCATAGGTGTAAGCCATATTAAGACGTTGACGCACATTATAACGCCAGTGATATTCCATATCCAGTTCGAATCCGGTGGTCATGGCCGCGTCTATATTTGTGTAGCGCCGCACACCCGGACTGGATGGCATGGTGGGGGAGAGGGTCGTGTCTATTTCGGAAGAGATATAATCGGTTAAATAAGAAGCGTACAGGTTGACTTTCATCTGAAAGTTGTCGGTACCGTATCCCAATGTCAGGTCGGCTTCGTTGTTCGCTTCCGGTTTTAAATTCGGCGTACCTAGCATGTCGTACGGGTCCAACCCGATGGGAAACGAATTGATAAAGCGTTCACTTAAACCGGCGCTGCGTTGGGCGCGCCCCAACCACAACCCGGCAGTGAAACGCTGCCAACGGGTAATGCCACCAATACTGAAATTGGGATTGATCCGGGTCTGTTCGGTATATCCTGTTTTGGAGAGAAAACCGTCGTCGGGGTTGGTGGCCCGGGCATGATTCCATTCCAACCGTCCGGAATAGATCAGTTTGCCATGGGGAAGGAATTGATGTAGTTCGGCGAACAGACCGCCTTTCATCAGTCGGCCGCCGTTCCACACATTGTCATGCACGGTTTTACCGGCCATCGGCCCCATGATAAAAGAGCGATCCCGTGTGCCGTCGGCCTGTTCCAGACGAAAATCCGCGCCGCCGAATAATTTAAAGGATTCCCAAACCCAGGTTCCCTCCGTGCGGCCGCCCAGGCTGTATGTCTGGGCGGTCGTCGCCGCGTTAAGCATGCGCGGATCGAGTTCCTTATGCAAATTGTTCATTTGATGATCCACATGTGTGGCATATACCGAACTGCGCCATTGATAAAGCGCGCCGCCGTCGCCCTTATGGATATGGCGCATATTGAACAGGGTGGTCTTGTCCGACGCCAAATCCATGGGCAGCGACGGAAATTGGGTGAGTCCGGCTTCATTTCGGGAGAGTGAAATCCGCAGGGTGTTACGATCGTCGGTTTTAAAACCGGCGTTTAACCCGTAACTGCCACGTGCAAACGCCGCCGGAATGCTAACACCCGAACCATCGATATAATCATTTCCTTTCGACCAGGAACCCAGCAAGCCGATATCATACCAGGAACCACGCCAGCCGGCCACACCTTCCGTGCGTAAAATCTGTCCGTTGCTTTCACCGCTTCCCGACCAACGTCCGTAAAAACCTTTGTCATCCATGCGCAACGGCAGGGATTTGAAGTTAATGGCCCCGCCAAAGGAATCGCCATACCGGAAAGAGTGGGGGCCTTTAAGCACTTCCACCGAGCGCATCATATTTGGCGTTATCTGACTGGTGGGCGGGTCCATACGGTTCGGACAGGCCGCGGTTGCCGTCTGGGCGCCATCGATGACGATATTCAATCGGTCGTATTTAAAACCACGCATAACCGGATCAAAACCATACCCACCGCTTTTCCGAATGCCATTGATGGCCGGTATGCGGTTGAGAACCGCGCCGGCGTCATGGGCCAGTTGTTCCTGTACATTCAGTTGCATGTGCGCGTTTTTATCGGGACGGTGGCGCACGGCGATGACTGTAACCGGCGCCATGCGCAATGCCTTTTCTTCGCGATATAGTACCGCACGGGCCGGTAAACGCTCAAGTTCTCCGGCGGTCACAAACCATTCTCCGTAGCGAATATGGGAAAGAAAGAGCGTATCCGATGATTGCACGGTCAAGTGTATGACACCCTCTTCGGATGCGGCGCCGGCTTTATTTCCGTAACGATATTGCACACCGGCCAACGGTTCTTCCGTCTGCGCGTCTTTAAATTGCAATTGTATTTTATGATCCGTTTGGGCATAAAGTGCCCAGAAGACCGATAACAGGATCAGTCTTATATATTTCATTACAGCCTCCTGATTTTTTATGAAAAGGATATGGTTATCCTGTTCCCGTGACGGGCAGGATGAGTTTTAAAAAAAATCCGTAAATAATCAGGCTTGTTTTGGCGGCGGTATGGGGATGTCCCGGATATGTTGCGGATGCAAACGTTGGGTAATAGGGGAGTACCCGCGGAAAGTCCATGTAAGATAGGGAACGATTGACGGGGTGGTCAGAATGAAATTCGGAAAATTGTCCAGATTGCCTGGCAGAAGGGCCGTGTTGTTATGTTCATCCGTAGTTTCATCATGGACTTTTTGTAATTCTTTTTTAAGATGGCAACGACCCTCGCAGTGCATTTCCGGTTTATCTTTGTTAACGCACAGTGTGGAAGCTATATATGCCTTGTTCAGCTCATATTCGATATAAGGCATGAACGGCTTAAGCAAAAGCAACAGATACAAATGGATAAAAAGCAGCGCGGAGACACGCGTTACAATGGTCATGTTTCTTATTTATTGATTCAGAGTTGTGACCAATTTAAAAAAGAAAAAGCATAAATAAAAGATAAATTTGTCTTTTATTCGCCACCCGTGGTTTTATCAGGAAAGGGCAGGGGTAATGCGTACAAATTTGCGTTTCCCCACTTTAAGTACCCGCGGGTCTCCCGGGGTGATATTGTAAAACGGATCGTTGATTTTTTCACCGTCTAAGGAAACGCCGCCGCCCTGAATAAGACGACGCGCGGCGCCCTTGGATTCGGCCATGCCGGCGGCGGTCATCACATCGACGATGCGCATATCTTCCTTTAAAGGAAAAACAGGCATATCGTCGGGGATATCTTTTTTGACAAAAAGATTGCGAAAGGCTTCCTCCGCACTTTGCGCCGCTTCGGCGTTGTGATACATACGCACAAGGGTGCGTGCCAGGCGGGCTTTGAGATCGCGCGGGTTCGTGTGGCCGTCTTCCAATTGGGCTTTGATTTCAGCCAGTTCACCGGCGCTCACATCGGTAACCAGTTCGAAATAACGATAGATCAGTTCATCGGGTATGGACATGGTTTTGCCGTACATTTCGTTGGCCGGTTCGTCAATACCGATATAGTTGCCCAGGGATTTACTCATACGTTGCTTGCCGTCCAGACCTTCCAGAACCGGCATGGTCAGGATGATTTGCGGCTCCATGCCGTATTCTTTCTGGATATGGCGCCCGATGACAAGGTTGAATTTTTGTTCCGTGGCGCCCAGTTCCACATCCGCTTTTATTTCCACGGAATCGTAGCCCTGCATCAGGGGATAAAAGAATTCATGGATGCTGATGGGCAACTGTGCGGCGTAACGCCGGGCAAAATCGTCCCGTTCCAGCATCCGGGCCACGGTAAAGCTGGCGGCCATACTCATGATTTCCTCGAAGGTCATCTTTTTAAACCAGTCGCCGTTAAAGCGTACCCGGGTCTTTTCCTTATCGAGAATTTTAAAAAATTGATCCTGATAGGTTTGGGCGTGCGCCATGACCTGTTCATGGGACAGGCGCGGACGGGTGCTCTTTTTATCACTCGGATCACCGACCATGGCGGTGTAATCGCCGATGATCACCACCACCTGATGGCCCAACTCCTGAAACTGGCGTAGTTTGCGGATACCCACTGTATGTCCCAAATGGATATCCGGTGCCGTGGGATCGAACCCTTGCTTGATCACCAGCGGTTTATTTTCTTTAATGCTGCGTTCCAGTTTTTTTACCAGTTCGTCTTCCGGCAACACGTCAACCGTGCCGCGTTTGATCACATCCATTTGTTCATTGATGGAAGGAAAAGCCATGGATATCTCCGTTAAAATTTATTTTTTTGATGCCGGGCCAGGTCGCGTTTCATTTCCCGTTCGGCGATGGCGGCCCGTTTATCGTATTTCTTCTTACCGCGCGCCGTAGCCAGCTCAATCTTGACCAGATGATTTTTAAAATAGACCTTAAGTGGTATCAGGGTCACCCCTTTTTCCTCGGTTTGACGGCGCAGTTTTTTCAGCTCCATGCGATGCAGCAACAATTTACGATCGCGCAGCGGATCATGGTTTTGCACGGTGGACTGTGCGTAGGGATTGATGTGCATGCCAATCAACCACAATTCACCGTTTTTGCTGAAACGGGCGTAGGCGTCCGTCAGGTTGGCCTTGCCCTCTCTCAGGGACTTCACTTCGGTACCCTGCAACACGATACCCGCCTCATAGGTGTTCAGAATTTCATAATCATGACGTGCTTTGCGGTTGTTGATGATGGTTTTGTGCATACTTTCCGTTTTTGAATTGATAAGCCCGTAAGTTTAACCAAATCGGACCAATGATGCCAAATAGAAAACCGGCCGATTTGCTGCCTGCCGATATCGTTCAGGCGCCCCGTTCGCGGGCCAGTTTGACGATGGTCGCCACCTGTTCTTCTATGGTCATATGAGATGTATCGATAACGATAGCGTCATCGGCTTTTTTCAAAGGGCCGTCACTTCGTACGCTGTCGGCATGATCGCGGCGGGCCAGGTCGCTCTTGATGGCTTCCAGGGTAATGTCGGGATCACGTTCCCTCTGTTCCTTCAGCCGGCGTTGAGCGCGGGCTTCGATGCTCGCTTCCATAAAAATTTTCAGATCGGCGCGGGGCAGTACCACGGTACCGATATCGCGGCCGTCCATCACCACGCCACCCTGACGGGCCAGAGCGCGTTGTTGGGCCACCATCAGGCGCCGCACGCCGGGGTGTGTGGCCACCGGTGTTATGTTGCGGTCGATGCGTGGCGCGCGGATATCCTGGCTGACATCCCGCCCGTTTAAAAAGGTGTGTTGCCGGCCATCGATGATTTTCAGTTGAATGTTCGCCGCGCGTGCGGTTTGTTCAATAGCCAACGGGTCATCCAAATCCACTCCGTTATCCAGTGCGGCTTTGGTGACTGCCCGGTACATGGCGCCGGTGTCTATGTAAATATATCCCAGTTGACGGGCGACCTCACGGGCGGTGGTACTTTTGCCCGAGGCGGCGGGGCCGTCTATGGCAATGGTAATACCTTTTTTGTTCATGCCAGGTCCACCTTGCCGCGTAGCATTTGTACTTCTTCTTCCGTCAGGTAACGCCATTCGCCGCGTTTAAGGCCGGCGTAGGTAATGCCGGCAAAGGAAACACGATCCAATTCCAAAACCTCATAGCCGAACACGGCAAACATGCGCCGGATTTGCCGTTTCTTGCCTTCGTGCAGGGTGACCTCGAGCAGACTACCGTTATTGATCACCCGCAATTCCTTGATCTGACAGGGCGCCGTTTGCGCGCCATCGAGTTTTATACCTTTTTGCAGATGATGCTGATGTATCGGTTTGATCCGTTTATCCAGCCACACATGATAAACCTTGGGTGATTTGTACTTGGGATGAATCAGTCGATGTGTCAGATCGCCGTCATCCGTAAGCAGTAATACACCGGTGCTGTTTTGATCCAGACGACCCACGGGATAGACCCGTTGCGGGATGGCCAGTAAGTCCACCACAGTGCGTCGGCGATGGGTGTCGCGCACACTGCTCACCGTTTCCAGCGGTTTGTTTAATACGATGTAAGTGAATTGCTTTTTCAAACTTAACCGGCGGTCATCCAGTTCAACCACATCATTGTCTTCATCGATGCGCACGCCCATGGCGGTGACTGTTTCACCGTTTACCTTTACCCGTCCCGCGGCGATCATATCATCACAACGCCTTCTCGAAGCCACGCCGCAACGGGCCATAAAATGGTTCAGACGCATCATTGAGATTCACCCTCCCGATCATCTCCGTCGTTTGTACCGCTATCGTCCTCGTCCGATGCTTCGGAAGAGGGCGCTTCCGTTGCCGCCGGTTGTTCTTCAGCGCCTAAAATTTCATCCACGGAAGATAAACCCAGTTTTTCAGGCAATATCTTTTCCAAAGCCACCTGATCCAGGCTTTCCAGAAAGTGGCTGTCGCTTTTCAGCAGCTCGTCGATCTCCTTCAGGCTGGGCAGGTCTTTCAGGCTTTTAAGACCAAAGTATTCCAGAAAATAGGTGGTGGTGCCGTATTCCAGGGGGTTGCCGGGCGCCTTACGCCGACCCTTTACGGTAATCAAATTGCGTTCGATCAATGTGCGGATCACCCCGTCGGCGCTGACGCCGCGAATTTCTTCCACTTCCACTTTTGTAATGGGTTGGCGATAGGCGATAATGGCCAGGGTTTCCAACCCTTTACGGGTCAGGCGGCTACGGCTGCGGCTTTTGTACAGCTGGCTGATCCAACTGGCAAAGGGTTCGCGGGTGACCATCTGAAAACCGCCGGCCAATTCGATGATTTTAATCGGCGAGTTGTTCTTCTCGTAGCGGTCATCGATGGCGCGAATGATTTTTTTGATGTTCTTTTCGCTTTCCAGTTCGGGCAGAATTTCTTTGATCTTCTTGGCGCTAAGCGGGCCGTCGTGGGCAAAAATCAACGCCTCAATAATTTGTTCGTTGTCGAGTACCATTTATTCTTCCTCTATGATCACCGCCGGTTTGATACGGATATCGTCAAAGTTTTCCGATTGGTGCACGGTAATCAGTCGTTTTTTCATTAGTTCCAGCAGGGCGATAAAAGTAACGATGATTTCCATTTTGCTTTCCATGGTTTGCATCAGTTCACGAAACAAAATCATCGGTTTGCCGGTCAGTTTGCGTAAAATCCAGTCCGATTGTTCTTCAACCGTCACCCGGATCAACTCCACCTGATGTTCGGTGACTTTTGGCATATTGTCCAGGGCGCTTTTCAGAGCCATCATCAGGTCAAAAATGTTGACATTATCGAGATAGGCTTCGTCGGAAATTTCTTCTGTTTTGGGTATATAGTCAAAATAGGCGCGGCTGTAAAGCCGGCTGCGTTGTTCTTCCAAATCCTGCATTTCTATACTGGCTTCCTTGTACTTTTTGTATTCAAGAAGTCTTTCCACCAGTTCCATGCGCGGATCATCGTATTCATCTTCGTTTTCGCTTTCCGGTTTGGGTAGCAGGTAACGGGCCTTGATGCTGATCAAAATGGCGCACATCTCGATAAAATCGCCTGCCACATCCAGGTCCAGCATCTGCATGGTTTCGATATAGGCAAGAAATTGTTCGCTGATTTGCGCAATGGGGATATCGTAAATATCCACCTCGTTTTTTCTAATCAGGAACAACAACAGGTCAAAGGGACCTTCAAAGATATCGAGTTTAACACGGTATAGCATACATATCAGGCGATGGGCGCGAAGCCTATGGCCTCCCTGAGTTGACGCAAAAAGGGTACGCTGACCCGCCGGGCTTTTTCCGCTCCCTTTTGCAATGTGGATTCGATGTAACCGGGATCATCCATCAGTTTGTTGTATTCTTCCCGGTAAGGCGCCAAATGGGCGTTCAGCAGTTCAAACAATTCCTGCTTGGCTTTGCCCCAGGCGATGCCTTCTTCAAATTTACGGTGCATGTCGGCAACTTGTTCGTCCGTAGCAAATGCGCTGTAAATCTGGAATACAGCCGATGTATCCGGGTCTTTCGGCTCGCCCGGTTCCAGGGAATTGGTAACGATTTTCATAATCATTTTACGCAGTTTTTTCTCCGGCAAAAACAGGGGAATGGTGTTGTTGTAGCTTTTGCTCATCTTACGTCCGTCCAGACCAGTCAGCACGGCGCTTTGTTTGCCCACCACTGCTTCCGGCAGCACAAGATGGTCGCCGTAATAATGGTTGAACCGCTGGGCCATGTCCCGCGCCATTTCGATGTGTTGCACCTGATCTTTGCCCACAGGCACCTTATTGGCTTTGAAGATCAAAATATCGGCGGCCATCAAAATAGGGTAGGAAAAAAGGCCCATCGTCACGCCCTCTTCCAGGTCTTTTTTTCCTTTTTGCTCATTTTCCTGAATCACGGCTTTATAGGCATGGGCGCGATTCATCAGCCCCTTGGCCGTCATACAGGTTAAAATCCAGGTCAGCTCCGGTATTTCCGGGATATCGGACTGTCGGTAAAAATAGACCTTATCCGGGTCCAGCCCGCAGGCCAGCCAGGTGGCGGCAATTTCCTTTGTGGACTGTTTAAGCCGTTCGGGGTCCTGATTTTTAATCAAAGCGTGATAGTCCGCCAGAAAATAGAACGATTCCACATGGTCGTTGCGGCTGGCGGCGATGGCCGGGCGGATGGCGCCGGCGTAATTGCCGAGATGGGGCGTACCGGTGGTGGTTATGCCCGTGAGAACGATTTCTTTTTTCATGGATTTTCCGTGATTTTTTTCAAAGAGGGCAAATGTACAAAAAGCACGGGATTGTTTCCATTGTTTACTAAGCTGAGCGGAGAGGAAAATGTAATACGGGAAATGAATATTGGGTTGTTCCGGACCGGATGTCCATGAATCATTCCCCCCATGTGTTAAACGGATGACGCGCCAAATAGGAATTAAAATATCGTTTGTCGTGGGAAACATCCATACCCACCCAATCCGGTTTGAGAAAAGTCTGTTGTTCATCCTCCAGCTCAATTTCCGCGAGAATCAATCCCTGATTGGCTCCGTGAAACACATCCACTTCCCAAATCATCCCAGCGTGGTTGATACGGTAACGGGTTTTGTCCACAACATAAGGCTGGCAAAGCGCCAGCAATTCCCGGCCTTCATCCGGCGGAATGGTATATTCATACTCGGGGCGGCTGATACCGCGCATGGCGCCTTTAATACTAAGCCAGGCGGTGTCCGGGCTGATGCGCACCCGAACGGTTTTTTCCGGCTCTTTACATAAGTAACCCTGTTTATAGCGTATGCCGGTGCCACTGGGTCGCCAGTTTTTTTTTACCAGAAACTTTCGTTCGATTTCCATGGGCATGTTGTTTTTCCGTCTATTGAAAAATATGTTCGAAATTAAGGAAACCCACGTTCCATGCCAAAACATATGCAAATAAATCAAACAATACAGGTTAAACGTTCTCATAAATCCATTCAGAAAATTGGGCCGGAACTTCTTTATACTGTATCATAAATGACCGGCTGCTCAGAATTGTATCTCTCAGGCACACCCCGTAAATTAGACATTTGTTACTCATGCCAACGGAATATTTATGAAAACCGAAAAAACAGAAATTGCCATTTTAGGCGCCGGTCCCGGCGGCGCAACCACTTCCATATTTCTTAGTAAAGCCGGTATTCCCCATGTGGTTTTGGATAAAGCCCGCTTCCCGCGCGATAAAGTATGCGGTGATGCCCTGAGCGGTAAGGTTGTTTCCGTACTCAATCAAATCGATCCACAAATTGTTTATGACTTTAATGCCGATAACGACCGATATATGAATTGCTGGGGGGTGCAGTTTGTGGCTCCGGATGGTAACGCTCTGGATATACCGTTTCGTTTGGATAAAAGCGGCCAGCCCTACGCGCCGGGTTTCATCGCCAAACGGTATGATTTCGATTATTTTTTATTTCAACAGATGGCTTCGCCGCACGCGGATATACGTACCGGTTGTCCGGTCAAGGCGCTGGAACGCCTGGACGATGCCATACGGATACATTATGAAGAGGAAGGTGTGTCGTGTACACTGGACGCCTCTGTTGTGGTGGGCGCGGAAGGGGACCGTTCCCTGGTGGCCAAAAAACTGGCCGGTTTAAAAATGAATCCGCGGCATTATGCCGCCGGTTTACGTGCCTATTATGAAAATGTGGGCGGCATGCATCCGGAAAATTTTATCGAGCTGCATTTCCTGGAAGAGGTTCTGCCCGGCTATTTGTGGATTTTTCCTCTGCCCGGGAATCGCGCCAATGTGGGGATCGGCCTGCTTAAATCCCGCATGCAAGATAAGAACATCAATTTACGTAAACTGATGGCCGCCGCTCTGGAAAATCACGCCGGATTGAAAGAACGCTTTAAGGACGCCCGTCTGCTTAGCGACATCAAAGGTTGGGGCCTGCCACTGGGTTCCCTTAAACGGCCCTTATCCGGCGAGCGTTTTCTACTGGTGGGTGACGCCGGTTCCCTGATCGATCCCTTTACAGGCGAAGGCATTGGCAATGCCATGATCAGCGGTCACCGCGCCGCCAAATTCCTCACCCGGGCTGTGCAAAACCATGATTACAGCGCCGCTTCCACCAGGCAGTATGAAAAAATGGTATATGATAAATTGTGGAATGAACTGAACCTGAGCCATACACTGTTGAAACTGGTGGATTATCCCTGGTTGTATAACTGGGTGGTGAAAAAGGCCAACAGCAACGCCACCATCCGCGAAACATTTACCTTTATGTTCGATGATCTCAATATGCGGGCGAAACTCAAATCACCATCGTTTTATTTTAAACTGTTGTTTGGATAACAGCTATTATAATAAAAACATGCGGTAGTTAATACATAACTCTGTATTACAACACCCGACTATCAGGTTTATAACGATACGTTAACCCGTCTTGAATCCCCGTCCATTACTTGGTATATTCGTACCGTTATTCACCGGGGGACAATATGCCTGTCTATCTTTTGGTGTTTATGGCCGCTGCGCTGTTGCGGGCCCAGCTTACTTTTTCCGAAATCATGTACAATCCCGCCGGTAGTGAATTCCATGATGAATTTATTGAGTTATATAATCTTTCCGACAGCACGATCGACTTACAAGACTGGTGGATAGGGGACAGCACCGCGGGGGATTTTTTGATTGATGCCGGGGAAGGCACTTTGCTACCGCCGGGCAGTTTTGCGGTAATCCTGGACGGTAGTTATTGGGGCAATTCCACCCGTTACGATACACGCATCCCCGATTCGGCCCTTGTAATGACCATTGACGGCAATGCTTTCTTAAAGAACGGCCTGACCAACAGCACCGGGAAAACCCTTTTTCTGTTGAATGCCCGACAGGATACTCTTTCACAATACACGTATCAGGTGGGATATACGGAAGACTATTCCGATGAAAAACGCATATTAACAGAAAAAAATGTACCGGAAAACTGGGGCATGGCCCTGGTGGCGGGCGGCACGCCCGGCAGGCGGAATTCCATTTCACCCTGGCCGAATGATCTGGCCGTAACCCGTTTTTATCACGCGCCCTACTGGATTACAAGCGGGCAAACCGCGCGGATGTGGGCGGTTTTAAGCAATGTAGGTGTCCGTAATTATGAACAGGATATCCGATTGACAGCGGCTGTGCAGATTCCCGCACGGAAAACATTATATGAAGAAGTGATATCACCGTCGCTTGCCCCGGGTGACAGTCTTGTGGTCTCTTTTGAATACATGTTTGAAACAGGCGGTCATTATCAGGGGTGGGTGCTTGTGGAAAGTGCGGATGCCAATGTAGAATCGTTACCCGATGATAACCCGCTGAACGACACCCTGCGTTTTGAACTGGACATTTTGGAAACGGAACCGCTGGTGGTTTTGAATGAAATCAAATTTCTTACCCGGGAAAATGAACCGGAGTGGATTGAATTGTACAACAAAGGGGATCGTCGGGTGAGCTTGCAAAAATGGGCGTTTGCCGATAATCGTGATACGGCCCGTGTGGACAGCCTGATTTTTTTATATCCGGGGCAATACAAGGTATTTGCAGCCGATACCGGTCTGCAGGAAATTTACGGCGGTCTGGAAGATTCGCTTTGCGTGGTGTTGCCGCGTTTCCCGGTTCTGAACAATGCCGGAGATATCATTTATGTGCTCGATCCGTTGGGTCGATGGGTGGAACAGGCACCCTACAGCCGCTCCTGGTTGCAGGGGTTGGAAGACAGCCGGCCGTCACTTGAACGCATCCACCCGGAACTGGACGCCCGTTTATCGCGCAGTTGGGGGCCCTGTGTGGCCCCGGCCGGCGCCACGCCTGCCGAAGAAAACAGTATCCACGCGCCGGATGTCCTCCCGCAAAAAGGATCCTTAAGCATTGGACCCAATCCCTTTTCACCGGATAATGACGGACGGGATGATTATTGTACCATCCATGCAGAGTTGCCGGTAAAAGCGGCGCGCTTACGGTTGCGCGTGTATGATTTATCCGGCCGTCGCGTACGTTCCATTGCGGAAAACAGTTATACCGGCAGCCGTCACAGTATGGTCTGGGACGGCCGGAGTGATACGGGACGCCTGATGCCGATGGGAATTTATATCATCTATTTACAGATAATGGATGAAGGTAACGGTGTGTTGCAATCGTACAAGGCGAGTGTAACGCTGGCCCGGCCTTTGAACTGAACGAATGATCCCGACGCCGCAAGGATGGGGAGGATAGTAAAAACTTTAGTCTTTTCAAATCCACCAAAAACGGAACACAATCCGGCCATGTAAAGAAAGCGCGTGCTTTATTGCTTTCGTAATTGGGGCTGTGTAAATTTATCTGATTGATAACGATTATTAAGGAGAATCATATGTCGAACGCCTATTTTAAAACCCCGGAACCGGTTAACGAGCCCATCCATAGCTATGCGCCCGGTTCCGCGGAAAGGAAAGCATTAAAAGCCAAACTGGAAGAATTGAAATCGCAAACAATCGAAGTGCCGTTGATAATCGGTGGTAAAGAAATAAAAACCGGTAAAACGGCGGAGATGCGTATCCCGCATGATCACGGTCATGTATTGGGTGTTTATCATAAAGCGGGAAAAGAAGAAGTGAAAATGGCCATCCAGTCGGCTCTGGAAGCCCGTAAACAATGGGCGGAAACCCCGTGGGAACAACGTGTAGCGGTCTTTTTGAAAGCCGCGGACCTGCTGGCCGGTTCCTGGCGCCCGACCATCAACGCCGCAACCATGCTGGGCCAATCTAAAGTGGCCCATCAGGCCGAAATCGATTCCGCCTGTGAACTGGTGGACTTCTGGCGTTTTAACAGTTATTACATGACGCAGCTTATGGCCGATCAACCCTATTCACCGCGTGGAATGTGGAATCGTGTGGAGTATCGTCCGTTGGAAGGTTTCATTTTTGCCGTAACGCCATTTAATTTCACTTCTATCGCCGGTAATCTGCCCACAGCGCCGGCCATCGTCGGTAACGTCGCCTTGTGGAAACCGGCATCCAGCGCCGTATATTCCGCTTATTTTCTCATGAAACTGTTACAGGAAGCCGGCTTACCCGATGGTGTAATCAATTTTATTCCCGGTTCCGGCGGACAGGTGGGCGGCCCGGTTATGGCCAGTCCGGATCTGGCGGGTATTCATTTCACCGGTTCCACGGCGGTTTTTCAGAATATGTGGAAAACCGTGGGTGATAATATTCATAAAATGAAATATTATCCGCGTATTGTAGGCGAAACAGGTGGCAAGGATTTTATATTTGCCCATAACAGCGCCGATGTGGATGCCCTGGTGGTGGCGGCCATTCGCGGTGCCTTTGAATATCAGGGACAAAAATGTTCCGCCGCCAGTCGCATGTATATTCCGCGTTCCATCTGGCCCGCTTTCAGGGAAAAATTTGTTGCCGAAACCGCCAAAATCAAAATGGGTGATGTTCAGGATTTTAGTAATTTTATGTCAGCCGTTATCGATAAAAGCGCGTTTGAAAATATCAAAGAATACATCGATTACGCCGCGCAATCCGATGAAGCCGAATTTATTACCGGTGGCGGTTATGATGATTCCAAAGGTTATTTTATCGAACCCACCACCATCGTAACCACCAATCCGAAATTCAAAACCATGCAGGAAGAGATTTTCGGCCCGGTATTAACCATCTATGTTTATGAAGACGCTGATTTTGAAGCGACTCTGGATTTGTGTGATACCACATCACCTTACGCCTTGACCGGCGCTATTTGGGCGCGTGACCGTTATGCGCTGATGACCATGTCCGATCGCTTGCGCAATGCCGCGGGGAATTTTTATATCAATGATAAGCCAACCGCTGCCGTTGTGGGTCAACAACCGTTTGGCGGCGGCCGTGCCTCGGGTACCAATGATAAAGCGGGCAGCGCTCTTAACATGCTGCGGTGGATGTCGGTGCGCACCATGAAGGAAACCTTTGAGCCGCCCAAAGACTGGAGCTATCCGTTTATGGCCGATAAATAAAATTAAGGGGAGTATTTTTCTCCCCTTTTTTATTAATATTTTTTTGCATCGTTTAAAACGACTGCTTAAATTAAAAACTCGTTTTTAAGGGGCTGTAGCTCAGTTGGGAGAGCGCTTGAATGGCATTCAAGAGGTCAGCGGTTCGATCCCGCTCAGCTCCACACCATAAAAGCCTGGCCGTAACCGGTCAGGCTTTTTTTATGTCCAAAATAGAACTACAGGTATCTCTTGTTTTTAGTAATACGGTACTTCCTTTAGCTACTTGAAAGCCATGCCTTCAATTCCTGAAATCATGGAATGAAAAAAAGCCACCCTTTCCGTTAATAGAAAAGGATGGCCACATGTTTTTGGATCGGGGCATGTGAAATACCAGGCTCACCACGACTTATTCTTCCACTTTATAATGAGTTTCGTTAATGGCCATGGTAATGAACATCGGATCGGTGCTTTCGGCATCATAAACGATGGTGGCGCTATCATCGGCATGTGATGCATTGGCGGATTGCACGCCTTCCACGCTCATGGCCGCTTCTTCGACGGCTTTCTCGCAACCACCGCAGGTCATGCCGGTAACCTTGAGGGTTATTTCCTTAATATCAGCCATTTCAGGCTCCTTTCTTTTTGATTGATTCTGTTTAACATATTAGATTTGCCATTTTAACGGAGAAAACCATGCCCATTGCCGAAGAATTGCTGAACATACTATGCTGTCCGGAAAGCAGACAGGATCTACGACCCATGACCCCGGATGAGTTGGAAAAACTTAATAAACTGATTCACGAGACTCAACTCACTTATCGGGATGGCAGCGCCATAGAAACACCCCTGGAAGAGGCGCTGATTACGGTTGACGAAAGCCGGGTGTATGCGATACGCGAAAACATCCCCGTCATGCTGATCGATAAAATTATCGACCTTACGGATGGCTGGCGGAGTGTTTAACGCCGTTGTTTAAACCATATTGATCGATCAGATAAAGCAAAGCCGCCACCGACGCTGTTCCCAATTCCAGTTCACGGCGATTTACGGCGCTGAACACATCTTTATGGGAATGATGAAAATCAAAATACCGTTGATTGTCGGGGATGAGGCTCATCACCGGCGTGCTCATGGCTTTGTGCAACGGGCCGATATCCGCGCCGCCGCCCGAGGGGCGGATGGCCTGAATGGTGAACGGTGGAAAAAGCGGTAACCATTCGTTGAGTTGTTTTAAACCCGCTTCTGGTCCGCTATATCCGAAACCGCGTGGGGTAAAACCGCCGGCATCGCTTTCTATGGCCACAATATGCTTCTCCTTTTTTTCTTTGGCGATTCGCGCGTAGGCCTTGCCACCGCGCAAACCGTTTTCTTCATTCATAAAACAGACGGCACGTATGGTATTTTGTGGTTGATAACCGGCTTGTTTAAGCAGGGCCAGGGCACCGATACTGTGTACAATACCCGCGCCGTCATCCTGAGCGCCTTCGCCCACATCCCAGGCGTCCAGGTGCCCGCCAATGGCAATGATTTGTTCAGGGTGTTTGCGTCCCGTCAATTCCCCTATGACATTATAGGATGTTTTATCCGGGAATATCCGGCTGTTTATACGCAGGGAGACTTTTATATTCTTATTTCGTTTCCAGTATTCGTATAAGCGGTCGGCGGAAAGGTATCCGAGAGCGGCCGCCGGTACTTTGGGAGCATCCCCGGCATAAACCAGTGTCCCGGTATGGGGAGCGTCATCATGGGCCGTTGTGACGGATCGAATAATCACCGCCACGGCGCCTTTACGCGCGGCTTCGGAAGGCCCCCATACACGTTTTTGTACCGCGCGGCCATAGCCGTGCATGGTTTGCAGGAAAGTGTCCGGAAAAGCAGCGTTAAAAAAGACAATACGGCCTTTAACAGCCTCGGGGTCGGCTTTTTTGATGTCATCTACATCGTGAGCCACATAAAGGGGGGCCAAAAGCTCTCCGCCCGGTGTGGGTACGGAACGTCCCAGAGCCAGAACGGATAATTTTTCCCGATGGTTGTCCGGAAAAACCACATAGCATGCCTCCGCTTCACCGCGTTCCCAATGGGGCACTTTTATTTCCTGCAGATACACCCTGTCAAAGCCCAATTGCTGCATGGTGCGTCTGGCCCATTGCACGGCACCGTCCGCGCCCGGCGATCCGGCCAGCCGCCGCGGATATTGCGCGGTTAACTCACGAAGCAGTTTGTACGAGGCATGGTTTAATTGTGTCTTGGTATAAAGGGCATGGATAAATGTCTTGTCGGTATTGTCTCCGGCCACAAGGCAGGTACTAATAATCAATGTGAATAAAACAAAAAATTTACGCATGTGATTCTCCATAAAATAAATTTAATTTTCAGGACGGGTGAGCAATCCGTTAGCCTCTGTCCATATTAATTCTGGAAGATACGCTTTATCATCAATGCCTGCAAACACCCGTTCACGTCGGTAACCCAGTCCGTGTGAAAAATAGGTGACACCATCGATGCGGCGGTAGCGGTTTCGGTGCTGATGTCCGTAAATATGAAAGGATGAACCGGCCGCCCGTAGTTGTGCGTCGAGTGCGCTGCTGCCGGCAAAACGACTGAAGTTGAAATACGGCGCCGGGTCTTTGAGCTTACGGCCCCGGGCATCATACACCGGATACAAACCGCGCATCAGTTCCCGACGGGGTAAAAAATGACTGAAAGAAATCACCGTGTGGGGTGTAAGCACCGGAAAGTATTGGTCGTTAAGTTGTAAAAAATACTCCGATGCGTTGCCCGCTTCGCTAAATACCGGCCATCTGATGTGATAATCATCCATCCATACTTTTGTTTTACTGTTTTCGCCCGGTTTTGGCATGTAAAGGGTTTCGTTCCCTTCTTCCGGTTTGACATACCAGGAAAAAAGAGGTAGAATGTAAAGCGCACTATCAACGGCATTCAGGAGCTGAGGCGCCGTGTTTACCTCCAGAGATGCACAAAGGTTAAGCACTTTGTAAAATTTTTCAAGAGAATCGTTTAAATTATCCTTGCGAATCCACAGGTCATGATTGCCCGGAACAAAAAAGACCTGCCGGTAGCGTTGGGTGAGCAGGTGCAATGTAGTTTCTAAAATGGCAACGTCATCACTGATGTCCCCGGCGACGATCAAAACATCATCCCGATAGTCCGCAAGAGAGAGCTGTTGCACCCACTGTAAATTTTCTTCAAAATCCGTATGTAAATCGGATATGGCCCATACGCGCATGCCATGTTTCTCCTTTAAGGTTATCTTAAGGATTAATGTTTTGAAGGTAACCGGGATACAAAATGTGGAAATTTAACGGGTAACACGCAAGTGGTGTATGCTGAAAAAATGTTGCGCGTCGCACCATACCGTTACAGGCTCGAAACCGGCGCGGGCGGCCAATTTTCTAAAACCTTCGACGGTGTATTTGTAGGAAGATTCCGTCCAGATGGTTTCGCCTTTCCGGAATGGTATGGTCGCACCGTTTATGTGCACCGTTTGGTTGTCCGTGCTGACGATGTGCATTTCCACGCGTCCTTTTTGCGGATTGTAAAGAGCTTGATGTTCAAAGCGCCGCAGGTCGAAATCGCTGCCCAGTTCACGGTTGAAACGTACCAGTTGATTTAAGTTGAAACGGGCCGTTATCCCGCGGGCATCGTTGTAGGCGGCATGCAGAATATCCTGTTCTTTTTGCAGGTCCACACCAATGATCAGGCTGCTGCCGGGGCCGATGATTTCGGCCATGTTTTTTAAGAAGGCCACCGCCTCATCCGGATGAAAATTGCCAATTGTGGAACCCGGGAAATAAACGGTTTTGGTTTGTGTGGCTATCCGGGGGTGCGGCAGGGAAAACGGACGACTGAAATCGGCACAGACCGGTCGCACTTCGATGTGCGGATAACGCCGGGCGATACGTGCGGCGCTTTCCTGTAAAAAACGACAGGATATATCGATGGGTACATAAACCCGGATATCGTTCGGGGCATCCAGTATGCGGCGGATTTTTTCACTGCTGCCGCTGCCGTATTCGATCAGCATGGCCCGCGGCCCGATGGCGGCGCAGATCTCTTCCATACAGGCATCCATGATCGATAATTCGGTACGGGTGAGATAATATTCATCCAGTTCACAGATGGCGTCAAAAAGCCGCGAACCGGTTTCATCATAAAAAAATTTACTGGGCAGTCGTTTGGGAGAAGCCTGCAAACCTTCCAGTACTTCCAAATACATGGCCTTAATGCCATCGGCTTTATCGGATTGGGTAAGGGGCACGAGTAATTAATCCTCCGTTATGTGAACACCGCGCCAAAAGGCGATGTAATTTTCTATGGGACGTGCCGCTTCGCTTGTTTTGGGATAATACCAGGCGGCATCTTTATTCTCTTCGGAACCAACCTTAATGGTGTAATAATGAGCCTGGCCTTTCCAGGGGCAAATCGTACGTGTATCGCTCTCCACCAGCCATTTTTTGTTCACGCTGTCCGGCGGAAAATAATGATTGCCCTCCACTACTATGGTGGCGTCGCTTTGCGCGATAACGGTGTTGTTCCAGATGGCTTTCATGGAAATCCCTTTATATTGGTTTGGCCTGATATGCTGAAAATTCCATAACGACTATCACAATTGTATCACGCGGCCGCCAAAAGACAACACTATTAGCCCGTCCTCTTTTCATTCAGACAACGGTTGAAGGTTGGTTCGCGTTTCCCACAATATAACAGGTTTTTTAAAATAAAGGCTGACGTCCTTTAATGCCAGGAAATAGGTGCATTTTTTGAATGAAAAGCGTTTTAAACTTGGTATGTTTTTTTGTAATTTTGCGTTTTTAATCAAAAGGAATACAACATGGCTGAAAAAATCATTGAATGTGTACCCAATTTTTCGGAAGGGCGCGATGCTGCTAAAATCAAACAAATCACCGATGTCATCCGTGCGGTGGATGGCATCCGGTTACTGGATGTGGACCCCGGGGCAGAAATGAACCGTACCGTGGTCACCTTTATCGGCACTCCGGAAGCCGTCGGTGAAGCCGCTTTTCGTGCCATTCAAAAAGCGTCGGAAGTGATAGACATGCGAACACACACGGGGTCGCATCCGCGTATGGGCGCCACGGATGTTTGCCCGTTTATTCCCGTTAGTGGCGTAACGGTTGAAGAGTGTGTCGCGTTATCCCGGGATGTTGCCCGTAGGGTAGGGGAAGAGCTGGGTATTCCGGTTTATTTATATGAAAAATCAGCGCAAACCCCGGAAAGGCAGAATCTGGCCGTAATACGCGCCGGCGAATATGAGGCGCTGGTGAAAAAACTGGCTCGTCCGGAATGGAAACCCGATTTTGGCCCGGCGCGTTTTAACGCCCGTGCCGGCGCCACGGTCATCGGTGTGCGTGAATTCCTGATCGCCTATAACATCAGTCTCAACAGCCGTGAAAAACTTCACGCCACGGATATCGCTTTTGAATTGCGCGAAAAAGGGCGCTCGGCCCGTAAAGGCCCTCAGGAACCCTTTTATTATAAAAAACCGGTTATCCTGAAATACAGGGAAGGCGCCTATCCCTGTGGCAGTTGTGATTTCATCGGTAATACCATGGACGAAACCGTGCGGCATTGTACGGAGACGCATCAATACGATTTAAACGCCTTGCTCCGGCTTAATAATATCGATCCCCGGCATCCCGAAGGGAAATCCGTAAAAAAACCGGGCTTATTTAAACATTGTAAAGCCATCGGTTGGATGGTGCCGGAGTTCGATCGTGTACAGATTTCCATCAACCTTACCGATTACCATGTGACTTCCATGCATCATGTTATGGAAGCCACCCGAAAAATGGCCGCGGAAAGGGGACTGGTGGTAACCGGCAGTGAAATTGTTGGCATGGTGCCATTTGACGCCCTGATGGAAAGCGGTTTGTATTATTTAAAAAAGCAGGGACGCTCCCGCGGCGTACCGTGGCGGGATGTGCTGGCCACGGCGGTGCAATCGCTTGGTTTGAACGACGTGGCCCCGTTTAATGTGGATGAACGGGTATTGGGCCTGCCGTCGATCAGTGAGACGGATTTGTCCCATTTACGGGTGCATGATTTCATCGATGAAGTTTCCCGTGAATCACCAGCGCCGGGAGGCGGATCGGTGGCGGCCCTGGCCGGAGCCCTTGGCGCGGCCCTCTCTTCCATGGTCAGCAACCTGACGGCGAATCGACGTGGCAGTGAAGACGTGGACGATGTATTGAATGAGACCGCCGAAGTTTGTCAGGATATCCAGAGACTATTGATCCGGGCTATCGATGAGGATACCAACGCTTTTAACGCGTATATGGACGCGCGTCGTTTACCGGCCACAACGGAAGAAGAAAAACAAAAACGGAACCAGGCCATGCTGGAGGGGTTAAAGCAGGCCGTACATGTACCATTGAATACAGCCCGCCAAAGTTTCCGCGCGCTGAAGGTTGCCGCAACTGTTGGCAAATACGGTAATCCGGCTTCCATAACCGACGTGGGCGTGGGGGCACAAATGGCCTTTGCCGGCGTTCAGGGTGGTATTTATAACGTCTTAATCAATCTGAAAGATATTGATGATGCCGAATTTGTTAATGAAATGCGTCAACGCTGCACTGCTTTGGAAGAAGAGGCGCGCCAGGCGTTGGATGACGCATTAAGCATCGTTAAATCGAAATTATAAGGTTTACATGAATTTGGAAGAATTTATCGCGCGTAAGGAACGCGCTCTGGAAAAGGATGGCTTTTTAACTTTTAGTATCGATGAACTCAACGGGTTGCGTGTCCGTGATGTGGAAAAACTTGTGGCACACTGGCACGGCCACACCCTGATGCGTCTGCCTGACGAGGAAATCGCGTTTTTTGAATGGGTCAAAAAGGAAGACCCCGAAGTATGGGACGACTTATGGGGTGATGAAGAAAATATGTATCTGGTCAGCATCGACCTGCTGCCTCAATTCCTGAAAGAGAAAAACAGTTTTCCCATTTGCGATTTGGAAGGCCCCGATAATTATTATTTTACACACGCTCACATCAAGCCCGATGGACGTGAAGAAATGCCCCTGATACTGGAAAAGACAGAGCAAAACACCCGTTTGAATATCGATGAATTACTGTTGTTTGAGCTGCATATCGCGCCCATCGATATCTGGCATTTTGCCTATCGTTACAAACTGCCCTTACAAAAAGTGAAAGCGATGATCGCCGACATGGTTTTCAAAGGCTGGCTGGTTCATTTGACAAAACGTGAAGACCTGGTTCGCTATATAGATGTTTGACAAAAAAATATCGTATAAACGCCATGCAGGGCTCTTGTTGCTTTTGATTTCCGGATTGGTGGCGTATAACACATTTATGCCCTTTCGGTTTTACGGAACCCTTTCGAAAATACTGTTTCAAATCGGTCAGATTGAATGGACCCCTTTCCGTCGTAACGGGCACTGGGTATCATGGACTGATATCATCGGCAATGTGATACTGTTTATTCCTGTCGGCGGCGCGGCGCTGTTGTACGGGATGTCCCGGCAAATGGACAAAAAGTCCGCGTTGCGTTTTGCCGTTTTCTATAGTGTCGGCCTCAGTTTCATGATCGAAACCGTGCAAATCGTTTTGCGATATCGTGTGACATCGGTGCATGACGTGCTCACCAACAGTCTGGGCGGATTTGCAGGCGCTACAGCGGTATTGAGTCTCCATAGGGAACGGGCGCGTATCGTTTTGCGCCGTTTAACGGAAAGCCTCTTTAGGGAACACACTTTTGTTGTTGCGATATGCCTGATGCTGATTCAAATAGGGCATATGGTAGTCAATTCCGATCCGCATGCTCTGACAGGCGTGTTACCTTTGGCGTTTCTGACCGGTTATTTTTTACAGACAAGTGCCTTACGAGTCAATCCGCGTATATGGATATATATTTTAGCGACTGTGCATCTCATTATATCTTTAATAACCAATATTGAGCGGATAAGTTTTGTATGGAGCTATGAGATGTTGTGGGCTCTACTGTTTGGGTGGGGTATATTCTGGCAGCGCAAGCGAAACGCATACTCCCTGATTCGATTGTGGATTTTGATATATCTTATCGGTTTTTACGCTTATCCTTTCCGCTTCCAGGTTAAGTTTCCTTCCGATATGGTGGACGGTCTTAAGCATTTTACCCCTTTTTATTTTTATTATAAAAGCACCGGTTTCATGAATTTGTGGGATATGTTCCACATGGGGTTTGTGGGCATGCTGACGGCTGGATTGTTCATCTCAGATGATAAAAAAAATGCGGCTTTGCGGGCCATGATGCTGATCGTTTTGATGGAAACCAGCCAATGGTTTATTCAGGGACGACTGTTTGATATCACCGATATTTTCATAGCCTGGGGCGGTATCGTGTTGATGATGCTGGTTCAGCCTTATATTCAGGCGGTAAAACCGGCCAGCAAAAACAATAACGCCGAAAAGGCTCCGGCGGTCAGCGCATAAGGAAGCTGTGTTTTGACATGATCGATATGGTCGCAGGCCGAGGCCATGCTGCTGATGATTGTCGTATCCGAAATAGGCGAACAATGATCCCCAAACACGCCGCCGCTCAACACCGCCGCTACGGCCAGAGGCAAGGTATGTTCAAATTGCTGGGCCATGGGGACGGCAATGGCCAGCATGATGGCAAAAGTACCCCAGGAAGTGCCGGTGCTAAAGGCAATAAATGAAGCCGTCAGAAAAAGCACAAAAGGCACCAGACCGGCGTGCAGCCATTGTTTGCTTAAATCCGCCAGATAAAGCCCCGTGCCCAAATCCTTACTCATTTTTCCAATGGCAAAGGCCAGCATCATTAAAACCGCCAGCGGCATCAGACTGCCAATACCTTTAAAAGCCAGGGCAACCATTTCATCCACCGTAAAAATCTTTTGGGTGCGATACATGATGGCGGCGACAAACAAACTGGTTAGTACAGCCCACAACACGGATGTCGAGCCGGAACCATTGCCCAAAGCGGTGATTATTTTGGAGCCGAGATTTGCTTCCGGGGCAAACCGGGCCGGGTCCCAGCCGGTATAAAGCAGACTCACAGGCATCATCAGCACCATTATGGTAATGGGGACAATCATATTCCAGGCGTTCCCTTTAACATCCGGGGCCGGTTCCTCGGAAATGATATCATCACTGATTAACGGTTGGGCGTCAGCGGCATGGAGCAGGCCGGTTTCAATGGTCCGCTGTTCCGCTTTCTTCATCGGCCCAAAATCCTTTTG
>RFFS01000040.1 GCA_003696775.1 Calditrichota bacterium
CCCCTCATTTGTTTCCTCTCAATCGGATGATCAGTCCTTATATTCATCATGTTTAAACTATCATTCAAATAAAGGACTGATCTTATGAAGAATTTCATTTTGTTTACTTTTATGGCTCTGGGGCTGTTGACCTATTGTAAATCCCGATCCGGTAATACAACGCATACAACGGGTGAAAGTGAAAAATTCCCGAAAACCGTTAAAATTGAAGGGATTGCACAAAATCCTGAAGGAATCGAATTTAACAAAAATGACAACACATTTTTATTGAGTTCCCTCAATGCCGGCCCCATTATTAAAGTGAATACCGACGGTACCTACAAACCATTTACAAGCGGCGAACCTTACCCCATGTCTTCGGCGGGCATACAAATCGATTATGCCAACAACAGACTGCTGGTTACGGGTTTTAACGGAATGGAACTGTTTGACAACGATCCTGAAACAAAAGGTATTGCCAATTTGAGGATATATAATCTTGATACGGGTGTCATGGAAAAAGACATCAATCTCTCATCACTCATTCCGGATGCGCCGGCCTACATGGCAAACGATATTACGCACGATAACAAAGGTAATGTTTACATTTCAGACTGGTTCGCGGGTGTGGTTTATAAAGTTGACCCCAACGGTACCCCCTCGGTATTCTGGAAAAATGAAACAGGCCTGCAAAGCGGCGCCAATGGATTGGATTTTCATCCCGATGGCTATCTGTTGGTTTCTTTGGTTAGCGTGAATGAAAAAGGCCTTTATGCGAATTACGGCCTGGTTAAAATTGAAATCGATGATCCGGGTTCCGCACGGCTTGTAAACATTGAAGACGGCTACAGAGGATTTGATGGTATGATTATCACGCCCAACGGCAATGTGGTTGGCATAACCAATGACGGCAAAAGCCCGGGTGGCAATATTGTCATTGAATTAACCAGCAATGATGATTGGCAATCGGCTAAAGTCATCCATACCAAGGCAGTTACGCCCAGTACAACGGTTGCCATAACCCCGGGCAATCTGCTTTATATTATCAATCAGGATTTTGCACCGGAATCGGCTCAATCTAAAAATTGGAATATTGAAAGAGTGGATTTTTAAAACAGACTTAAAATGTTTATTCACTATACACAGTTAAAAACAAAAAGGTGCGGGTTCGAAAATCCGCACCTTTTTTTGTTTTTAAAACACGCCCCTTCATGCCGGGGAGCGCCGAGACGACGCATCCCCTCCGGTTATAACGCCCACCGAAGCGGGCTCAGCATGACATGCACACCCCGAAACATTCCGAGACATTTCTTAGCAAAATGTTTTAATGCTTATCAGGATACGGCGGAACCGGCGGTATGATTTTGGCCCGGGTTTTCAGTTCCTTCATAATTTCTTCAATGGCCCGGTTCAATTGTTGATCCTCGCCCATGAATTCCTTATAGGGATCGTTATCCACATAGATATCCGGCTCGACACCCACGCCTTCCATAATCCAGGTTTTGCCATCCAGGCTGTAACGAGAAAATTCCGGTTTGTTCAGGCTGCCCCCGTCGATGAAGGGTAAACTGCCCCGGATACCGACCACGCCGCCCCATGTACGTTTACCAACAACCTTACCCAGCTTATGTTGCTTAAAACGATAGGTAAAGATATCGCCGTCGGATGCGGAAAATTCATCGGCCAGGGCGATCAGGGGGCCAAAAATCATTTCCGTCGGATCGGTTTGCGGCACGGAATTACGGGCGATGTCAATCATCACCGCTTCCCGGCGCAACCGTTCAATGATCATGGGCGAAACATTGCCCCCGCCATTGCCGCGCACATCGACGATCAGGGCTTTTTTGCGCAGTTGCGGATAAAAATGCTTTGCAAATTCATTCAGACCGTGCACACCCATATCCGGGATATGTACATAGCCCACCTGCCCGTTGGTAGCCTTATTCACTTTCTCGATGTTGTTCCGAACCCAGTTGTAGTAATAAAGATTCGCCTCATCGGCAATCGGCCTAACAAGCACATCGCGGGCTTTTTGGGCGGAAGGCTTGCTGTTCACCGTTAAAGTCACTTCCTTGCCAGCCGTATTTTGCAGGGCGCTGTAAATATTATTCAAAGCCTTTACGGAATGACCGTTCACCGCGATAATAAAATCGCCCTCATGTACATCCACGCCCACTTCCGTCAGCGGAGAACGGGTCTTTTTATCCCAGTTTTCGCCTTTCAGGATTTTATCAATTCGGAAATATCCGCTTTTATCCTTACTCAGTTGCGCGCCTAATAACCCGGTTTTGATCCGACGCGGCATGGGCCGGTCGCCACCACCCACATAGGCATGACCGATGTTCAGCTCGCCCACCATTTCACCCAGGATATAGGTCAGATCGTTACGATGTTTGACATAGGGAACCAGCGCGCCGTATTTTTCGCGCACCGCCTGCCAATCCACACCGTGCATATTCGGATCATAGAAAAATTCACGCATCTGACGCCAGGCTTCATTAAATATCTGCTGCCATTCCTGTTTTTTATTCACCCAGACTTCCATCCCTTTCAGGTTAAGCTTTTTATCCAGCTTCACCTTGCTTTTGGGCAGCTTGATTATGGCGTAGGCGCCCTGGGCGCTGACCAGCATTTTTTTACCGTCGGCGGAAATCTCATAACCGTTCACCGCGCCAAGATCGGTTTCCTTTTTCTCTTTAAGGTCATACATCATCAATTTACGTTGGGTATCGCCGCGTCCCTGGCGGATATAGTAAATTCTATCATCCAACGCCGCCAAATTGGAATAGGACGCCGCTTTAACCGGTACATCCACAATGCGATCGGCAATACCGTCAAAATCAATGTGTACCTTAACCGACTCTTTTTTGGCCTTTTTCTTTTTCTTGTCGGAATCCTTCACCGCCACCCGGTCGTTTTGCGGGGCAAACGGCGACGGTGTCTGTTCAGACAACATGATCATATAAATCCGATCCATATCGGCGTAGGCATGGTTCCATTCGGTCCAACTGTAAATGGGATTAAAATCCCGGGACGACACGAAAAGCAGATATTTACCGTCATGGCTGAATACCGGTTGACCGGAACTGTACCAGCCTTTGGTTACGGGCACGTTATTACCGCTTTTCAGGTCATAAATAAACACCCGGTTCATCATTTTTTCCTCGGGCATGGTGTATGTAATATAACGGCTGTCCGGCGACCAGGCGTATTGTCGGATTTCCCATACCGGCGAATAGGCCACATCGGTTATTTTTTTGCTTTTGATGTCCACATAACGCAGGCGCTGTTTACGGTCGCCCCATAATATCTTTTTGCTGTCCGGTGACCAGTATATGGTGTACTTGTATGTTTCCGCGCCGCTTGTAATCTGTTGGGGCGGGTTTTTTCCATCTTTATCACGGATATAGATTTCATCCTCCCCCGTGGCATCGGAAATATAGGCGATCCAGCGGCCGTCCGGCGACCACTTGGAAGCACGCTCGTGCACACCCGGTGTTTCCGTCAGGTTATAGGTGATGCCTTCCTTTGCCGGAACGGTAAACACTTCCCCGCGCGCCCCCATCAATGCCCGCTTGCCGTCCGGGCTGATTTCATAATTGGCAATTTTTTTATGTACATCTTTAAGTTCCGGACGTGCCGAGGGCAGATCGTTGTTTATGTAAACAGGAATCTTTACCGCTTGTTCGCTTTGCACATCAAAACGGTATAGATAGCCACCGTTTTCATACACGATGCTGCGCGAATCATTGGAGGGAAATTTGATATCAAACGCCGTGTAATGGGTTAACTGACGGGTTTGCTTTGTTTTAAGATCATAGACATAAAGATTCATGCGCTTATCGCGATCCGACAGGAAATAGATGCGTTCACCGATCCACATGGGGATGATATCCTGCGCGGGATGGTTGGTGATATTGGTCAGTTCATGGGTTTTAAAATCGAAAATCCAGATATCATCCGCCATGCCGCCGCGATAACGTTTCCAGGTACGGAACTCACGGAACACACGGTTATAGGCCATCTTCGAATCATCCGGTGAAAAGGACAAAAATCCGCCACGTACCACCGGAATCTGTTC
The DNA here is from genome assembly GCA_003696775.1 of Calditrichota bacterium. Taxonomy (GTDB): domain Bacteria; phylum Calditrichota; class Calditrichia; order Calditrichales; family J004; genus J004. The sequence continues at coordinate 4,061 of RFFS01000040.1, forward strand.
CGGCATGTGTCCCTGTGTATCAACCAAAAACAACTGACCGTTAAAAGAGTTAAAAGAACGCATCCGGGAACGGAAGGCGATCTTTTTACCGTCGTTAGTCCAGCCAAAAACAATATTGTTGGGCCCCATGCGATCCGCCACATCATCACGGCCCAGTGTGGCGGTGTAGGTCAGACGAACCGGCATGCCCCCCCACGCGGGCATGGTAAACACCTCCGTGTTACCGTCATACTGACCCGTAAAAGCAAGGGTTTGGCCATCGGGTGAAAAACGGGCAAACATCTCGTAGCCCTCATGGCTGGTTAAACGTCGGGCCACCCCGCCGCCGGCATCCACCATATACAAATCTCCGGCGTAAGTAAAAACAACCGAATTATCATGAATAGCCGGAAACCGCAGCAGGCGTGCTTCCTCATCGGCCAACAACAAAGATGCCGCAAATAGTATAAACCAAAACAATCGCATAACACTGCCTCCAATACATTAATGGTAAAAAATTACGGTTGGATATGCCCGTTCCTTACGTAAAAAATCGGTCAGGGTTTCAAATATACAAAGCGAATACGGAAAATAAAACGCCGAAACGTCAGGCACAGATACGGCTCTTTAAATTGTATTATTCCCAGACAATTTCTAATTTAACACCGTTTAACTGTTCCGTATATCATATATTACGGCTGACACTTTGAACAGCAATCTTTTGGAGACGCGATATGCGCCGGTTTACCCCCCAATTTATTCAAGAATGGATTGAATTGATCCGCGCGGAAGGATTAAAAAGCTTTATCCGACAAAAAGGATGGAAAGTGGTCTTCGCCATTTTCCTGTTTTACCTCATCCGCGATGGCATCGTTTACCTGCTCATACCGTACCTGATTGTCAACAACATCATTCAATGCCAATAGGAGGCGCCATGCGTATTGTATCTGTTTGGATCGCACTTATACTGATAACCGCCGCCCTCGCGGAAAAGCATCCCATTACTTTTGAAGATTTTTTCACCATGAACCGGCTCGGTTCCTTTGCCGTCAGCCCGGACGGCCGTCATATTCTTTACGATGTTACCCGTGCCGATGTGGAGACCAACAGCTTTACAAAAACCATTTTTATTTTGGATACCCAGGGCGGCACATCCAAACCTTTACCGATTACGGGCAACGCTTCCCATCCCGTCTGGCAGACGGATAATGAAACTTTTTTGTACAACGCCGGCGGACAAATCTGGCGTTTTGACCTGAAAACACTGACGGCTGAAAAGGTAACCGATTTCAAACCCGGCGCGGCCAACGCCCTGCCCCGGCCCCATGACACCGCCTTTGTTTTTGCCGCCGATGTGGACCCCAATTGTGACTCACCGGCCTGCATGGAAAATCATGAAGAATCCTTTCAGCAGCGTACCGTTAAAGCGCGGGTGATCGACCACCTGATGTTCCGGCATTGGAATCGTTGGCTTGAAGGCAAACGTTCACATCTTTTTTTAGCTCTCGGGAACGGTAACGTTACACAAGACCTCACCCCCGGCGATTACGACACACCGCCGCTGGACCTGGGCAGTGCCCGTGATTATACCTTCAGCCCGGACGGCAATACACTGGCTTTTGTGCGCAACATGGATGATATGGTCGCCATCAGCACCAATAACGACATTTTTTTACGCGATATGAAAAGCGGCGCCTTCCGTAAGTTGACCGATAATAAAGCCAACGATAATCAACCCTGCTTTTCCCCGGATGGTCAATGGATCGCCTGGCGCGCCATGTCCCGCCCCGGCTTCGAAGCCGACCGCTATCATTTGATGCTTTACAACCTGAGCAACGGCACATTGAAAGACCTGACACCCGATTTTAAGCTGTCCGTCGGCACTATTTTATGGCATCCGGACAGCAAAGGGCTGCTTTTCAGCAGCGCGGAAAAAGGCGCCCATTCCATTTACTCCGTGGATTTTAACGGCGCTATCCAACCCGTTTTAAAAGGCCATTACATAAGCGGACTGCAATGGCTGAATGCGCACACCCTGCTGTTTAAAAAACAAAGCGCCTCCATGCCTTACGAACTATTCAGCTACAACCTGACGAATAAAGAACTGAAACAACTGACCACGCTTAACAAGGAAAAACTAAGCCAACTGGAATTACCCACCCTGAAACGCTTTTGGTTTACGGGCGCCAACGGCGATTCCGTCATGGGTTGGCTGCTTACCCCGCCGGGATTTGATCCTTCCCGAAAATATCCGGCCGTGCAACTTATTCACGGCGGGCCTCAGGGCGCCTGGGGCGATGACTATCACTTCCGTTGGAATTATCAAATGTTTGCCGCACCCGGTTATGTGGTGTATGCCATCAATTTCCACGGCAGCACCGGCTACGGACAGGACTTCACCGATGCGGTGAGCAAAAACTGGGGCGGCGCGCCTTATGAGGACCTGGTGGCCGGAACCGAGTATGTGCTGGAACATTTCCCCTTCATCGACGGAGAACGGCTGGGCGCGGCCGGCGCCAGCTACGGCGGATACATGATCAACTGGATCGCCGGGCATGACAACCCCTTCAAATGTCTGATTTCCCATGACGGCGTATTTGATCAACGCAGCATGTACGGTAGCACGGAAGAACTCTGGTTCCCGGAATGGGAATTCAACGGTCCCTATTGGCAAAACCCCGAATTGTATGAAAAGTGGTCGCCTTCCACCCGGGTGCAACATTTTAAAACACCCATGCTGGTTATACACGGTGAACACGATTACCGCGTGCCCTACACACAGGGTCTGCAGTTGTTTACCGCCCTGCAACGGCAGGGTGTGGAAAGCCGTTTGCTGTTTTTTCCGGATGAAGACCATTTTGTCACCAACCCCCAAAACGCCCGGTTATGGTGGCAAACCGTGCACGACTGGCTGGCGCGTTATCTGAAATAATCATCCGTCGAATACCCATATCCCGTATAAATAGTGCGCATGGAAATGAGCATTTTATACGGGATTTTTGTATTTTGACGCCCTTTAAACGGTAAAACACTTTATGAATAACAAACTGATCCCCACCACGGCGATTGAACAGCTTTTTCAAGAATTGGGCGCCGTGGCTCAACACGCCGGCTATCCGATTTACGCCGTGGGTGGTTACGTGCGTGACCGCCTGCTGGGCCTGCCCGTGGGCAGGGAAATCGATTTTGTGATCGTAGGCGACGCCATGACCTTTGCCCAACGACTGAAAAAGGAGCTGAATGTCAGCGATATGGCTACCTATGCCCGCTACGGTACTTTCATGACCCATTACCGCGGCTTCAGGCTGGAATTCGTCAATGCCCGCTCGGAATCCTATGAGCAACACTCCCGCAATCCTAAAACAGAACAGGCCGATCTCGATACCGACCTGCACCGTCGTGATTTCACCATCAATGCCCTGGCGCTGGATTTAACTCCCGGGCATTTCTGCCGCCTGATCGATATTTTTAACGGACAGGCAGACCTGGAAGCGGGGATTATCCGCACGCCGTTGGACCCCGCCGCCACCTTTTATGATGATCCGCTACGGATGATGCGCGCCATTCGTTTCGCCACCCGCTTTCATTTTACCATTGCGCCCGACACCTGGCAGGGCATCCGGGAACATGCCGAACGTCTTCAGATCATCACCGTGGAACGCATTCAGGATGAATTCAATAAAATCCTGATGACGGAGAAACCCTCCGAGGGGTTACGCCTGCTGGATGAATCCGGGTTGCTTAATCAATTTTTACCCGAAGCCGACGCCATGAAAGGAGTGGAACAACGCAAGGATTTCCACCATAAGGATGTGTTTTACCACACCTTGCAGGTGATCGACAATGTGGCCGCAGCGGGCGGTCCGCTGAATTTACGTCTCGCCGCGCTCTTTCATGATATCGCCAAACCACGTACCAAACGATTTGAAGAAGGCACAGGCTGGACCTTCCACGGCCATGAGGTGGTGGGCGAACGCATGAGCAAAGCCATTTTACGCCGATTGAAATATTCCAACGACACCATCGCCTTTGTAGCCAAGCTGGTGCGCATGCATCTGCGTCCCATGGCCCTGGTCAGTGACGAAGTCACCGATTCCGCCATTCGTCGTTTACTCTTTTTAGCCGGTGATGACTTTGACGCGCTGATGACACTCTGCCGCGCCGATATCACCAGCAAAAACCCGGCACGGGTCAAAAAATATATCCGCAATTACGATATTTTACTGGAAAAAGTAGCCGAAGTGGAAGAAAGGGATCGTATCCGTAATTTTCAACCGCCGGTGGACGGACGCGAGATCATGGAAGTGTTTGGCGTTAAACAGGGGCGCGTGATCGGCGTGGCTAAAAAATTCCTGGAAGAAGCCATCCTGGAGGGCACGGTACCTAACGAACACGACGCCTGCCTGGAATTGCTGCGCCAAAATTGGGACAAACTGCAACAACAAATATAATCACAAGTCCGGCAACGAGGTCGATACAATCGGATTTTCTATTCAATAAAAAGGGATGGTCTCCGGCCATCCCTTAATTTTTTATCCAATGTGTGGTATCATAGACACCCTGTAATGGTATGATGTTATTTTGCCGCGGTCAGCAACGGTTTGATCATCTTTTCAAAATCTTCATAACCGCGCGAACCGGTCACAGAGTGAACAATCGTCCCGTTCTGATCGATGATGAAAGTTTGCGGGATGGCGCCAAAACCACCGAATTTGGCAACCGCAGGTTCGGCGTTCAATAGAATAGGATAGGTAACACCGGTTTGTTTGACCTTTTTCGGTATATCATTGGGACGGGAAGAAACCGCCAGCCCCAGTATCTGAAAACCTTTATCCTTATAAGCCTGATATAACTTATTCAGATCGGGCATTTCACCGATGCATGGCCCGCACCAGGTGGCCCAAAAATTGACCAGCACAACCTTCCCCTTGTAATCCGATAAGGAGACTTCTTTGCCATCGAGGCTTTTAAAGGTGAAGTCGGGGGCTTTTTTGGCCAATGAAATGGAAACAAGCAGTCCCACAATCAATAAAACACGCGTAAATCGAACAAACATAATATCTCCCAAGATTGTTACTGTATAAATAGCGCACTTATAAAAAAAGGTAACGGGCTATTTTTTCAAAAAATCGAACACGATTACTTGCCACTACCAATACCACAACGAATTGGAATATACCGCCCAACAAGGTGAAAAGTTCTAATAATTTATTAACATTTTGGTTTTTATCCGGAAAAATCCGGCGGGACAGGCCATAAACCACAAGAGGAATGACCACGCTAAACACCGCCACCGCCCCGATCACCCCGGCGCCCCGCTCGCCACTGATGCCCCACATAATCACCACGGATGAACCGTATGCCCAATAGGAACGGGATTTCAGAAAATGCAATGTTTTATTCTTATCGGGGATCACCCCCAACAACAGAAAACTGTATATCAGCAATATGATTCCCAGAGACAACAACACCAGTGGCCGGCCAAAATAGTGGCTTATGACAAATAAACCGGCCATCGCCGCCCAAAATGCGGCCCAATAGCCCGGCCCCCCTGTCGGGCAGGAGTGATTTAGCAGCCTGTCCGTGGAAATAAATACCAATGCCATGAGGCTGATCAGAATTAGTAAAGAAAACATCAAATATATTGGGTTAAAGATAACATTTAAATAATAAACGACGAAAACAGGCACACGTATCGTGCGTTCATGTTTAATTTAACAGAAAAGAGGTTACGGTGAAACGTCCCGCCCGCGAAGAATATAACGCTTATTATCATGAATACATCAAACAGGTACCCGATGGACATATACTGGATATTTTAGAAAAACAGGCTGACCTCATGGGACGTTTTTTTGCCAACATCAGCGAGGAGCAGGGCCTGTTGCGTTATGAACCCGGAAAATGGAGCATTAAGGAAATCGTCGGGCATTTACTGGATGTGGAACGGATTTTCGCTTACCGCGCTTTCCGTTTCAGCAGAAATGATAAGACAGACCTTCCCGGCTTTGATCAGAACAGCTATGTGCCCAAAGGCCGCTATGATACCCAGGACCTGTCGGAATTGATTGAGGCGTTTTATGTATTACGCAAGGCAACCATCAACATGTTTAAGGGATTTGACGCGGAAATGTGGGAGGCGCGTGGTACCGCCAACGGCTCGGAGATGTCCGTTCGCGCCGTGGCCTGGCTTTTGGCCGGTCATCTTATCCACCACATGAAAGTGATACAAAGCCGTTATCTTTCCAAATAAAGCGGATGGCGTTCCCAACGCGCGTAAAGCGCTTCGAGATATAAATCCGGATGTTCCAAAATAGTACCGAATGCTTTTAAACGGTCGCCGTGCAAGGAAGCGGCGATGCCTTCCGGCCGTCGAAACCAGGGATATAAATACCCACTCACTTCCAATGCCAATCGTTCCCCATTTTTAAGCTGCACCGGCCCGGTTTTAAGCGAATCTCCCGGCATTAATAAGGCATAGGCCCCATCTTTAAAACGAACGTCGGCCGGTTGGCTATCGGTTGGCGGGATGACCGCGCCGGGACACGGCATAACATTTTCCAGCAGGTCCACGGATCGGATATGCCAAACATCGGCCAGACTGCTTAACCGGACGGAATCCGCGGCGGCAGGCAAGATTACCATCCGGCTAAAATCAAATTCGGTGGCCTCCGGGCGAATGGAACCGGCTGTTACCCAGCCCTGTTGCGGTGTATGATACGCAACCCGCAGCATAACCCGCTCACGCCACGTTTTCATTTGCTTTATCCAGTAAGGGTCGTGTTCTATCGCCCGGAAAAAACGCCAGGACTGTTCACCGAGGGCGCCGAACAGATCATCCATGACGGCATTGCTCAGGTAACTGTTCCGCGCGCGCACCATCAGGCCGTTCCTTGCCCCGGTTTGTATGGGAAACAGCCATTCATCCTTAAAATCCCGCAAACGACGACCCGGATCGGACGACGCGCTCCGGGGCGGTGTATAAACATTTCGCGCACCATGATATTGAAAATATCGATCGTCAAATGAAACAGCCACATCATAACTCGCCTCGGGTGACAGTCGTCTTAATTGCATACGGTTCACATAATGGGTTTCGGGACGTTCGTTACGCATAAGCAAGTGATAACGGTTATTTTTTTGAAGGGGCACAACAAAGCGGCTTTCCACTTCCAGGGCGCGGCCTATTCCCGTGCCGAAAAATTCACCAAATAAACGCAAGGTACCGCTGCTATCCCGCACATAGCCATAGGGACAACTGCTGCCCGAAGGTATCACCTTTTCACGCCGGGTTTCCGCCATGGAGATTGCCGGTTGTGTAAGTCCTTCAAATAAAAGGCTGGAGTTATAAATTGTTACAAGGGAAACCACCGCCCAGAACCCGTTGCGTTTTTTGGAGATAAGATAATCGATGCTATCCATGGCCAGACTAAGCTGTCCTTTTTTCAAAGTCGTTCCCAGGCTGTCTTTCACTTTACCTAACCCAAAGACCCTGCCACTGTCCACATGGGTAACGATCAATTGATATGCTTTGCCTTTCTTATCTACCAAATGCATACGTTGGTTGTGAACCAGGGCTCTGTTGAAAGTGATCCCGTTTCCCTCATTCATGTAATAATCGTACAGACAACCACTTAACATCAGGGACAATACCAGGCTTGCCCAGGCTAATAACACACGTCTCATAGCCGGCCTCCCATTTGAAAAGCGATGTGTAACATAAACATACTCAAATTAAGGCGCGGGTTATTCGCTTGTTCAATGGGGAAACTGATCTTTACCTCTTTATCCCGGAAAACAAAATAATGCGCGCCCAGGGAAACCGACCAATCACCGATGGCTCCCAAATCCAGGCCCATTCCCAATGCGGGTCCCACATCCCGCGCGTCGATCACATATTTGTAATCATTGGTTGAGAACAGACTGTTGAATGAAATGAACCCGACGCCGGCCATTACCCAGAAACCTTTGGCTTCAGAATCTCCCCAAAAATATTTCCCGGCAAGCCATTCCATTTGCATGCTGCTATTGCCTTTCAAAGCCGACATCTGAACACCCATTTCCATACCCCAGCGGGCATTAAACAGAAATATCGAGCTTAAGTAATATCCCGGATTGGTGTCGGATAGATTGTAAGCGTATATATCCGGATCGTCTGTAACCCGCGCTTTATATTCACCAATAAAACGGCTCAGATCGGCATGAGTCATATTAAAGCCGACATTTACCAGCAGAGCGGGGAAAAGGGAAATTTTTTTGGGTAAAACATTTCCGGGCCTGACCACAGGCATCCGGTTGACGGATTTGACATTATCCAGAAGAATACGAATGGTTTCCTCTTTGCCTTCTTTATCCGGAGAGGGTCGCAGAACAAATATATTATTACGGTTTACACTTACCGCCCGGCCAATCACGGAACGGCCGTCCTTAAGCGCAATGGAATCCCGCCTGCCGGTTATGGCCATACGCAACAGTTCCCAATTGCCATCATACGGGATATAATACATGGATAAATCGGGGACCTGTTTTTTATTGTCTTTAAACAACAATACGCCTGTTTCATCCCGGATGAGATCTATGGATTGAATGGGAAAGGAAACATCCTTGAGCTTCCCGTTTTGGGAATCAAAGGTTTCCAAAGTTATGAAACGGCTCGAAATAAGAAGAGTTTGTCCGATTAATTTTTTACCATCTTTAAATAAGACCGTATCCGCCAATAAAGTAGCACACAGAATAAAAATAAATAGAAGAGATTTCATAAAGGGAATATATCGATTCGTGTATAGGATATCAATTGAAAAAAAATTATTATCGTTTTAAATCCAGATAGAAACGCTTGTTATTCCCTTGTTGTTTAAATCCTATCCGGCGTAAAAAACGGGTATATTCAGGATGGTTGGTTTCAATTTCCAAAAGGTGGATGCCTTTTTCCAGAAATAAAGCCCGTCGCTTTTTATAGAGGTATAAGGCGCTTTTTAAATCACGAAAATGGGGGATGGCGTAGTCGAGAAGAATGGTCATGACGCCCTCTTCCCGTTTTTGGCCGATGAACAATGCCACCGGCACCATATTTCTCAAAATAAAAAAACGAAAGCTACCGGATTCGCCTTCCCCGGAAAATGCCGGAAAATATCGGGAGATATCCTCTTTATAAAAATCAATAAACCGACGGTACATGGCGTCATCCGGCGAGGAAATTTCCAACAGGTCAAACATTTCCCGACGCATATAAAGCTGCCATAAATAGTAAATATCCACCACGGCAATAAATCCGTTCACCACGAACACGGGGTAAGCGGGGATCAACAAGCCGTAAACGGCAAACGCCACGGCGCCAAACAGATTATACCAGCGCAAACGTACGATGGATTTCATCATCAGGGAAACGGCCACCAACACGGAGGCCACATAACCCAGAAGTTCCAGGGGCGTAAACATGGCGCGGCTCCTTAAACGTTAAAAAGAAAATGAATGATATCCCCGTCGCGCACCTCATACTCCTTGCCTTCAGAACGCAAAACGCCGGCCTCCCGGCATTTGGCTTCGCTACCGTGGGTAATAAAATCTTCATAGGCGATGACTTCGGCGCGGATAAAGCCTTTTTCAAAATCATTGTGGATCACCGAGGCGGCTTTGGGAGCCTTCCATCCTTTGTGGATGGTCCAGGCCCGCACTTCCTGTTTCCCCTGGGTGAAGTAACTTTGCAGACCCAGCAAATCGAAACCGGTGCGGATGACTTTTTCAATCCCCGATTCGTTTATACCGTACGATTCCAGAAATTCCGCCTGTTCCTCCGGTTCCAGGGCCGCTAGTTCCTGTTCCACCTGGGCGGAAACCATCACCGTGGCGCTGTTGTGCCGGGCGGCATAATCGCGCACGGCTTTTACGTAGGCATTTTCTTCCGCCAGACCGTCTTCATCCACATTGGCGCAATAAATCACTTTTTTGGCGGTGATGATTCCGGGATTTTTCAACAATGTTTCGGCCAGCTCCGGATTGGTGAATGCATAGGTCAATGCCAGCTTACCCTGCTCCAGATGCGCCAACAGCTTTTCACCTTCCGCGATAACCGGTAAAAGAGTTTTATCTCCCTTGGCCTGTTTTTTAAGCCGTTCCATCTTACGTTCCAGCATTTGCAGGTCGGCCAGAATGAGTTCCGTCTCGATGGTTTCGATATCGCGAATGGGATCGATCGCGCCATCCACATGAACAATATCACTGTTATCGAAGCAGCGCACCACATGCAGGATAGCTTCCGTTTGCCGGATGTTTTCCAAAAACTGGTTGCCCAGCCCCTCGCCTTTGCTGGCGCCTTTCACCAGTCCGGCGATGTCCACAAAATCCACGGTCGAATACAAAACACGTTTAGGTTGTACGATTTCCGCCAGTTTATCCACCCGGGCATCCGGCACGGGAACCACGGCCTTGTTGGGCTCGATGGTACAAAACGGATAATTGGCCGATTCGGCATTCTGTGTTTTGGTCAGCGCGTTAAACAAGGTGGACTTACCCACATTCGGCAGCCCCACAATTCCGATTTCCATGTTCTTTATCTCCAAAATTAAAGGCGCTTAATATACGCAATCCCGCGGCATAATGCGAAAAGACAATGCCGGAAAAGAGTATTTAGGGAAAATCCGGCAAATCAACATACAACGCGCTTGAATTTTTGCAATATAAGCACGTAATACAAATGGATATTAAGAGATTAAAAATAAATTTCTATATGCATTGTTCTCTCTGTGGTTATTACAAATATGATGTGAGAACACACAGTTGTCCTAAATATTTTTTAAAATACTTTGTATGGAATCATTTTTCAGGACACTCATGATTATTGAACAAGGGCTTCGATTTCCCTCAACTGTTTAATAGTAAAGGTGGGACACAGATCGGCAGGAGCGGGAAGCAGACGAGGATTGTACCAGATGGTGTCCAGCCCGAAATCCTGTCCGCCCTTGATATCGGAACTGAGTTTATCACCGATCATCACCACCCGTTCCCGGGGAGGATGCCCCATACGTTTAAAAGCAGCCTCAAATATCGCTTTCTGAGGTTTTACAGCACCCACTTCTTCCGAAATGATGATATCCTCAAAGTACGGCGACAGTACAGAATCGGTGAATCGCGCGCGTTGCACCCGGCTCAGGCCGTTGGTAAGCAGCAGAAGTTTGTGGGTTTCGGCCAGCTTTGGAATGACATCCGCGGCCTGATCCAGCAGCATATTGTATTGTCCCAGAAAATCGAGATAACGATGGGCAGCCTCTGCCGCGTCGGCCCGGATACCAAGTTCTCCAAACAGGCGACTAAAGCGCACTACCTTCACCTGGTCGGCGTTCAGTCGCCCGGCCTCAAAGAGTAGCCAAACCTGCTGATTGATGATCTGATAGCGATCATAGACCGAAGCGTCGGCGGGCCGGCCCAGCGCACGTAACAGATCATCAAAAGCCTGCCGTTCCGCCGCGTCAAAATCGTACAGGGTGTTGTCCGCGTCAAAAATCAACCAGTCGTATCGCGGCATCAGTTTTTGTCCTTGTTTTTAAGAATCCCCAGACGGCGCGCCCTTTTTTCCCAGTTTTTGCGGGCCATTTCCTGCAGGTCTTCCACATTGTCGGTTTCATCGCGTATTTCCATGCCCAACAGGGTTTCGATCACATCCTCCATGGTTACAATGCCCGCCATGCCGCCGTACTCATCCACCACCAGCGCGATGTGGGTGTTTTTTTCCAACAATAATTTAAATAGCTCCGGAAGCGGCACCATTTCCGGCACCACATCGATTTTACGACGCAGTTTTTTCAACGGGATGGCGCCCTCCTTACCGATAAGATGTCGCAGGATCTCATCTTTTAGCACAAAACCGGTGATCTGATCGATCTTTTTGTTATAAACGGGTATGCGCGAGAAACGAACATCGGGATATTTTTCATGAAACGCATCGAGGGTCATATTTTCATCAACGGCCAGCACAACCGTCCGCGGCGTCATGATATCCGCTACGCGGATCGAAGCAAAATTGAGCAGGTTTTTTATGATGGCCGATTCGCTTTCGCGGATAATACCCGCTTTTTCACCGGCCTCGGTCATGGCGCTGAACTCAGCCCGACTGAGCACACTGTCGGCGCCATCCTTTTTAAACAAGCCCGTTAAAAATTGACTAAACCAGACGGCCGGAGCCAGAACAAATACCAGAAAACGAATGACCGGTGTGGCCACATGGGCCAGATTTTTCCAATATACCGCTCCGATGGTTTTGGGGATGATCTCCGAGACAAACAGGATGGTCAGCGTGAGCAAAAATGAAATCAGTGTCAACGCCTCATTGCCCCAAATCAATTGAGCCTGGGCACCCACCCCCGCCGCGCCGGCGGTATTGGCAAAAGTGTTCAGGGTTAGTATGGCGGAAAGGGGACGATCGATATTTTCCTTAAGGCGATGCAGATCGCGCGCGTATGATTTACCCTCCTGCATTTGTATATTGATAAAGGCCGGTGTGATGCTTAACAGGATGGCTTCCAATATGGAACAGATAAACGAAACCCCCACGGCAATGGCGAGATATAAAAGGAACAGGTTCACTGGATATTTAATGAGTTAAACATGCTTGCGAATATAACTGTTTTTTGAATAACGCGCCCGATATTTTCACACATATCGCTTTATACTCCGTTTCAAATCCTCAATACCGCGGCTTAGACAGCCTGAAATATAAGTACTGTACGTTGAGTGAACTTTCACAACCCTTTAGTGCCTGCCTTGTTATGTAAAAATATTGTTCCAGGTATTCTTTGTTGCACGGGTAGCCGTTTAATGTGACCTTCTTTAAATTTCGGCCTGTTTTTTGCATTAAAAAAGTTGAGTCCCATGCTTTTCTTTAGTAAATCTGTTACGGTTTGCGCCGCCCGGTAAGCGAAACCCGCAAGCCCCAACGACGTAAGACACCATTCCGTGTATTAAATAACGAGGCTATTATGAAATACCCATTGATCGCCCTGCTATCGGCGGCCCTGTTCACAGGTTGTGCCGCCTATAAACAATTACAACCGGAACCGCCGGTCTCCCCCAAAGAGAACGGCTATATCGAACTCAAAGACGATGATGAATGGTTTGAACTGGATCAGGGGAAAAAGTATTACATCGCTTTTCCCGCGCCGGAAGCGGATAATTTTTATTTGTTAATCGATGCCCGTCCCACACAGGGAGACATCCAAACCGCGTTTGCATCCGCATTTGATGAAGACAAAGGGGGGCTGGCTCCGCTGGCTAACGAAGCCGCCACCGACGCGACGGAAGAAGCCTGGCCGGTGGATCGCAGTGTGCAAAATTTTTACTGGATCATCGAAAAGGTGGATAAAGATATGCAACTGCATCTTAAATACCGCTATCTGCCCCGTTGGCGCTATAAATA
>RFFS01000041.1 GCA_003696775.1 Calditrichota bacterium
GTAAATAATACAAAGTTGTTGTTTTTTTATTCCTGAATTTGTCTGTGTTTGGTACCGCTGCCTTCGACTACGCTCAGGCAGCGGGAAAGAATCAATTTTACTCAGACAGTGTGTTTTAGCTGGTTGCTCTTCACCTGCCGGTGGTTGAGCGAAGCCGAAACCACCGGTTTTACCCTGGGTTCAAGCAGGTAAACATCCACGGAGGAGAGCTGGCTTTTTACCATCTCGTAATATTCCGGCAAAAGTTCTATGCCAATGGAATTACGACGCATTTTTTTAGCGACCATGTTGGTCGTGCCCGATCCCATAAAGGGATCCAAAACAGTATCATTTTCTCGGGTAAACAGTCGGATGAACCATTCCGGCAAGCCTTCCGGAAAAGCCGCGCTATGTTTTTTATTGCTACATTCCGTTGCCAGGTGAAGAACATTGGTCGGATAAGCCATGTCCCGGCCTACCCAGTTGGAAATATTCTTCCCAAACCCGCTACCCACTTTGGATTCGTCACGCTTACGGTCGGTTTGACTTAATTTTTTTAAACGGGTTTTAGCCCAGTCGCCCATGGGCACCATCACTTCTTCCTGATACATATTGAATTTTTTATTTTTATTGAATTGAAGCAATCTTTCCCAGGCATCACGGAATCGGTTGGGCCATTTACCCGGGTAACAGTTTTTTTTATGCCAGATAAATTCTTCCGTCCACAACCACCCTTGTTTATGCATGGCCAGGATGAGTTCCATTACGTATGTGCTACATTCTCCGTTAACCACTTTTTCTTTGATATTTAAAATGAAAGTTCCGGATGGTTTTAATACGCGTAACATCTACTCTGCCTTGGGTAAAAACCATTCCACATAGTGGTCGGGATGAATGCCGCCGTATGTTTTTTTACGTTGATCGGCATAGGGTGGTGATGTAAATATCAGATCCACGGAATTGTCCGGAAACGTTTTTAAAACTTCCTCACAATCCCCTAAATATAAATCATGTTTAATTTCCATAATCAATTCCGGAAAATATGCGGGTTATTTCTTTTATAGATACGTGACCAATATTAAGCAAAATGCCTGTTAAATTAGGCAATGTCCGTTCAGATGAAAAATTTTAAAAAGATCCTCGCCTATGAAAAGGCGGGCCGTTATATCCCGGATTTCATTGCGAATCGGGAAAAACAGTCCATCGATCGGCTTCCCCTGGAAGGGATACAAATAATTCCGCCTCTTTTCATTTAAGCGATTTTTAACTATAATAACGCATCACCCATAACAGCGAATGCTCTTTTCATGTCCCTTAATTCATTCATCAACAGTCTCAACAAGCAGCAAAAAAAAGCCGTACTGGCCCCGCGTGAACCGGCATTGATTATCGCCGGACCCGGTACCGGTAAAACCCGTACACTTATCGGGCGCATAGCCTGGCAAATACATAAATACCACATTCCGGCGCCCCGGGTATTGGCGCTAACCTTTAGTAATAAGGCCGCGCAGGAAATGCGATCGCGTCTTACGCAATTACTGCAATCCGAAGCCGGGAAAGTATATATAAGCACTATTCATGCCTTTTGTCTTGATGTACTGAAGAAGTATCCGGAAAAGGCCGGTTTACGCTCCCGTTTCACTGTTGCCGATGAGGAATACACCGGTTATTTATTAAAACGCCTTTTGCGGGATCAAACGATGGATAAGCCGGATGTCGTTATGAAGGGTGTAAAAGCCGCCTTTGGACAATATCTTATCCAGGGTAAACCACTGCCTCCCTTTTCCGCCCGGATTTATGAAAAGTATCAGGCGTATCTGCATAAGCATAATCTGATCGATTATGATCAGATTCTGGCGCGCACCGCCGCCCTTTTCCGCAAGGAAAGTGATGTGCTCGAACAATACCGATTCATGTACCAGGCGATCCATGTGGATGAATTTCAGGACACGGATGCCACGCAATACCAGATCATTCGCATGTTGGCCGCCAAACACCTTAACATCTTTGTCGTTGCCGATGACGATCAATCCATTTATGCCTGGCGGGGCGCCAATCCCGAAAACATCCGGCATTATATGCGTGACTTCAAAATAGAAAAACCCATTGTTCTCGATATCAATTACCGTTCGGGGCCAAAAATTATTTCCACGGCCACGCAAATGGTCTCCGATACCGATCGCATCGAACCGGATAAAACACTGATTCCCGGTACACAGGTGGCGCATGAACATATCCGTGCCCATTTTTTTGACTATGAAACCCAGGAACAGCAATTTATAATCGAAAGCATCCGACATTGGAAGGAGCAGGGCGTGCCGTACAATGATATGGCCGTGCTCTATCCCCGCCATAAGTTTTCGGAAGGACTGGCGTTACGCATGCTTCAGGAAAATATACCGTTTCAACAGGCCCGTAAAGCGCTTGCCGATAATGTTACCTTAAAACGCCTTGTCCTGTTTTTACGGCTTACAAACGATGCGCTGGATGATGTAAGCTGGCAGGCCTTAACGCAAGAACTTCTTGGTTTTGATATTGATAAACATGTGGAGTGGACGCAGAAGAAAAAAAAACTGGGGTATCGTCGGGCGTTGTATGTTTTAAGCCGCGACGAGAGTCTTGATCCGCAGGTGCGCAGGCAAATAGGGGAATTTATGTCCGCCGCCGCCCATTGGGTAAATCTTAAAACCTTTTACACATTTGAACAACTGGTGGATGATATTTTGGGCTGGCTGCGCCGTGACGCAAACAATGTTATCAATGAGAATCTGACCGCCCTGGCCGATATTCGTTTCCCCGATGCTCTTTATCCCGATGACCGGCACATGGTTTACGTCTGGCATGAACACAGCGAAATACGTTGGCTGGCCAGGCAGATGTGTGAGCGTGTGTGGCCCGGGCGTGTGGAAATTGTTATAAAAGAGCAATTGCCCAGGTTGAGGAATGCTTTTGTTATCGCCCTGTCCGAATGGCCCGACGGTCAGGAACTGGCCCGGGGAATAGAATTGTATCACGAACGATTTTGTAAAGGTCGTTCGGTGGTTACGGCCTTGTTGCGTTATTTGCAACAGGCGGTTACGCCGGAACGTCCCCTGTTTCGGGATTATGTGGTACTTGATCTGGAAACCACCGGACGGGATGTGGAGACCTGCGGAATTGTGGAAATTGCCGCGGTGCGTGTGCGGGAAGGCAAAATTGTCGATCGTTTTGAAACGTTGGTCAATCCGGAGATGCCCGTGGAAGAGGGTGCCCGCAAGGTGCATGGTATTGACGACGCCCGGTTGAAGGAAGCGCCGTTGACCGCCGATGTATGGCCGGCTTTCCGTGCCTTTATCGGTGATGATGTGCTGGTGGCGCACAACGGCTTTGCTTTCGATTTTATTATCCTGAACCGTCATGCCCGTTTACTGGATGGCGCACGGTTATCCAATGTGTTGTACGATTCCCTGACTCTGGCCCGTCGTCTTTACCCGGCGGAGGGCAATTCCATCGATGCGCTGGCCGAGCGATTTCAAATCGATCCGGGGGAGCGGCATCGCGCTTTGGCCGATGTGGAAGCCTTGCAACAGATATTTGAGGCATTGATGCGCGTTGACCGGCGTCAACAGGCCAAGCGCGCGCTGGAACCGGTTTTTGAACACACGGCGCTGGCTATTTATCATTTACAGCACTGGAAAAATGAGGAAGACCGTATCTATTTTCTGGCCGGAGCGCCCAGACTGCTTTCGCCGTATAGTAAGCTGGCGGCACATTATGCCGAACAATTTGTGGTTGATCCCGGCTATCTGAAAGGGGTCCTCCAAAAGCGCTTGGACGAATTGCGCCCAGGGTACTCTGCTTTTGATGAAGACCAGGTGGTCATCGAGCGCATGCGGGAGTGGGTGCGTCAGTTGAACGATTTGCCAATGGATGAGGCCATGGGCCGCTTCCTCAACGCGTTGGCTCTGGTGGACGCCCAGGATAACCTCACCTCGCTCGACGCGGTTTCGCTGCTTACTTTTCATGCCGCCAAAGGGCTTGAATTCCGAAAGGTCATCATCATCGGCATGGAAGATGATCACATGCCCAGTTTTTTTGCCAAAAAAGAAACCGATCCGCTGGATGAACGCAGCACACAACGTAAAATGGATGAGCAAAAGAGACTGCTTTACGTGGGCATGACCCGGGCAAAGGAAGAACTTTTCCTTTGCGCGGTAAAAAACCGTAACGGACGCGAACAAACTTCTTCACCTTTTTTACGACAAATTGTGAAAAGTTTGAACGGAATTGCGTAACTTCTGCCTCACATATTAAAAACGACAAGGACGCCCTTTTGAAAACAAACAATGGTCTGTTACCCCAAAAAACATGGCGTGTGCTTAACCGCGATACCAATCGTTCCGTTGTGGAAGTGATTCTGGAAAACCGCCGGTTGCCGGCGGAACATCTGGAACCCTTCCGCCTTTCCGAAAGGATGCATGCTCCGGAATTATTGCCCGACATGGAAAAAGGCGTGGCGCGCATTCGCCAGGCCATGGACAAAGGTGAAAAGATCATTATTTTTGGTGATTATGATGTGGACGGTGTCACCTCAACCGCCCTGATGATCTATCTTTTCCGTGAATTGGGTTACCCGGTGGATTTTTTGGTGCCCCATCGCGAACGCGACGGCTACGGCCTGCGCCCCGCCGGCGTGGACATGGCCAACAGCATGGGCGCGGACCTGATCATCACGGTGGATAACGGCATATCCGCCGGGGAAGCCATTGCATACGCCAACTCTCTCGGCATCGATGTGGTGGTGACCGACCATCACCTGCAGGAAGGACCGTTACCGCCGGCGCATGCGGTCATCAATCCCAACCGTACCGATTCCACGTATCCTTTCAAAAAGATATGCGGCGTTACCGTGGCTTTTAAGGTAGCTCATGCCCTGACGCGGGAATTGTTAAGTGAAGACCGCTATAAGCGTTTTTTACTCAGCCATCTCGATCTGGTAACCATCGGCACCATCGCCGATGTGATGCCCATACGGGATGAAAATTATGCTTTGGTAAAATTCGGATTAAAAGTGCTGGGCACCACCCGCAAACCCGGCCTGATAGAGTTAAAGAAAATCAGTGGAGTGAAAACCGATCGTATCACGCCGATTACGGTGGGCTTTTTCCTCGCGCCGCGTTTAAACGCCGCCGGACGCATGGAAGACGCGCGCCTTTCCGTTGAATTGTTGATTTCCGAAGATCAGGAGCTGGCCCGAAACAAAGCCCAGGAACTGGACCGGCTCAATCGTAACCGGCAGGACCTGCAACAGGATTACCTTGACGAGGCGTTGGATAGCTGGCAAAAGCGCAATAGGGATGATAAAGTGATCATCGTGGAAAACGAACAATGGCAGGCCGGTCTGATCGGCCTGGTGTCCGGCCGCCTTAAGGAACAATTCGCCCGGCCGGCCATCGCGTTTACCCGTGACGGCGAAGGTAACTATGTGGGTTCCGCCCGCAGCATCGACGCTTTTCATGTGACCGAAGCGCTGACCCGTTTTAATCGCTATTTTTTAAACTATGGCGGGCACCACAAAGCCGCCGGTATGACCATCAGCCCGGAACACTATTCGGTTTTTAAGGAAGAATTTACCCATTATGTTAACCGGGCTCTGGAAGGGAAAGACCTGCGCATGGAACTGACCGTGGACAGTGTGGTGGATATCGACCAATTGAATGAAAACACCGTGCGTGATATCGAAAGTATCGGTCCCTTTGGCGAGGAAAATCCCGAACCATACCTGTTGCTGGAAGATGCCATAATAAGGGACGTGCGCGAACTGAGCGGCGGAAAACACCTCAAACTGAAAGTTCAAAAGGGCAACCGATATTTTGAATGTGTCTGGTGGCGTTCGGAAGCCTTTCGGAATGTTATGCGTTATAACGCCCGTTGCGATATTGTTTTCCGCATGAATATCAATGTGTTTCAGGGCCGGCCGCGGCTGCAACTCACCGTGGAAGATATGTCCATTCGAATTGAACACTAATTTGTAATGTCCGACACATTTCGATTTTCCTTGATTGATTATATAAGTAGCCGACGCTTACGGTCGATACAAAATTATATTTTTAAAAAGCGTGGCGGATGACTAAATTAGACCACGCGCATCTTGACTACCTACAGAAGGGACCCATGCAGGAACGCATTATAGAAATCATCGTTTATGTGCTGGAAGAATTCCGGCACAGCCGCAGCAAAGAAAATTATACCGATATCTCACAAACCCTAATGTCCAGAGGCTATACGGAGAATGAAATCAATCTCGCTTTTTCCTGGATATTCGATCATTTACAGCAAAACACGCCGGACGAAGAAGAGCGCCTGCATTATCAGGAAAGCTCCGTGCGTGTGTTGCATGATCTGGAAAAAATGGTGATAGAGCCCGATGCTTACGGGTATCTGCTTCAATTGCAGCAACTTGGCCTGATTTCCGAAGCGGATATGGAAGATATCATCGAAAAAGCGCTGTCTCTCGGGACCACCCACGTCACTCTGGAAGATATCAAGGCCTTTACATCGGCCATTATTTTTAACCGGGAAACGCCGCATAACATGGATGTCTATTTTATGCATCCGGGCACCAATACCATTCACTAACAGGTCTGATTGCCTCGCCCCTGGAATGGCTTGAGAAAATAGTCGCCTCATATAGTTAAGAAATTGCCCTCTTTTACTTCAATTATTTTTGTTTTTTGAGTGGATAACCTGTAAAATTGCTCACTTTATTTATATTTAACCAACCAATATAATATCCGGGGATGTGCATGGAACAACAATCCAATTATAGGAAAGTCGCCACTCAGGAGGCGTTGAAGGGGACATTTGATACCTGTTTATTACTCTATTCCGGCGGACTGGATACATCTGTGATGCTTAAATGGATCGGTGAAACCTACCAGGCCGATGTGGTGGCGTTGACCATCGATCTGGGTCAAACCGCCGATGATCTCGAAGCCATTCGCCAAAAGGCATTGGACCTGGGCGCGCGGGATGCCATTGTTTATGACGCCCGTGATGAATTTGCCGATGTTTTGCTCACGGAGGCCATCAAAGCCAATGCCGATTATCAGGACGGTTACGCGCTCAGCACGCCGCTGGGCCGGGTGGCCATTTCACGGGTGGCCGTTAAAATAGCCCGGAAACACGGTTTAAAGGTTATTGCTCACGGCGCCACGGGCAAGGGTAACGATCAGGTGCGTTTTGAATCCTACATCACCACGCTGGCACCGGATATTAAAATCATCGCGCCGGTGCGCGAATGGGGCATGGGCCGGCAAGAAGAAATCGCCTACGCGGAAAAACACAACATCCCCGTGGTGCAAAAGAAAGACAAGCCTTATTCATACGATGAAAATATGTGGGGCAACACCGGTGAAGGCGGCGAGGTGGAAAATCCCAAATTGATACCGCCCCTGGAAAATATTTTGCAATGGTGTAACGTGCCGGAAAAAGCGCCGGACGAACCGCAATTGCTAAAAATCGGCTTTGAGCAGGGCAAGCCGGTCAGCCTGGATGGCGAAATCATGAAATTGAGCGCTTTAATCAAGCGTTGCAATGCCATCGGCGCCAAACATGCCGTGGGAGTTTTTCACCTTATTGAAGACCGGCTGGTGGGTTTAAAGGTGCGCGGTATATATGAAAATCCCGCCGCCACCATTTTGATTGAAGCGCACCGAAAGCTGGAAAAACTGGTTTCCACCCGCGAGGAAAATGAACTGAAACGGTTTATGGACACCAAGTGGGCCTACCTCACCTATGCCGCCAAGTGGTATGACCCCGTGATGTATCATATCCATGCCTATATCAACAGTCAAAATAAAAAAGTGACCGGTACCGTTACCGTGCGTTTATATAAGGGCAATGTTACCGTTGTGGCATTGGAGTCGCCCTATTCCCTGTTTGATGAAAACCTGGCAACGTTTGAGCGTGACGCCACGTTCAATCAAAACGCGGCGGCCGGTTTCATCGAAATTTATAATCTGGCTCAAAAGACAGCTTTCAATGTTTATGATTTCGAGAAAGAATTGTACCATAACTAACCATAAAGGGCGTCCCGGCGATGAGTAAAAAATTATGGCAAAGCGGACAGCAGTCACCGGACAAACGAGTGGAACGCTATACCGTTGGCGATGATTATCTTGTGGATCAGGAATTGCTGCCTTACGATTTACAGGCCAGCAAAGCGCATGGCGCCATGCTTTATAAACAGGGTCTGCTCAGCGAAGACGAGTGGAATGCCCTGGAAGCGGGTTTGCTATATATCCGCACTTTGTGGGAGGAAAACCGCTTTGAAATTCGCCCGGAGCAGGAAGACGGGCATACGGCCATCGAGCAATATCTGACGGAAAAGTATGGCAGCGTGGGCAGGAAAATCCATACCGGACGCAGCCGAAACGACCAGGCGTTGACCATGTTGCGCTTATACATGCGCGATAAACTGGAGACCCTGGGGGCTCAAATCGTTTCCCTGGCCGGGGTTTTCCGGACAGCGGCCCAAGCGCACGCCGGACAGGCCATGCCGGGCTATACTCACATGCAGCGGGCCATGCCCACAACGGTTGGCGTTTGGCTGGGTGCTTTCGCAGATGCCCTTGAAGACCAGGCCGGGATGTTGCCCGCTTTGAAATCGATCATAGATCAAAGCCCCCTGGGCTCGGCTTCCGGTTTCGGTATTGCCAATTTCGAGGCCGACCGCGCCTATACAGCCCGACTGATGGGCTTCGGGCGTGTACAGGAAAATCCGATATATTGCGCCAATTCGCGCGGCATGTTCGAAAACACCGTGTTGCATACTTGGGCGCCGGTGATGCTGATTTGTGGCCGCTTTGCCAATGATATGCTGTTGTTCACTTCCGCTGAATACGGATTCTTCAGTTTGCCGGAAGCCTTTACCACCGGGTCGTCCATCATGCCGCAAAAACGCAATTACGATCTGTTTGAAGTAATGCGCGCCAATGTCCGTCGTTTTTTACACGCCCAACGCAGCATCGAAGATATGGTAGCCGCGCTTTACAGCGGTTACCAGCGCGATTTGCAATGGAGTAAAAAACCGTTCATCCAGGCTGTTTCCCTGCTTGAGGATACGCTGGACCTGCTGATCCATGTGCTGCCCGAACTGCGTGTGCATCCTGAGAAATTACAGGCGGCCATGAGCGATGATATTTTTTTAACGGAAAAGGTGTATGAACTGGTTAAACAGGGCCATGCCTTTCGCGACGCCTATGCGATGGTGAAACAAAAATATTTTGGCGATAACGCGTGACGAACCGCTTCTTATAAAAAATATGTGTTCACATCAAGACCATGTTTGCGGTTGTTCGGGATATTCAAATTTGGCTTCCGCAAATGTTTGCCGTAATTTCACGCCTTCCGGCGCCTGTCTGGGTACAACAACGCTTCATTCAATTTAACAATACGAGAATAAAAACATGGCCTTTCAGGAAGAGATGGAAGTTCAGGGGAACTTCCTGTTTAAGCATCGCGGCGAATTGCCGGTTATTTTTTTACTCATTTCCCTTTGGGTATGGTACCAAACCCTGATTACCCGACAGGGGTTCATCGGAACGCCTTATGAAGAAGGTTATATGTTCCTGTGTCTTGCGGTGAGCATGCTGGGCATTCTTTTCAGGATCATGACCACCGGTTACAGCGCCACCAACACTTCCGGGCGGAATACGGCGGGCCAACTGGCGGATACGGTGAATACACTGGGGACGTATTCCACGGTGCGCCATCCGCTTTATGTGGGCAATTTTCTGGTTTGGACGGGCATCATCATGCTGACGCAAAACCTGTGGTTTATCGCCACGTTCATCGTTCTGTATGCGTTTTATTATGAGCGCATCATGTTTGCCGAAGAGCAGTTCTTACGACGGAAATTTGGCGAAACCTACCTGAAATGGGCCGAAAAGACACCCATGTTCTTCCCCGCGTTGAGCCAATGGCAACGACCGGCCGGCTCCTTTGACGCCGGAAAGGTGGCACGCATGGAAAAAACCGGTATCATGTCCACTTTTTTAATCTTTTTTATATTTGATGCCATCCGTCAATATGTGCACGGCCATTCATTCGATCCCACTCGTTTTTGGTTTTTGGCTTTTGCCGTTTCACTAACCGCGCATTTGATCATCAAGATGCACACCAAATGGAAACGCCGCAATGAACGACGGGCCCGTGCATAACAGGCGTACCGGCATGAAACGAATAGCTTGGGGCATAGGGACGGCTTTGGTGATGGCGGGCGCGTTCCTTTTGGTCAGGAGCCTGAATATGGAAAGCCGTCAATTGGAAAATATCCCGCCGTTGGAAGCCGTGCCCCTGCCCAATGCCGTAACACACCTTTCCGCCGCCATACGCGTACCCACGATTTCCCACGCCGACAGCCTGCCGGTGGACAGCAGCGCATTTGATGCCTTTGGCGCGTTTTTGGAATCAAGTTATCCCCGCATACATCGCCAGCTGGACTTACGGCGTTTCAACCGCTATTCGCGTTTATATCACTGGCCCGGAAAAGACAGCCGGGGGCCGGCCATGATTTTAGCCGCTCATCTCGATGTGGTGCCCGTGCCGGACACCGAGCGGGAAGACTGGCGTAATCCTCCGTTTTCAGGTGCAGTTGTTAATGATACTCTGTGGGGACGGGGCGCCATTGATGATAAGTTTGCCCTGATAGCGATTATGGAAGCGGTTGAACATCTTTTGGCGGAAGGTTTCCAACCAGAGCGGGATATCTGGCTGGCGCTGGGACATGATGAAGAAATAGGCGGCCATCGTGGCGCGCGGGAAATGGCCCGTTGGCTGAAAGAACAAAATGTACAGGCCCGTCTGGTTTTGGACGAAGGGTATGCCGTGCTGCGTAATTTGGTGCCCGGTATCCAAAAGGATGTGGCAGTTATCGGTACGGCGGAAAAAGGATACGCTACGGTCCGTTTGTCCGTTCATCTTCCGGGTGGTCATTCGTCCATGCCGGAAAAAAACACGGCCATCGATGTGCTGGCCGCCGCCCTGCAAAGATTAAAGGCTCATCCCTTTCCGGCCCGTTTTGTCGAGCCGGTACAAGCTTTTTTAGACTATATTGGACCGGAGATGCCTTTTCCCCAAAAACTGTTTTTTGCCAATGCTGCTCTGTTCGAGCCACTCCTGCTTAACATTTACAGCGCCAGGGCTTCCGGCAATGCCATGGTGCGTACAACCACGGCACCTACCCTTTTCCATGCCGGTGTAAAGGATAATATCATCCCCGCGCGTGCCGGAGCCGTCGTCAATTTTAGATTGTTGCCGGGAGAAACCTCCGCTTCGGTGTTGGCGCATGTCCGGGAAGTGGTGGATGATCCGCGGGTGCGCATACGTATGAAGGAATTTTTTGCCGCGTCACCGGTTTCACCCGTGGATAATGAGGCTTTTCGTCATTTGCAACGCACCATCCAGGCGGTGTATCCCGGGGTGCTGGTCACGCCGAATCTGGTTGTGGGGGGAACAGACGGGCGGTATTATTACGCCGTAAGTGAGGCGGTATATCGTTTTGTGCCCTTCCACATTACCCCTCAAACCATCAAGATATTCCACGGTGTTAACGAGCGCATACCGGTGGAAGATATCCAGCGCGGCGTTCTGTTTTATAAAACACTGATAAAAAGTGAATGATGTATCCTGGCGCCTGTTCAACGGGCGGCGCGTATTGTATTTTGCAAATCTATGGCCAGCCTGCTGAGGGCCATCTCCGGCCGGGCATTTTGTTCCAGCATGGCGCGTGTGTTGTGGATGAGTTGCATGGCGTTATCATAATCCAAACGGGTGTAGGCCTCGGCAAAACGCCGGCTGGCTTCGGCTTCGGTCTCCAAAAATAAAGAGGCTTCTTCGGCGATAAGCGCATGATGAAAGGCGTCGGCCAACCAATGGGTCAGGGCGTCTAAAAAACGGTAAAGAATCTGTTTATCTTTTTTTTGCAACACCTTGTCAATCACCGGGTGAAGGATAGTCCAGTTGCCGCTGACCGCGCCCCGTAAAAATTGAGTGGCTTCTTCGGCGAAGCTTTCTTCGGGATGATCCAGAGCATGTAAAATCCTGTCCGGGTTGTATTCCATGGAAGCGATCAGGGCATCGCTGATTTCCGCATCGGGTTTTTCTTTTAACAAGATGGCGCGTACCTGTTCCATGGTGGGAGCCGGGAAATAAACCGGTTGACAACGGGAACGAATGGTGTCGAGCAGGGCATGGATATCCTGGGTAATAAGGATAAGCAGCAGGCGATCCGGCGGTTCTTCCAGCAGTTTTAAAAAAGAATTGGCCGCCTCGCGGGACATAGATTCCACGCCTTCGATGATGAACACCCGGTAACCGCCTTCGAAGGGAGCGTATTTGGCCTCATCCTTCAGGCCGCGTACCGCGTCGATGGGTATGTTTTGCGTGCCTCCCACGGGCAAAACGCGGTAAGGGTGTTCCGCGCGATATTTTAATAATTCCAGAAATTTTTTAGGTGTATCGTAAACCGCCTTGGGCGCCGGAAACAGATATTTGACATCGGGATGATTCAAGCGGGCTGTTTTGCGACAAGCGGCGCATTGTCCGCAGGGCCGTTCGGTTTCGCTTTGACAGTTGAGCGCCGCGGCCAGTTCCAGAGCAAAGCCGGACATTCCCGCGCTTTCCGCGCCGTATAACAAATAGGCATGGGCCAGCCGGTTATGACTTAGCACGGAATTAAAGAATGTACGTACCCGTTGATGGACAGGTGTTCGGCTAAACCAATTCATCACTTCCTTTAGTAGATATATACCGAAATGGTTAAAAAGATGGCGGATAGTAACATCAGTCTGCCGAATAAGGGCATCATAAAGCGCCACCAACTGGTGATGGGGATGTGCGCCAGACTGAGCATGGCCATCAACACGCCGGAAGTGGGGATGATGCTGTTGGAAAAACCGTCGCCGCAGGTAAAAGCGAACACCGCCGTTTCACGAGCCAGACCCAACACATCGGCCAGCGGCGCCATTAACGGCATGGTGACGGCTGCTTGTCCCGATCCCGAGGGGATGAAAAAATTCAATACGGTTTGGAAAACCAGCATGCCCTGAGCGGCCACAATGGCGTGAAAATGTTTAAGGGAACTCGCCGCGCCGTGAATCACCGTGTCCAAAATCTGACCGTCCTGAAGTACCACCTGAATACCGCGTGCAAACCCTACCACCAACGCGGCCACGACCATCTCTTCCATGCCTTTTACAAATGCATCCACCGTCTCCTTTAGCGGCATCCGGCTGAGCAGCACGGCCACAATGCCCATCAATAAAAACATGCCGGACATCTCATTCAGCCACCACCCGTAGGATTGTACCGCATAAAGGATAAAAGCGAAGATCAGAATGGTGCTGATCATCACCCGTATGTGCATGGCGTTTAACACCACCTTGGTATGATTGAGATGGCTCAGGTCGAATTCATCGTTGGGCATATATGAGTTATTGGGGTCGGCCTTGACCCGTTTACCGTATTTTAAGGTATATTGTATGGCTGTAAACATGATGGTAACAAAAAACAGGGCCCGAAAGGGGATATCGGAATTCAGCGGCAACTCGGCAATACCCTGGGCAATGTTCACCGTAAAGGGGTTGGTGGTGGCCGCGGCAAACCCCACATCCGCCGCCAGCATCACCAGCGCCAGGCCGTAAATACGGTCAAAACCCATTTCCTTGGAAACAATAAGAAAAATAGGCACCAAAGGAATAAATTCCTCGCCCATGCCCAGCGTGGAGCCTCCTATGCCGATCACGGTCATGATAATGATGGTCAGCAATGTGGAGGAATGACCGAACATGTCCAGCAGCTTATGTAAAAAAGCGGCAATCATTCCGGAGCGTTGCAAAATACCAAATGTCCCACCGATGATGAAAATGAAAAAGATGATATCGGCGGCTTCCTGCATGCCTCGGGGCACGGAGCTTAAAAACCCCAGCATGCTTTCGGGTTCGGCATACCCTTCGTGGTCTTCACCTAAAAAAAGCGCGTTGATGGTGATCTTTTTGGGAATGGTTTCATACGTGCCCGGAACCACCACATTACGGGTGATGCCGTTAACGGTTTTAGATACCCGCTGATATTTACCGGCGGGAATGACATAGGTGAGCAGGGCGGTAAAGAATATAACGCCAAGCAACAAAACAAAAACATGGGGGATTTTAATTTTGCCGATTTTAGCTTCTTCCATCTTCCTTCCTTTGATTTGTGTTTTCAGGATTTTCCTTCAGGGTTCGGACGGCATAAAGGATGAACCATACCACATGAGCCAGTAAAATCACAATGACGGTTCCGATAAACCAGGGATTAGTCCACATGACCTTTCGCCTCCTGTGCTTCTTTTTTTAGCCGTTCCGCGCGCAGCCCGAAAACAATACCAGTCAGCAGAGTAAATAAAACAAGCGCCGTGAGAGCTCTCATAAGCGCCACATGCGTTTCTGTGTTGTTTGCCGCGCCTTCCCAAAGCACGGACAGCGCTTCAACATTAAAAACAAAGCCGAGCAGGCTTATCAGTGCGGCGCCGTGGGTGGCGATGTTTTTGAATGCCGCGTGACGTGTCATAAACGCCAGAGGGATAAGAATGCCGCCAAATGCCAGAGGCGTAAGCAGGTGTTCATCCCTTTCCGGAAAAATAAAGATAACGGCCAGGCCCGCCAGGGTTAAGAACAAAGCCGCCGGTAAAATGCGCTTGAACATAGAAAATCGGGGTTAGGTCAAAAAAGCAAAGATACATAAGCTACGTAAAAAATTCTAATCGGATTTTACAGGTACACCGTTTTGGTAACCGGTATCACGGATAAATTGCCGCTATAATTTGCACAATCCGTTTGGATTGCCTAAACTTCCGGGCTAACGTAAACGGAGAGAATAATGAATGCATTTTTAGAAGTTACGGAAAAAGCCCGCCAGGCATACGATGCCGGTGACTTTTCCGGCGCTTCCAAATGGTACCTGCAGGCTTTAAGCAAGGCGCCTAATAATAAAGAAACCGCGCATATCTGGGCGGAATTGTGCTGGACTTTTTACCGCATGGGTTCCTATGGTCAGGCGACGGAAGCGGCCGAAAGCGCCCTGAAATTTGACCCGCAATACGCCGCCCGTGAAGATTTGTACCGGCTGTCGGGTTACAGCCATATGATGCTGGGCGATCTGGACAAGGCCGAAACGTTTTTATTGCGTTCCCTGGAAATTGATAACGCTTCCGAAAAGCAAAAGCTGATTTTTTACGAACTGGCCAAAATTCATTTTCGCAAACAAGATTACACCGCCACCCTGGATTACATCGACCGGGTGGAAGAGTTGCTGAAAGATAAAAATCCCGACTATTGGCTGTCTGCGTTATTTATCAAGGGCTTCGCGCTCTATTATACCCAAAAAACAGATGAAGCGGCAGACATTTTCCGCGACCTGGTGGCCCGGGCTTCCGATCCGCTGATCAAGGCCAACGGGCATTACGGCTTGGCTTATGTGGCCTTCGAGAAAAAAGATTATCTCGCGGTGATCAATCTGTGTGAACAGATCACGAAAGAAAACCCCCGTTTCCATGACCCGGCCGCGTTGGGCTTTTTAATGGCCGCGTCCTTCTTTCACCTTGGGCGTTACGATGTATTTGAACAATATCATCATCATATGGCCAAAAATTTTCCGGAAAATCCCTATAAGGAAGAACTGGAAAAAATGAAAGCCGCAATCCCTTCCCAAACATCGGCAAGTGAAAACGGCGGCAATGGATAAGTTATACGCGTATATCCGCCAACATCTCCCGTGGGACGCGTCGTTAGCCTCTGTAGCTCCCGGCCGCGCGGTACAACTGCGTAATGTCCCCGGCTCTTTGCTGTCCATGGCTCTGGCCAACTTGCACCAAATGCATCAGGCGCCGGTTTTGTACATCGCCAATGAGCTGGAACAGGCCGAACATGTACACGAAGATTTGCTGCGCCTTTTGCCGGATAGCGCCTGTCCCTTTTTACCCGGCCTGCATGCCGGGCCTTACGCTTCCAACCGCGCCCGACCGGAGCTGGTTAGCATGCGCCTTGAAACCATGCAGGTGTTTTTGGAAACGGATCACTTTGTGGGCGTGGCCACGCATACGGCATTGCTGGAAAGTTTGCCTCTGCCGGAAAATTTCCTTGACCTGCAAATCTATCTGAAAACCGGCAATCATCAGGATTTTGAAGAATTACGCGAACAATTATCCGCTGCCGGATTTGAACGCGTGGATATTGTGGAACAAGTGGGTGAATACAGCATCCGCGGCGGCATTGTGGATGTGTATGCCTTTAATTATGATGAACCGCTGCGTATCGAGTTTTTTGGTTCCCAGGTGGAAACCATTCGCCATTTTGATGTTATCACCCAGCTCACAACCGGTACCCGGGATGAAGCGGTGATTTTACCCCATAATGTGGCCGATGATCACCAGGCTTTTTTACATACCCTGTTGCCTGACAATACTCTGCTGGTATTTCAGGACCGTGCCGCGTTTTTCAACCATGTGGAAAAATTCTGGGAGTCGGCGCATATCCGTTTCCGTGAAGACCCGGCGCTGGCCCTGGCCGAAGCGCCACCGGATGAAAAATATCCGTCGCCGCAAACCCTGAAAAAGTGGATGGCCGCCCATCCGGTTATCCATACCGATTTGGTGAATGACGAAAAAGCAATCCCCGTCGATCTGGGCGGACGCCCGCATCCGGATTTTAACGGCGTAGTGAAAACGTTTGTCAATTACCTTAGAGCGCTCGAAGACAGTCATGCCAAAAGGCAAATTATTTTACAATCTTATAACGCGGCGCAATCGGAGCGTCTGCGCGAAATTGTGGAAGAAGCCGATATCCGTTTACCGATCCGTTTTACGGAAGGGGGCCTGCACAGCGGATTTGTCTTGCCCGCCGCTAATGTGGAATTGTTGACAGATCATCAAATTTTCAACCGATCGCGTCGTCATAAATCCTATCGGCGTTTTAAAAGCG
The DNA here is from genome assembly GCA_003696775.1 of Calditrichota bacterium. Lineage (GTDB taxonomy): Bacteria > Calditrichota > Calditrichia > Calditrichales > J004 > J004. Next base: position 16,980 of record RFFS01000041.1, read on the forward strand.
GCGCCTATCTGCGGCAACTGGGCGGCCTGCATGTGTACGATTATGTGGTGCATGTGGATTACGGCATCGGGCAGTATCTCGGGCCGGAAGTGGTTAGTTACGGCGATGTGAAAAAAGAGTGTCTTAAAATCGCTTACCGCGACGGCGATCATTTGTTGGTGAGTGTGGATCGTCTTAATCGCATTCAAAAATTCAGTAGTGAAGAAGGCGGCACGCCCAGGCTTTCCAAACTGGGCGGCAAAGACTGGGAACGCGCCAAAAAGAAAACGCGCGAATCTCTTAAAAAGATTGCCGCCGAATTATTGCAGGTGTATGCCGGACGCAAGGCGCAGCCGGGACATCCCTTTGAGCCGGACAACCACTGGCAAAAAGAACTGGAGGCCACCTTTCCCTATGAAGAAACTCCGGATCAGTTGACGGCCATCGAAAAGGTGAAGCAGGATATGGAAAGCCCAAAACCCATGGACAGGCTGCTGTGTGGCGATGTGGGTTTTGGCAAAACGGAAGTGGCCCTGCGCGCCGCCTTTAAGGCGGTTATGTCCGGTAAGCAGGTGGCCATATTGGTACCCACCACTATTTTGGCCTTTCAGCATTACGAAAATTTCCGTAAGCGTCTGGAATCCTTTCCCGTGCGTGTGGAGATGGTGAACCGTTTCCGCACGGCCAAACAACAAAAAGCGATCCTGGAAGGTGTGTTGGACGGCCGGGTGGATATCCTGATCGGCACACATCGTTTATTATCATCCGATGTGCATTTTAAAAATCTGGGCTTGCTGATTGTGGATGAAGAGCAGCGCTTTGGCGTGCGCCAAAAGGAAAAACTGAAAAAATACCGTTTATCCGTGGATATCCTTTCCATGACGGCCACCCCCATTCCGCGTACGTTGCACATGGCCCTGATGGGCGCGCGTGATTTTTCCAATATCGAAACACCCCCCGCCAACCGCCTGCCCGTTCATACGGAAATCCTGCATTGGAATGACGCCAAAATCCATCACATCATCAAGCGGGAGCTGGAACGCGGGGGACAGGTTTATTTTGTTCATAACCGCGTGGAAACCATCGACGCCGTTAAGCAAGCCCTGGAAGAAATAGTCCCGGACGCGCGCATTGCCGTGGGGCACGGGCAACTGCCGGAACGTCAACTGGAAAAAGTGATGCTCGATTTCATGGATCATAAGTACGATATCCTCGTGGCTTCGATGATCATAGAAAACGGGCTGGATATTCCCAATGTCAATACCATGATTATCAACCGGGCCGATAAATTTGGTCTGGGGCAGTTGTATCAGTTGCGGGGCCGGGTCGGGCGATCCAGCCGTCAGGCCTATGCCTATTTGCTGGTACCGCCGTTGGATAAACTGACCGAACTGGCGCGCAAGCGGTTGCAAACCATCCAGGATTTTACCGATCTCGGATCGGGATATAAAATCGCCCTGCGCGATCTGGAAATCCGCGGCGCGGGTAACTTATTGGGTAAGGAGCAGAGCGGATTTGTGCAAACCGTGGGCTTTGATCTCTATTGCCGCATTTTGGATGAAGCCGTTGAAGAGATGAAGAAAAGTCTGCCGGAAGAAGAGAGCGCCGCGCGTGAAATATATACCGATCCCGAACTGGATGTTCATTTCGATTTGCTGATTCCCCATGATTACATTGAAAATGATCTGGAACGCATCGCCATTTATCATCGTGTGGTGAATTACCGGCAAGAGGAAAAGGTGGATCAGATGCGGATGGAATTGCGCGACCGGTTTGGTGCCCTGCCGCCGGAAGTGGATCGCTTTCTTGAAGCGATGAAACTAAAAATCCTTGCCGGACGTTTATATGCCCGCCGGGTGATACTCGGCCCGACGAGCCTGCGGCTGATATTTGACGCCAAAGCCGCCGAAGACGACCGTTTTTTCAAGGAGATCATTCCGGCCTTTATGAATCGTAAAGAGACGCGCGTGCGTTTTCTGGATCAACTGAAAGACCCCGGCGTGGCGCTTACTTTGCAGGGGGAAGACGACCGGAATCGTCTCGAGTTCGCAAAAAAAGTATTGCAAAGCATTATCCGTAACCTATAACTTGAAGTTTACCCCAAATTCAGGAGGATCGACAGTACTATGCGTAGGTTATTCATCGCCTTTCTCATAATCATGGCCATGGTATCCTGTAAGCAGGAAAATGATGTCGTTGCGGAAGTCGGTGATTTTACCGTAACCCGTCAGGAGTTGGCGGACGCCTTAAGCAGGCGTTTCCCTAAAATGAAAAATTTTCGCGATCTGGATATGAAAAAGAAGCGGCCGGTTCTCAATCAACTGATCCGTGAACGATTAAAGCTGAACGCCGCCTATGACATGGGTTTGGACAAGGACCCGGAAATTGTGGTTAAATATACACAACGTCGCACTCAGATGTTAAAGGAACGGGCATTTGAACGCCTGGTGATCGATAGTCTGATCTCAGACAGTTTGATCATGGACGCGCATCAAAAAAGCCGCTATGAGTTGCGCGCCAGTCATATTTTGATAGGTTATGCTTCCAGCAGTGTAAAAAATGTCACCCGGAACGGGAAACAGGCCCATGATCTTGCCGTGGAAATCAAACATAAACTGCAAAACGGCGCGGATTTTGAAAAACTTGCCCTTCAATATTCCGATGACCCCAATGTCAAATCCAATCATGGAAATTTAGGCTTTTTTAACTGGGGCCGCATGGTGCGCGCCTTTCAGGATACGGCCTATGCCCTGGAACCCGGCCAAATAGGCGGCCCGGTTTTAACCCGGTACGGATTTCATATTATCCGCCTGGATGAAAAACGTCCCAACAAAAGATGGCAGGAAGAGCTGACGCCTTTGGAACGGCGTGATATCAAGTACTATATGTTTGGCGGCATACGCGACAGCGGCATGGCCCGTTGGGAAAAGCTGGTGGAACGTAAGAAAAAACGTTACCACTATCAGGTGGATGAGGACGCCGTGAAAAAACTGCAGGAATTGAATCTGGAACTGGATAAGAAAAACATGCTGCGTCAAAAATATTATACGGATGAGCAAAAGGAACTGGTGCTGGCAGGCTGGGACGGTGGCCGGTTAACGGGTGAGGAATTACTGGCCGGCATTCCTGACGAGGCCCCGGGCCGGGTGCGCGGCCTGATACAGTTGCCACGATTGAAAAAATATGTGGAAAAACAATCCGAAGCCCGGTTTGTGGCTTTTCTTGCCGAAACCATGGGTGTTGATAAGGAAGCCGATATCGTCCGGCAGTTGGATAAATACCTTCATTATTTGATGGTGCGCGCAGCGGAACGCAGGGAAATCAAAGATAAAGTCCATCTTTCCAGGGATACGTTACGCGCTTATTACGATACACATCCATCGGAATTTTTGATTCCGGAAAAGCTGGAACTATCATTTATCTATTGTAAAGACCGCGCCAAAATCGATAAGGTTTATAAACTGGCCCGGCAGGGCAGGGATTTCCGTAAGCTCGCGGAAACCTATTCCGATGACGCTTTTTACGCCAAAAAAGGCGGTTATGTGGGCTTTCGCGCCGTTAACGGATTTGGCAAGCTTGCCAGGGAAGCGTTCAAACATGGCCCCAATCAGATTATTGAACCGGTGCCCTATAAAAAAGGCTGGGCGATTGTGAAAACTGGGCCGAAAAAAGAAAATGTATTACGCAGCTTTGAAGATGCCTATAATCAGATACGCGTCAAGTTAAAACAATTGAAAACCCGCGAACGACGCGGCAAGTGGGAACGTGAATTACAAGACAAATATTCGGTGACAATCAATGAAACACTTTTGGCATCCATTTAAAGTCGTCGGTCTGGCCGGCATCATCAGTTTACTGGCGGGGTGCCAAAACGGCGCCAAAGTCCCTCCGGATATGCTGGCGCAGGTGAACGACGCCTTTTTGGTCAAGGACCAGGTGAACGCCCAGGTACCCGAAGGCTTTAGCGATGAAGAACGCCTGGCCATGAAGCGCACCCTGATAAAGAAATGGGTGGAAAACGAAATTGTGTACCAAACTGCGCGGCAGGAAGGGGTTACTCTGTCGCCCCAACAACAATTCATGGTGGAGCAATACCAAAAAAGCCTGCTGGCGGAAAATTTTCTGAACGATAAGCTCAATAAAAATTACCGCATCGCACAAAAACAGATCGAAGATTATTACGATGCCCATAAGCAGGAATTTGTCCGCAATGAAGATGAAGTCCGTTTGATCCATTTGTTCGTGGAAAACCGGGACCGGGCTATTTTTAAGGAAATCGATGAGTCGCGCGACCTGGGCGCCATCATCGAAAAGTATTATTTCAATAACCAATCCACGGAAACCATGCCCAATGGCGATTTGGGATATGTACCGCGGGCTTCGTTGCCGGAATTTTTGCAAAAAAAGCTGAAACGGCTGAAAACCGGGGCCATATCTGCGCCGATCAAAGTAAAGGATGGTTATCATTTCATCCAGTTGCTTGATGTGGCCGCCAGGGGCACCGTGCGCGACCTGGACCTGGTTAAAAATGAGATCATCGTCCGGTTGAAGTGGGAAAAAAGACAAGAGGAGTTCCATCGTTTACTGGACACCTGGAAACAAAAATATCAAATCCAAACTTATTTAAGCAAAGCGGAATAGAAAGGACTTTATGAAAAGGATCGTACGAAGCGTGCTTTTTCTCCTGCTCATTACGCAGGCCGGTTGGACGCAACAACTGGTGGACGGCATCGCCATTGTGGTGGGCAAGGAAATTATCCTGCGTTCGGAAATTCAACAATACATGCGTAATTTTTTGATGCAAAACCGCATCAATCCCGAAACCAACCCGCAGGCGGTGGAACGCATACGTCAGCGCACCATCGAATCTCTTATCGAACAAAAACTGATGTTGGAACAGGCTGAACTGGATACCATCACGGTTGACCCGGAAATGGTGGACAGCAAACTGGACGAACGCATCCAGTTAATGCTGCAACAGGTCGGCTCGGAATCGGCGTTGGAAAAAGCTTTTCAAAGTCCGATGAAAAAAATTCGAAAAGATACCCGAAAGGTATTGGAAGAGCAACTGCTGGTGGAAAAGGTGCGTTCCCTGAGATTTCGGGATATAAAAATATCGAGACGGGAAGTGGAGGCGTTTTACAAACAATATCAGGACAGCCTGCCGGAAATTAAAGAAAGCGTGGATATCAGCCATATTTTAAAACTGGTGCAGCCTTCCCCGGAGGCTCAGGCCAAAGCCTACGAAAAAATCGAAAACATTAAAAAACAACTGGATGCCGGTGAAGACTTTGCCCGTTTGGCCCGGGAGTTTTCCGATGATCCCGCTTCGGCACGGCGCGACGGCGATCTGGGCCTGATTGGTCGCGGTGAATTTGTACCCGAATTTGAAACCGCTGCCTTCGCGTTGAACGACGGCGAAATTTCCGATATCGTTCAGACACAATTCGGATTTCATATTATCCAGATGATTGAACGCCGCGGTGAAAAAATTCATACCCGCCATATATTGGTTAGCGTGACGCCTTCGGAGCAGGATGAGCAGCGCACCTATGATCAGTTGATGGAAATTCGTCAAAAAGCCCTGGACGGCACCCCTTTTGAAGAGCTGGCACTGGAGTATTCCGATGATGAAAACGTGAAAAAGGATAAAGGGCATCTCGGTGTGTTTGAAATGGACCGGCTGGCTGTGCCGCAGTTTAAAACAGTGGTGGCCACGCTTAAGCCGGGCGAGATAAGTCTGCCCTTTAAAACCGACTACGGGTACCACATCGTGAAATTAAACGACCGTATCCCCGCGCGCCGGCTCAGCCTGGAAACGGATTGGCAACAAATTGAACAAATGGCCCTGGGTTTTAAGAGGGATCATGAGTATAAAGCATGGATCGCCTCGTTAAAAGAGCGGATACCGATCGATAACCGCCTGGAAAACTGAGCGGAGCCCAATCAAGTTTACGGATCAAAATAATATTGTCTAAAATCTAAACACTTGCCCGTTTTATAGCGAAAATGATAAATCGTTCGTTTATATAAAAAGAATAGAACGGTGGTCATGGAAGGGACGGAACGAAACGGTTCCGTCCACAGGCCGCGGGTTTAGGATTCAGGGAGCTTAAGAATCTGTTGTCGGATCGTTTCATTCAAGCCGGATATGATTCCGTTGGCCATCCTATCTAACTCTCTACTATCCAAGCCTGTATTTTATTAACTCAGGGCCGTGAGGTATAGCTGTACAAATGACGCAAATATTTGATCGTCTTATCGTCAAATACGGATTTAAAGGGCAGGGTGTTACGCAAAGCGCGCTCATGGAGCTGGTTAAATTGATCCGTTCCGCCCGGACCGGTTGGAAAGATGAACGGACGCGCCAACAATTCAACCTCAATTTTTTATCCTTTTTTGAAAAGATCGCCCTGCCGGTGAAAGGCTTCGGGCGTTTGTATTTTTCCGATGATCCCAAGTTGATCGAATGGAAGGAACCGCGGATGCAGAAACCGGTTTCGTTTTCCGATGGTAACCGTCTGGAGAAAATGCTTTCCGACGAAGCCGCCGTGGTCATCCTAAATGATCAATCGGAAATGCAACATTTATTGCTTAACGCGGGGATGTCGGCGCCCGGGCGCTGGGTCTGTCTGTTTCGTTTAACGCCGGGTGCGGCTTTTCTTTTTAATTACAAAAATTCAGCCCCCCAGGCCCGTCGGCTGGTTTCATTTTTGGAAGAATTATTGTACGAGATGGTCAGCCTGAAACAGGAAACCCATCATGTGCGTCAACAGGATACCAGGATCCAAAAGCTGGAAAAACAATTGGTACAAAAGGAACAGCAGCTTGTTAATGTGGAACGTAACCTGCGCCGCCGGGTGTATGAAATCCATAACCTGCTGGAAGTAAGCAACGAACTCTATTCCATCCTGAATCTTAATCAACTCATCAATTCTGCCTTGTTGATCATCGTGGGGCAAATCGGCTGCCAGCGTAGCCTGGCCCTGTTGTACGACAATAATTTGCGGCGATATTCCAAAAAATACGCCAAGGGCGTGGATAATCTGGAAATTGCCGACCTTGAACTGCCCGTGGATCATCCCGTGATCAACTATTTTGAACATAACCAACGTGCCGTGACCATGGAATACCTGGGAGAGCAGGAAGCCTTTGCCGATTTTGCGGAATATCTGCTAAAACGCGGCATCGAAGTGGTGGCCCCCATTGTGCACAGCGAACGCGTGCAGGGCATCATCGGCAGCGGGCAGCTTCTTTCCGAACAGAAATTCGGCAAGGATGAACTGGATATTCTGAATATTTTGATCAATATGATTTCAATTTCCGTCAGCAACGCCCAGACGTATGAAAAAGTAAAAAATCTTTCCTTAACCGATGCGATGACCAACCTGAATAATTACCGATATTTCGAGGACCGTTTAAAGGAAGAAATCAATCGTGGGCGCCGTAATAATGTGCCGGTTTCCCTCTTAATGCTTGATATTGATCATTTTAAAAATTATAATGATACACTCGGGCATCAAGCCGGCGATGAAGCCCTGCGCAGTGTGGGGTGTATACTGAAAAATGCCGTGCGCGAGGAAGATATCGTCAACCGTTACGGCGGTGAAGAATTTTGTGTTATTCTGCCCGGTATCCCGCGGGATGTGATCCCCATTCTGGGTGAACGGATTCGGGCCAAAATAGAGGAATATCCCTTTTATAAGGAAAATGTCCAGCCGGGTGGAAAATTAACCGTCAGTCTGGGCGGCGCCAGTTTCCCGGAAAATGCCGATAATTTTGAAGATCTGGTCTATAAAGCGGACCAGGCGTTATACAAATCCAAAAGTGGCGGACGCAATCGCCTGACGTTATATACAGAAGATATTACAACCGTAAAAGAACAATAGCTAAAATCGCGGAGTTTAGGCATGGCCGATATTGGTTTTAATGATGATGTGAATGTGGGTGGCCGGAAGTTTCATGTACAGACAGCCAGTCATCATAGCCAGGGAAAGGCCAGTTGTGAAGTGTTTGAACAGGGGCGCCTGATCAATAAAAGCGATGTGACCTTCGAACGGCGCCGCCATGTGGACCCGGATCAGTTTGAAAACCGTATTCGTAATGTTGTGGAATCGCTCCATGATGAAACGTTGCAGGAAATCGAACTGATGTTCAGCATTGCCGAAAAAATCAATAACCTGAAACACGCCCCTTCCCATGTTAAAATGGGCATGCTTTTTGTAAAAAACAATCTTCTTCAGGATGGCATCCGACATTTTGAAAAAGCAATAAAACTTAACAAGAATCAGATCGACGCCTACAATAATCTGGGTTTGGCCCGTATCCGGCTTAAAGAATACGATGCCGCCATCCGTGTGTTTGAAGAAGCGCTGCGTCTGAATGCCGATTATCCCGATATACATCATAATCTCGGTGTTGCCTATTATCTGGAAAAACAACATTTTAAGGCCATCGATCACATTCAGGCCGCATTAAGAATGAATCCCGACTATCGCCTGGCCCGTTATAACCTGGCCCTGGTATATCTGGACAGCATCCTCGGGGATAAAAAAGACACCAAACTGCCGCCGGCCTCCATTCGCGCGGAAAGAGCTTTACAACAGCTCAAGGAATTAAAGCTGAAAAATGTGCGGCAGGTGCTTAGTAAAGTTCAAAAAGCGCTGAAACAAAAAGATGTGAAGACCGCTGTTAAAATCATTGATACCATGCGGGAAAAAGTTTTTCCCGATGATATGTACAATTTGATCGGCGTGGATTTTTATCTGCGGTTTATGTACGGTGGCAAAAGTCTGACCAACCGCACGCTTGAGAAGTTTGAGCGTGATTTATCCCGGGCTATTGAAGTTAAAGGCGATTATGCCGATCTCTGGAATAGTCTGGGTATTGTACACCTGATACAATGCCGGAATTTATTCATCCAGGCATTGAATGAATTTAACAAGGCGTTGCAAATCAATCCGCGATATGAAAAGGCGTTGAAGAATAAAAAACTTGTGGAGAATGACGGTAAGGAATTTTTAATACTTTTAAGGGCCATATTAAAATAATGCTTGAACTTTTTGAATATATCCGTAAAAACCGCGCGCGTAGCGTGAGCTATGTGCTGGGCGCATTGTTGACTGCCCTGCTGGTTATTACGATTATTCAGTTATCGGTTTCGGCGATGCCCCGTCTGTTGTTTTTTGTCGGACTGAGCCTGGCCGCAGGTCTTGTTTTTGCCTTTTATCTGATTAAAGAAACCCGCCTGCCTTTTCGTCACAATGTGGCGCAAGGGGCACTGATTACACAAACGGTATTATTACTTAGCGCCTATCTGATGGCCGGAAACGTGCATCTGTTGTTTGCAGCGGCCTTATTGTTTGTAGTGGCCGGCCAACGTTTCCTGCTGGGGAGCCGGGCCGGATTGATATCCAATGCGCTTGTTCTCACATTGCTGGTTCTGTCACTTGCCGTTCAAAACATTGTCATGCCCGGTTCCGTGAATGTTAATTATGCAGCGTTTTTTGTCATAGGTGCCCTTTTGATAGATGGTGTCAGCGCTTTTTCCTTAAGTGTGATTGCCCATCTGCAGCGCCAACAGAAAGAACTGGAAGTAAAACAGGAAAACCTGCGGGCTGCTTATAAAAAGATACGCAGGGAACTCTATCTGAATAATCAGATGGTAACTTCCCTGCATAAGGATGTGCAACGGAAGAATATCGAAATTAAAAATATTCTGACCATGAGCGGACAGTTAAGTGAATCGTCCGATACACAAAAGGCGTTGGAATCTTTTCTGTTAACGATCATGGGACAAATAGGCGCCGAGCATGCGCTGATCCTCACACAGGCGCGTCCTGAACAAAAATATTTTGGTGTGCAGGCCGCCCGCGGCATCCGGGGCATCGACATGCGCAAAATCCGTTTTTATTTGAACAGCGCTTTAATGGATTATATCGACAGCGCCCTGGAACCCTTTCCGGTGGAAAGCATACCACGTACCAATCTTTTTGCCGATGAAATCAAATTGTTAAAGTTATTTGAAAAAGATATCTTCTGTCCCATCCTGATAAAAGGGCACCTGTCGGGTCTGATGATTGTGGGAAAAAAAGTGACCGGTAAGATGTTCACACCGGAAGACCTCAACCTGATTTCCATCGTTGCCAACCAGGCGGCATTTGTTATGGAACAGTCGCAGTTATCCAATGAATTTCAGGATATCTACTTTAAAACCATTAAGGCTATGATGAAAGCGCTGGAAGCCAAATATGTTTTTGCCCGTGGGCATAATACCCGCACGGCAACCTATGTAAGTAAAGTGGCTTCTAAAATGGGTCTGCCCGCCCACGAAGTAAAAGACCTCACTTATGGTACGTTGTTACACGATGTGGGGAAAATAGCCATACGCGATAAATACCTTCTGGACCCCAAGGTTTTTCGTGAAGATGAAAATATTGTCAAACAAAAGATTTTGGAGCATACCATAAAAGGCGCGGCTATATTGCGTTCCGCCGGTTTTGATGAAAAAATCGTGGAACTGGCTCTGCACCATCATGAATCTTTTGATGGAAAAGGTTATCCCCATAAAATAGGTGGACGCGAAATCAGCACCGGTGTCCGCATTCTTTCCGTATGCAATACCTATGACGCCATGACGTCCGACCGTCCGCATCGCAAGGCGCTTTCCAGGCTAACCGCCCGGGAATATCTGGAATACAATGCAGGCAAGCGCTTCGATTCGGATGTGGTAAGCGCCTTTTTGTCGCATCTTGACGAGACCCGGAATATTCAAAAATTCAATTAATATTTTGGAGAATGTCCCTTAATCTTTCGATTGTGTTGCAAATCACGTTTAATCTTACGTAATTCTCTATTATTTAATGTTTTACTTGTATTTTTTACTATAAGGTATCGATCTATATGAAAAAGAGTCTGACGGTCGCAATATTGATGTTTTTTTGGGCGGGCGGTCTTTTTGCTCAAAGCAGAACATTGGAAGTAGCGGTGGTTTCCGAAAACAGCCGTCCGTTACTACGGGTGCGCATGACACCGGACGAGTCCGGCCAATGGCTGATACAAACAGATTCGCTTTATCTGCCCGTTCTGAAATCCTTAAAGATCAACGGTCGGCCATTTTGGTTGAAAAACAGCGGAGGTGTTCCCCGGCAAACCGATGTGGCCCATTGGAAAGCCACGGAAAATGGTGTTCTTATAAGGTTAGCAGCCAATGGTGGATATGCCGGTCAGTCCATGGAACTGGAGTTGGTACCGGACAGAAGACAACTGCAAAGGCTTGGCTCCCTGACACTATCGATCCGCAAACCGGGTGCGAAACAAAGTGTGTACGGTAGCAAAAGGGTGCCGAATAGTGCCCAACAGGTGGAGGTCCGTTGATGAAAAATCGATTCCTTAACCTGTTTATAGTATTATTCCTGACAAGTTTTTCATCGTTGCAGGCCAATCAGGGGGGCAACGATAATTTTGGATATATGTGGACCACCTCATTGGTGTCACCCAAGACCGACTTTAACTGGACGGATATCAAAGACGGCAGCGCATTGTTTTTTGGCGCCATCGACGATCAGGTTTCAACCGCCGTGGCTCTGCCCTTTACGTTTAACTTCTACGGCTCACCGAAAAATCAGGTATATATCTCCGCCAATGGCTGGATTTCGTTTAAAGACCCCGGTGTAACAACCGATCCCCAGCCCGACAACGTAACCCTGCCCAGCGCCTCGGCACAGGACTCCATGATGGCCGTTTACTGGGATAACTTAAGCGGTACATCGAGCCAGGCGGCGAATGTATATGTGAAAACCCTTGGTACCGCGCCTTACCGTCGGTTTGTTATTCAATGGGATTTACCCAACATTACCAATTCTATCGAATTTCAGGTCATCCTGTATGAAACAACTAATCTGTTCAAATTTCAGTACGGTAAAATTGATTTGGCCACCGATCCCGGCGCCAGCGCCACGATTGGTATTCAGGCCACATCGACGGAAGCGTTACAATACGCGGCTAACACCGGCTTTTCCGTTGACAATTATTTTGCCATTTTATGGACGGGCAAACGGGTCAATGGAACGGATGCGTCCATAGCGCCCACTTCCGGAAATGTTAACGAAACGGTAAAGTTTACCTATACCTTTGACAACATTAACCCGGCCGGAACAGATCAAATGGGCAAGCTGGATCGGTTTGCCATTGCCACGCCCTTTGTCGCGGACCCGGTGGTCAGTCAGATAAAAATAAACAGCGGTATCGCGGCCATACAAAACAGCAGCAGCGCACCCACGGACAGGGGCTATGCCACCTGGTCCATTGTGGGCGACTCTTTGGTGATACAAACGGCCACGATGGAAGCCATCGATTCCCTCGTGGTATCTTTTTATCAGGATTTGCCCGCATCCGTCAGCACCGGAAACGCGTATGTATCCAGTGTCGATGCGGTTCTCGATTCCTCCTCCATACAGTTGGCCAATAATCTGGGATGGTCGGTGGATGTGACCGGCGCTTCGGAACCTGTGGATTATTATGAATTCTCACCAACGACCGATCAGGTAACCACCGCGGGGACGGGAGTTGCTTATACGGTAACCGCCCGGGATCGTTTTGGCAATGCCGTCACCAACAGCGACAGCATCATCTTCAGCGCGTCGGGCTCATCGAGCGCGACCTTCAGTCCGTCGTCACGCCTGGCGTTTAATAACAGCAGTACGGTA
>RFFS01000042.1 GCA_003696775.1 Calditrichota bacterium
ATCATGAATCGGGATAATAAATGGGCCATGGCATTCATGCCGGTTATCGGTTACGCCTGGCCATGGTCCAATAAAGACAGTAGCGCTACTTATTCCGGCCGGTCGGTGGTTTTTGATTATTCTACATTAATAGCCGAATGCATTTGGCCCATAAGTTATCATTTCTCCCGGCACACGGCCCTGATAATTACACCAAAACTGTTATTTCAAATCAATACAGTCAGTCAATCCGGCAGCGCTAAGGTCAATTATAGTTATACAAAGGGTCACACTGTTTTCCTGCCTGCGATTAGCATCGGCATTCAAACAGAACTTATGGCTCTGGAAGGCTCCGTGATCATAAATGATGGTACTTTTCGTCCGATGTTGGGTTTTACTTATAGTCTTAATTTAGGAAAATAAAAAAGAGCCACTTACAATTTACCTAACACCGGGTAACTAAGGTATATATGATGTAAGCGGCTCAGGGAAGTTTAAATATCGATGCTAATTGATGGCGTAACTGACCCCCACCGAAATAGTGTACCAACCGATGGCAAGGGAATAGGTATCCGTTTTAAAAGTCGCCAAACGGTATTTACCCTCGGCCGAAAAGGATAATTTATCATTAAAATAGTAACGGGAGCCGGCACCGCCGCCAAAACCGAAACTCGACGATGTTTCTTCATTGCCTGTTCCACCACTTACGCCAAAGGAAGCAAATGTTACACCCAGCATGGCGTAATTATCCAATTTTTTAGGATCCATGAAACTTAAAAAACCTCCGCCGCTAAAATGGTATGTGGCCCATCCGTCTATCACCGTGAACGACCAGGTCTGTGTGCCCAGGTCGTAATTGTGAATCACAATGCCCGGCTTGATACCTATTGAGTTGGTGATCCCGTATTCAAAGCTGCCGCCATAACCAAGCTGCAAGGCGGATAAGTCTATGTTGCCGCCCACGACCATCGAACCGGCTCCAAAATGCGCATCCTGTGCCTGCATGGTCAGGGGCAGGGTCAACATGACCAAAGCGATCCAAAAACCTTTTCTCATAATTCCTCCTTAATGATTTGTTGGGATTTCGGTGTAGCCTGGTATATGACAAGCTCCGTGCCAGCTTTTTATTACATGGTTAAGATACTGTTAATTATGAAGTTATACATATGGTTACAAAATCGGATTGTTGTTTACATCCAACATCCGCTATCCGTACTGTCGCGTAAAACAGACGTCTTTTTTGGCCATGGCGTGTAACACATGCCTAAAAAGTGATTCTTTTTTTACTTTTTCCCAACCCTGTATCATACTATAGGCTTTGTATATTACTTTTGAAATTTTAAAAGAACGGGTTTTGTAACCCTGTATCATGGTACGGGGCATCTTATCAAATAAACTAACATGAAAGGATTTGTTATGAGCCGTTCATTGCCTCCTGAAAAAAAAGACCGGCGCACGATAGCCGGCGTGATTGTCGCCGCCCTGGCGGCTTCGGTTTGTTGTGTCGGCCCTTTGCTATTATTGGCTTTGGGTATCGGCGGCGCCTGGGTGGGCAACCTGACCGCCCTGGAACCTTTTCGTCCTTACTTAATGGCCCTGACTCTCGCTGTTTTAGCTTATGCTTTTTACAAGATTTACAAACCCAAACCCGAAGCCTGTGAGCCCGGCAGTTACTGTGCCAACCCCAGGTCCGACCGTATTAATAAGATCACCTTATGGATAAGCACCGTATTTGTTTTTGCTTTACTGGCCACGCCCTACGTAGCCGAAAAATTAGCGGCCGAAGAAGACCAATCCTCGTCCGCGCTGACAGCCGCTCACAGCACGTTAAAAGAAATCGTTCTCGATGTTCCGGGGATGAGCTGTCCGGCGTGTCCCTTTACCGTGCAAAAAAGTTTAAAAAAACTCGATGGCGTTGTAAGCGCCCAGGCAGACCTAAAAACAAAAAAAGCGGTGGTTCGCTATAACCCGTCCAAAGTAAAACCGGAACAAATAATTGCCGCGACAACCCAGGCCGGGTATCCGTCAACCATACATACATCTTCCAATTAAAGGAATTTGCCATGCCAAAAATTAAATCATTACAATTGGATATCAGCGGCATGACCTGTGAACATTGCGCCACCGGCATCGCCAAAAAACTGGACATGGAAGGCATTATCAACAAGGATGTCAGTTATCCACGGGCTTCCGCGCGTGTGGCGTTTGATCCGGATAGCATTTCCGCCGATGCGATTGTCCGGCACATCAATTCCATCGGCTCTTATAAAGTTACCGGCTACAGAACAACCGATGCCCAGGACCCCCAGGATAAACATCTGATTATCATCGGTGGCGGTTCGGCGGCTTTTGCGGCTACCATTGAAGCCCGTTCCCACGACGCCCGCGTCACCATGATCAACGACGGATTGCCCATTGGCGGCACCTGCGTCAATGTGGGTTGCGTACCTTCCAAAAACCTCATTCGCGCGGCGGAAAGCATGTACAAAGCCAATCACATCCCATTTCCAGGCATCGAAGGCGCGGCTCGTCTAAGCCGATTTAAAGACCTGATGCGGCAAAAACACGACCTCGTCGCCGATTTACGTCGGCAAAAATATATCGATGTGGTGAAGGATATGGATATGTTCCGTTTAATAGAGGGCCGCGCCCGTCTCACATCGCCCCATAGCGTGGAAGTCAATGGTGAAACCATTCACGGCAGCCATATTCTACTTGCAAGCGGCGCCCGCCCGCACATACCCGATATTCGCGGTTTAAACGATGTTCCTTATCTGACAAATGAAGGCGCCTTTAAACTGGACCATTTACCGGAATCGATGATCATACTCGGCGGACGGTATATCGCTTTGGAAATGGCCCAAATGTTTGCCCGCCTGGGCAGCCGGGTGACTCTGCTGCAACGTTCCGGACGCATCATGCCCACCGAAAGTAATATGCTGACCGATGCACTGACCGGTTATTTGGAAGATGAAGGTATTCGGATTATTACCGGAAACGATTTTCAACGCATCCACAAAAATAACGGAAGCATTTACGTGGAATCCGTGGTTGCCGGAAAACCGCGCACCTTTGAGGCGGCTACCCTGGTCGTTGCCACGGGGCGCACACCCAACACGCACAATATGGGACTTGAGGAAAACGGCATCCGGCTTTCAACACATGGCGCCGTTTTAACCAACGCATTTCTGCAAACCGGACAGCCCCATGTTTACGCGGCGGGCGATGTGCTCGGTGAACACATGTTTGTTTATACGGCAGCGTATGAGGGTAAGCTGGCGGTAAACAATATGTTTTCAGGGAATAAAAAAGCCGCTGATTACAGCGCGCTGGGCTGGGTGGTTTTCACCGATCCACAAATCGCCGGCATCGGCATGGACGAACGGCAGGCCCGTCAGGCGGGTATCGATGCGGAAAGCGCCACATTACCTTTAAGTTATGTACCCCGTTCCATAGCCGCCCGCGATACCCGCGGTTTTATTCAACTGATACGTAATCGCCAAAACGACCGCTTAGTCGGCGCGCGTATCTTAGCCCCGGAAGGCTCCGAATTGCTGATGGAACTTGCCCTGGCCATACAGTTTGGTATTACGGTAGAACAGATTAAAGACATGTTGCATCCGTACCTTACCTTAAGCGAAGGTATCAAACTTGCGGCGATAACTTTCAGTAAAAATGTTTCGGAATTAAGCTGCTGCGCCACATAATCGGGCAATGAGATACCTGTTAATACGAAAATAGGAATTTTGTTCTAAAAGTGTCTAAACGCCGTGGTCTTGAATACAGGGGGGCCAACCGATTTTAAATTGAGTTCAATGGGATGTTTTTACTCCATGCGTCCGTTGAATACCCATAACTGCGTGGCAATTTAAACCTGATTTAAAATTAAATGAAATTACCGGTTAATGACCTGTAACGATTTATCAAAAATGTAATTTCTGAAATAAATCCGATCCGCGAAGATTTGTCGGGGCGAGCGGGCCTGCTGCACATTGATTTCCACCGTATAGGGCACCCATACTTCTTTGTATTGGCTGTATTCCAATGTGATGTTATAACCCGTTTGAACAGAATCGCCCTGCCACATTTGCACTTCCCATCCGGTACACAGCCATTGCGTTTTGGTTATTCTAAAGCGGGGCAGGGTAATGATTGTGCGTTTTTGATCCGGCGCGCGACTGATTGTTTTTAAACACAGACCGTTTTCACCAAATATATATTCATTTTCGGTATTATCACCACCGACAGTCCGTTTAAAAGAAATACGCACATAGGGCGCCTGATGCTCCAGCTTATAATCATTGGGAATATCATTAAATATGCCTACCGTATAAAAACGATTCATGTCCACCAGCAATCCCTGAATTTGTTGCTTGAGACCATTAACCGTTTCGTTATAAATACTTTGTATCGAATCCGGCAGGGCCGGCACGCCTTGTTGGGATAAAAACATACTTTGCGGTTTTACCCAGATGAGTTGCATGGGAAATATTTCCGGGTTTTGCCAATATTGCCCGGCGATATGTTGCAGTGCATCGTTTTGCACCAAGACCACATAATTGTGTATGGGCGCTTGTTGCAGCGTGTAATACGATGCCCTCAGGTTTTCAAAAAAATTCTTTTCATCAAAATCCCGGTTTTGAGCCGACAAAAAACCGGTCATGAAGATTACCACCAGTAATAAACGCATGATTGGGCCTCATGTAAAATTTTTGCAAGTAAATTATCATTTTTTTAGCTTAAAAACTATTTTACAGTAAAAAATTACAACCAACGACTCAAAGGAGACCATTATGTATAAATCCAGCATGCTGGCTGTTTTAATGCTTGGATTGGCCTTGCTTGTATCTTCCTGCCGTCCGCCGGAATTAAGTGGCGCCGTCATTCATTACAACGGCAAACGTTATAACGAAGCTTACGAACAAGCTAAAATAGCCGTGGAAAAATATCCGGATAATGCCGAAGCCTGGTATTACTATGGATTGATTAGCGGCGAACTCAAGAAATACGATGAAATGATCAATGCTTTTAACAAGGCGGAATCGCTCAGTAAACAATTTGACGTTCAAATTCTTAACCAGCGCAACCGTTACTTTGTGGATACGTTTAACGCCGGTATCAAGGATTATCAAAAATATCCTCAGGTAAAAAGTGAAAACCCGGAAGAAGCCAAAAAGGTTATGCAGGAAGCGATTCAATATTTCACTTACGCCAATCAGCTTAAAACCAATTACAATGCCGCCCGGATGATCGCCATTTGTTATCAAATTTTAGGTGATAATGATAACGCTATCGAATCTTATAAAAACCTGACCAAAACTTTTCCCGATAGCGCCAATGCCTATGCCGATCTCGGCTCGCTCTATTTTTACAACAAAGATTACGATAACACCATCACTCAATTAAACAAAGCTTTGGAAAAAGATTCCACCAATGCCAATGCTTTAACCCTGCTGGCGCAAACCTATGATTTCCAGCATCAAACCGACAAAGCCATCGAAACCTATCGCAAAGCGATCCGTTTTAACCCGGAAGAAAAAGCGTTGCCGTTTAACCTGGGCTTGTTATTGGTCAATGCCACAAACAAAAGCCCCGATCTTTCCGATGATGTAAAAAACAAATACCTCAATGAAGCGGTGGCTTTATTTGAAAAAGTGCTTGAAATGGATCCAGATTTTAAGGAAGCCTATCAGCTGAAAGGACAAAGCGAACTTTTACTGGAAAAAAACGAAGAGGCACTCAAAACATTGCAGGCCGGGGTGGAAAAATTCCCCGACGATGTGAATATGTGGACCAATATCAGCGTGGCCCATGCACGTTTGGGAAATAAAAAAGAAGCCGAAGCCGCTTATAAAAAAGCACAGGAACTGGAAAAAAATTAGCTTTCGGAAAATTCAATCAAAGCGCTGTCGGTTGTCGGCAGCGCTTTTTTTTATTCATTGGTAAGAAAATAAGAGAGCGCTTCCAGCTCTATGGACATATTTTCATTTTTCACCACTACACCTTCCGGTACATGAATGCTGGTTGTGGCAAAGTTTAAAAAGGCCCGAACCCCCAAATCGATGAAATAATCGATTACTTTTTGCGCTTCCCGCGCCGGCACGGCAATAATTACGATTTCTATCTCTTTTGAGGCTACAATAGAGGGCGCATCTTTGGTGTGTACGATTTCGACCCCGCCATCGGTCCGGCCTGTTTTATTCTCGTCGGCTTCAAAAACAACCTGAAAGAGGAATCCCTGCTTTCTGAATTCATCATATTTTAACAGGGCGCGACCGATATTCCCATAACCGACCAAAGCCACGTTCCATGTTCGGTTTAAGCCGAGGATATCGCCTATCTTTTTACGTAAAGCCACGGTATTATAACCCAGTCCGCGCTTACCGAATGATCCGAAAAAGGATAAATCCTTGCGCACCTGGGCTGCGGTGACCTGATTGATTTCGGCAATCTTATGCGATGAAATGGTTTCCCGGCCCTTTTCAATTTGATCGGTTAAAATCCGATAATATTGCGATAAACGTTTAACGGTCGATTCGGATATTTTTTTCATGTATCCTGTTCTTCTTCATTTTCCTGATCTTCTTCCACGGCATCAAGCAGGGCAATATCACTCACCGTATCGTTATCATCCAGACGTATCATTTTAACGCCCTGGGTACTGCGACCAATCACACTTACCTGTGCCACTTTTTGGCGAATGACAATCCCTTTTGTGGTAATGATCATGATATCCTGCTCTTCATCCACACTGATGGCCGACACCAGTTTGCCTGTTTTATCGGAAAGTTTCATGGCGATGATTCCGGTTCCGCCCCGATGCTGCAGGCGATACTCTTCGATGGGTGTGCGTTTGCCATATCCGTTTTCGGCAATGGTCAGCAATGTTTTACTGTCATCAGCAATGGTCATGGCAATCACACGATCATCATCTTTCAAGCTAATCGCCTTCACACCCGTGGAATTGCGTCCCATGCCGCGCACATCGTTTTCATCAAAACGGATGGATTTGCCTTCACGCGTTACCACAAGTATATGATCATCGCCACCGGTCACTTCGGCATTGATCAGTTTATCATTTTCACGAATATTAACGGCGATGATACCCGAACGACGCGGCCGGCTGAAGGCGCGCAGTTCCGTTTTTTTGATGATGCCTTGTTCCGTGGCCATGGCGATATAACCATCCTGATCAAAATTTTTGATGGTGATAAAGGTTTGAATTTTTTCACCTTTTTCAATATCGATCAGGTTGATAACCGGTCGCCCGCGGGAATTTTTACCGGACTGGGGAATGGCATAGACCTTAAGCCAATAGCACCGCCCGCGATCGGTAAAGAAAAGAATGTAATCGTGCGTGCTGGCCGTAAAAAGATGTTCGATAAAATCATCATCCTTGGTTTTGGCCCCGGAAACGCCGCGTCCCCCGCGATTTTGCGTTTTGTAGGCGCTGGCGGAAAATCGTTTGATAAACCCATTGTGAGAAATGGTTACCACCATATCTTCCTCAGTTATCAGGTCTTCCATCGATATTTCTTCATAATTCATGACGATTTCCGTCCGCCGCTCATCTCCATAACGGTTGACGACTTCATCCAGCTCGCTTTTGATGATATTAAACTGCCGTTCTTTATTGGCCAGAATATCTTTTAAATCCTTGATCAGCACCAGCAATTCCTGGTATTCTTTTTCGATTTTATCCCGTTCCAATCCGGTCAGGCGTTGCAGACGCATATCCAAAATGGCTTTGGCCTGGATTTCAGACAAACCAAAACGTTCCATCAAACGCTCACGGGCATGGTCCGGACTGGTGGATGTTTTGATCAATTCCACGATTTCATCGATGTTGTCAATGGCGATCCGCAATCCTTCGAGGATATGCGCCCGCTTTTCGGCATTTTCCAGGTCAAATTTTGTGCGCCGTACAATCACATCGATGCGGTGATTGATGAAATGTTGAATTATTTGTTTGAGATTGAGCACCTGCGGGCGGCCGTTTACCAGAGCGAGCAGAATAATCCCGAAGGTAACCTGCATTTGGGTGTATTTATACAATAAATTCAAAACCGCTTCGGGATCGTAATCTTTTTTGATTTCAATAACAATGCGCATGCCGTCGCGGTCCGATTCATCCCGTAAATCGGAAATACCTTCCACCCGTTTATCTTTAACAAGCTCTACGATTTTATTGATCAGATTGAGTTTATTGACCTGATAGGGAATTTCATGCACCAGGATGCGTGATTTTCCGTTTTTAAGTTCTTCGATTTCCGTGCGGGCCCGGACGATGGCTTTTCCACGGCCGGTTAAATAGGCTTTTTTAACTTCTTCGATACCGTATAAAATACCACCGGTTGGGAAGTCCGGCGCTTTGATATATTCCATCATCGATAAAATATCCAGCTCCGGATCATCGATCAGCGCTTTTACCGCCTCGGCTACCTCGCGCAGATTATGCGGCGGGATGTTAGTGGCCATGCCCACGGCAATCCCGGATGATCCGTTTATCAGCAAATTGGGGATTTTGGCCGGCAACACCGTCGGTTCATCAAGTGAGTCGTCGAAGTTGCGGGTCATATCCACCGTTTTTTTGTCCAGATCGGCCAGTAACTCCTCGGCGATTTGTTTCATGCGAACTTCCGTATAACGCATGGCCGCCGGCGAGTCACCATCAACGGAACCGAAGTTCCCCTGGCCGTCTATCAACGGATAGCGCAGGGAAAAATCCTGCACCATGCGCACCATGGTATCATATACGGCGCTGTCGCCGTGCGGGTGGTATTTACCAAGCACTTCCCCGACGATACGGGCGCTTTTTTTATGAGCGCGGTTATGCACAACGCCTAACTCACGCATGCCGTATAGTACACGGCGATGCACCGGCTTCAGCCCGTCGCGTACATCGGGCAGGGCGCGGGAAACAATTACGGACATGGAATAATCCAGATAGGATTCCCGCATTTCCTGTTCAATAAGTATGGGTATGATTCTTTCGCGTGATTCTTCCATAGGGTCTAAACATCCAGATTTCGTACATATTGGGCGTTTTCTTCAATAAACCGGCGGCGTGGTTCCACTTCATCGCCCATTAAAGTGGTAAAAATATGATCTGCGTCGATGGCGCTTTCCAGTGTCACCTGCAATACCGTACGGGTGTCGGGATTCATGGTGGTTTCCCATAACTGTTCGGGATTCATTTCCCCTAAACCTTTATATCTCTGCAGGTTGACTTTGCTTCTTTGCTCTTCGGGGATTTCTTTTAACAGGGCGTCCTTTTCCGCGTCGGAATAGGCATACTGTTCTTTTTTACCGTTTTTTATTTTATACAGAGGCGGTTGGGCTATATAGATTTTTCCTTTTTGCACCAATTCGTTCATATAACGGAAAAAGAAGGTGAGCAACAATGTGCGGATATGCGAGCCGTCCACATCGGCGTCTGTCATGATGATGATTTTATCATAGCGTAATTTGGCAATGTCAAAATCTTCCGAGCCGATTCCCGTGCCAAGCGCCGTGATAATGGTTCGGATTTCATCATTGCTGTACAATTTATCCAAACGCGCTTTTTCCACATTGAGAATTTTACCTTTCAACGGCAGGATGGCCTGAAAATTACGGTCGCGCCCCTGTTTGGCGGAACCGCCCGCGGAATCGCCCTCCACCAGGTAAATTTCACATTCTTCCGGATTTTTCGATGCACAGTCGGCCAGCTTACCGGGCAGGGAGTTGCTTTCCAGGGCATTTTTACGACGGGTCAGTTCGCGCGCGTTTTTGGCGGCTTCCCGTGCCCGTGCCGCGGCAATGCTTTTTTCGATGATCTTTTTGGCTGTATTCGGGTTTTCTTCCAGAAATTCATAGAGCTTTTCATTTATCAGCGTTTCCACCGCGCTGCGCACTTCGGAATTACCGAGTTTTGTTTTGGTCTGCCCTTCAAACTGCGGTTCGGCGACCTTTACGCTGATCACCGCCGTCAATCCTTCGCGCACATCCTCACCCGTAAAATTCACCTTATCGTTGGATTTTACCAGATTGTTTTTTTGAGCATAATTATTCAGAGTGCGGGTTAAGGCCGCTTTGAACCCGGACAGATGGGTCCCGCCTTCCACGGTATTCACATTATTACAATAGGTCAGCACGGTTTCCGTGTAAGAACCATTGTACTGCATGGCGATTTCCACAGGTGTATTTTCCTTTTCGCCTTCTATATAAATCGGTTCATGCAGCGCGGTTCTTCCTTCATCGAGATATTTAACAAATTCGATCAATCCACCGTCATATGAAAAACTCTCTTCTTTGTCATAACGTAAATCGGAAAGGGTAATGGTAATGCCTTTGTTCAAAAAAGCCAGTTCTTTTAAACGCTTGGCAAGAATATCATATTGGTAATGAGTATCTTTAAAAATAGTTTTATCCGGTAAAAAGTGCACCCGGGTTCCGCGTTTTTCGGTTTCCCCTTTGATTTGCAGTTGGGTAACCGGAATGCCGCGTTCGTATTTTTGAAAATAGATTTTACCACTACGGTAAATTTCCACTGTGCACCATTCTGAAAGGGCATTCACTACCGAGGCGCCCACTCCGTGAAGGCCGCCGGAAACCTTGTAGGTATTTTTATCAAACTTGCCGCCGGCATGCAAAACGGTCATGATCACTTCCACGGCGGGCTTTTTTTCCACCGGATGCATATCGGTGGGAATACCGCGGCCGTCATCTTCCACAATTATGGAATCATCGCGGTCGATATACACCCGGATATTGCCGGCAAATCCGGCTAACGCCTCATCGATGCTGTTATCCACGATTTCATACACCAGGTGATGGAGTCCTTTAAAGGTCACATCTCCGATGTACATGGCGGGGCGTACCCGTACCGCTTCCAATCCTTTTAAAACCTGAATGTTCTCAGCGGTATATTCTTTGTTAGGCATATCTTTCCTGTCTGCGATTACATAGTAAATTCAACATTTTCCACTTTTACTCCGTGCAGAAACGTTTTAAGTTTCAACACAATGGCTTCTTTATTTTTTTCAAATTCCGTTTTCCACATTTCATTTTCCGTTTTCAATATCACGGTTTTATTAAAGTAGGTTACCGGTTGGCTGTGCTTCACCAAAACAGGATCGAGGCGTGTCCACATTTTTTTGATTTGTTCCAGTTGCCAGGAATCCCGTGCAGGGGTGTTATCCAATATTTTAGCCAGTACATCGCCCACTTTAGTGTAGCGTCGGCGCATATGCAATCCCCTTTTCGGTAACATTAAAATGATGAAAATCCATTTCAATAATGGTATTCATCCGTTGAAAATTGGTTGTAGTGATAAAGGTTTGGCCATCATTTTCCACCAAACCCAGAAAATTATGCACACGCTCGTTATCCAGCTCCCCAAAAATATCATCCAGCAATAACAAAGGCGTTTTTCCAGTTTTTCTTTTGATCAACCGTTGTTCCAATATTTTAAGGGCGATTAAAAAGGTTTTGTTTTCCCCTACGGAACCGAATTTTTTTATGGGATAATTGTCTTTGTAAAAGAGCACATCATCTTTATGGGGACCGGTTAAGGTGAGTTTCCTGATTTTTTCATTAAAAAAATCTTTTTCATATCCAATTAGCAGCGCCTCGCGGATTTTTTCCGCATCATAAAGGTTTGTTTCCGTTTTGCAAAGATATTTTATTTCCACCTGTTTATGATCACCGGAAATGTTTTGATAGACCTCCGCCAACTCCCGGTTTATTTCATTTGCTATATCCACGCGTTTTTTTATGATTTCCGCGCCATACGCGGCCAACTGTATATTCCAGGCGCTAATTTCTTCCTTGTCCGGAAAATCGTTTGCAAGCTGTTTGTTTTTTTGGATCAGGGTGCGTTTATATTTTTTCAACGCTGAAAGGTAGAGCGGATCGATCAGGGATATTAAAATATCCAACCACTTTCTTCTTTCATTGCTATATCCGTACATAATTTCCATATCATCCAATGATAATACGACAACCGGCATCTGACCGACAACTTCGGAAAACTGTTTGACTTTATTATCATTGAAAAACGCCTTTTTTCCCTCGCTGCGGGAATAAAACATTCGTATTGAAAAATCTATGGCGTTATGATGTATTTC